>JBAVXU010000205.1:0-1652 GCA_049698415.1 Mycobacteriales bacterium
TGTGGCAGGGACTCCCGATGTGCGTCGCTTGAGGCGTACTCCATCGCGTGCCCAGCGCGCTCCTGGATCAGCCGCACAAACGCGTCGACCTCGGCACCGAGGCGATCGCCTTGGTTGAGCGTGAGCATGGCCAGCACCCGCACTAGCTCGCACTCGATCATGCACCGAGTCGACCCGAGGTCCAGATGGCGCCAGCGGTGGATTCAGGTTGAGACCAGCATGCGGACGGTGGCGGGGGCGCCGGGGCCCAGCGAAGTGCGAGGTTGCGCCCAGCTCAAGGCGGGTAGGTTGCCGCGGATTAGATCTGCGCGGGCAGCTCGCTCCGCCGGGGACACATTCGGACACCTACCTTGGAGGAGCATCGATGAACCGTGAACAGACCCCAGCCCAGCTTTACGCTCTTGTATTTGGCGCCGTCCTGCTTCTGGTCGGGATCGCCGGGTTCTTCGTGAACTCGTCGTTCGGGACCGGATCGTCGCCCGCGGGCAGCGACCTCATCGTGTTCAAGGTCAACGGCTGGCACAACATCGTCCACATCGCCTCGGGCCTGCTCGGTCTCGCGTTGGCCCGCACCGCCGCAGGCGGGCGCCTGTTCGCGCTCGGCTTCGGCGCCGTCTACGCCATCGTCACGGTTTACGGTCTGATTGCCGGCTCGAACGTGCTGGGCATCGTTGCGATCAACGGCGCCGACAACGTGCTGCACCTCGCTATCGCTGCCGTCGGCATCGCGGCTGGACTCGCGTCGCATCAGACGGGTACAGTCCGGCCGCGGACGGCGTGACCCGAGTGGGGAGCTCCACCGCCAGCAGCGGCGGCGGCCCGGTTCTCGGCCTGCCGACGGCACGCGGTCGGCCGGCGCTGCTGCTCGGAGCACTCGCCTGGGCGTCGGGAATCATCCACGCCCAGGCGAGTGCCGCCCACCTGGCTGAATGGCCGCTCGCGGCGCTGTTCTTAGGCGCCATCGCCGCAGCGCAGTTCGGGGTGGGAGCGGTGATCTGGGCGCGGCCGAGCGGGCGTCTGCTGAGGGTGGCGGCCGTCGGCAGCCTCGTTGTCGTCGCGTTGTGGGTGCTCTCGCGCACCGCCGGCCTACCCTTCGGACCCGACATCAACCGACCCGAGGTCCCCGGCATCCCAGACGTGCTGGCCACCGTCGACGAGCTGCTCCTCGCCGGCGCCAGCTTGGCCGTGCTGAGCCGACGGACCACGGTGTCCCTCTCCCCGAGCCTCCTGCAGCTCGTCTTCATCGTCAGTTTGGCCGGCACCATGCTCACCGGCGGCCACAGCCACTGAAACCGGAGCGGACACCGCGGGCATGGTCAATAGGTGGGCATTTCGGCGCTCAACCTGGCAAGGGTGGGGCGCATCCGTCAAACCGATGATTCGTCCCCGAGAGGGACAGGGATCTGCCATGAGCACCGTATCCCGCAAGTTTAGCGTCGACGCTCCGCCGGAGATCGTCGTTCCGTTCCTCGCCGACTTCGCCCACGCCGAGCAGTGGGATCCAGGGACTGTGCGCTGCGTGCGCACCAACGACGGGCCGGTGACCGTCGGCTCCTCTTGGCACAACACGTCGAAGATCGCCGGCATCAGCACCGAGCTGACCTACACCCTGGAGCAGCTGACCGACGATCGAATCGTGCTCGTCGGCCGCA
>JBAVXU010000206.1:0-4585 GCA_049698415.1 Mycobacteriales bacterium
CATCGCCTCATCGGGACCGCCGAAGGCAAGGTGCACGTGCGCGTCGACCAGCCCCGGGCCGACCCAGCATCCGGCACCGCCCAGGACCGGCAGGCCCTCGGGCAGGGCCTCGGGCAGGGTCTCGGCCGGACCGAGCCGGACGATCGTGCCGGCGCCGTCGACCACGATCACGCCGTCGTAGGGTGCGGCCGCACCTCCCGTCCACACCGTGCCCCGAAAGGCGACGCCGCGGCCGAGTCCGGTGCTCAACCGCCGACGCTGGCCGGCCCGAGCAACGCCTTGAGATCGCCGTAGAGCGCAGCGGTCGCGGTGACCCGCAGACCGTCGTCGAGACGCAGGACCGTACGTCGTTCGCCGTTGAGCAACTGCAGGTGCACCTCGGTCGTACCCGGGTGGGTCGCCAGCACCGCCTTGAGTTGCTCCACCACCGGCGGAGTGCATCGGGTGGCGGGCAGCGAGACGACCACCGGGCCGCGGGGCGCGGTCGAGACGTCGGGCAGTGACAACTCCATCGCGACCAGCTTGGGAACGTCCTCGCGCTTGTCGAGCCGCCCGCGGACGGCCACCACCGCGTCCTCGGCGAGCAACGCGGCCACCTGGTTGTAGGTGCTCGGGAAGAACATCACCTCGATGGAACCGTCGAGGTCCTCGACCGCTGCCACGGCCCACGGATGACCCTGCCGGGTCACCTTGCGGGTGACCGTGGACAGGATTCCGGCGATGGTCACGATCTGGCCGTCGGGCACCGCCTCGCCGGTCAGCGCGGAGACCGACGTGTCGGCGATGCCCGAGAGCAGGTGCTCGATGCCGAGCAGCGGATGGTCTGAGACGTAGAGGCCGAGCATGTCCCGCTCGAACCTGAGCAGGTCGGCCTTGGGCCATTCGCCCAGCGGGATGGAGACCACGAACGCCGTGTCGCCGGGCGACTCGGCGCCGGCGGGGTCGCCCGCACTGAACAGGTCGAACTGGCCGATCGCCTCGGCCCGCTTGGTCTCCAGGCAGGAGTCGACGGCTTCGGCGTGGGCGTGCAGGAGGCCGCGCCGGCTGTGCCCCAGCGAGTCGAACGCACCGGCCTTGATCAGCGACTCGATGGTCTTCTTGTTGCAGACCACCGGCTCGACCTTGCGCAGGAAGTCGGAGAAGTCGGCGAAACGACCCTTGGACTCTCGGCTCCGCACGACCGATGCGACGACATTGGCGCCGACGTTGCGGATCGCACCGAGCCCGAACCTGATGTCCGTGCCGCGCGGGGTGTAGCCCGCATCGGACTCGTTGACGTCGGGCGGCAGGACCTTGATGCCCATCCGCCGGCATTCACCCAGATAGAGCGCGGATTTGTCCTTGTCGTCGCGCATGCTGGTGAGCAAGGCCGCCATGTATTCGGCCGGATAGTTGGCCTTGAGGTATGCCGTCCAGTACGACACCAGGCCGTAGCCGGCGGTGTGCGCCTTGTTGAAGGCGTAGTCGGAGAACGGGACCAGCAGTTCCCACAACGTCTTGATCGCCGAGTCGGTGTAACCGCGGCTCTGCATGCCCTCGGAGAACGGGACGTACTCCTTGTCCAGAATGGACTTCTTCTTCTTGCCCATGGCTCGGCGGAGCAGGTCGGCCTGCCCGAGGGTGTAGCCGGCCAGCTGCTGGGCGATGGCCATGACCTGCTCTTGATAGACGATCAGCCCGTAGGTGTCGCCGAGGATCTCTTCCAGTGGCTTGGCCAGGTCCGGGTGAATCGCGACGATCGGCTTGCGGCCGTTCTTGCGCTCGGCGTAGTCGTTGTGTGCATTGGCACCCATCGGCCCCGGCCGGTAGAGCGCGAGCACCGCCGAGATGTCTTCGAAGTTGTCCGGCGCCATGGCCCGCAGCAGCGAGCGCATCGGGCCGCCGTCGAGTTGGAACACGCCCAGGGTATCGCCGCGGGAGAGCAACTCGTAGGTCGCCTTGTCGTCGAGCCCCAGGTCTTCGAGGACGACGCTGACACCGCGGTTGGCCTCGATGTTGAGCAGGCAGTCGTCGAGCACGGTGAGCGTGCGCAGTCCGAGGAAATCCATCTTGAGCAGGCCGAGAGACTCGCACGCGCCCATGTCGAACTGGGTGATGATCGCGCCGTCCTGCTCGCGGCGCATCACCGGGATGACGTCCATCAACGGCTCGCGGGACAGGATCACGCCGGCGGCGTGGACCCCCCACTGCCGCTTGAGCCCCTCGAGCCCCCGGGCGGTGTCGACGACCCGCTTGGTGTCCGGGTCGCTGTCGTAGGTGGCCCGGAACTCACTCGCCTCGCCGTACCTGGAGTTCTTGGGGTCGAACATGCCGGCCAGCGACAGGTCCTTGCCCATGACCGGCGGCGGCATCGCCTTGGTCAGGCGCTCGCCGACCCCGTAGGGGTAGCCCAGGACCCGGGCCGAATCCTTCACCGCCTGCTTGGCCTTGATCGTGCCGTAGGTGATGATCTGCGCGACCCGCTCCTCGCCGTACTTCTCGGTGGCGTAGCGGATCATGTCGCCACGGCGGCGCTCGTCGAAGTCCATGTCGATGTCGGGCATCGAGACGCGCTCGGGATTGAGGAAGCGCTCGAACAGCAGGCCATGCTCCAGCGGGTCGAGTTCGGTGATCCCCAGGGCGTAGGCGATCAGCGCGCCCGCCGCCGAGCCGCGGCCGGGACCGACTCGAATGTTGTTGTCCTTGGCGTGGCGGACCAGGTCGGCCACCACGAGGAAGTAGCCCGGGAAGCCCATCTGGTTGATGACCGCCACCTCGAACTCCGCACGCTCCCGGTGGGTGTCGGGCAGGCCGCTCGGGAAGCGCCTGGCCAGCCCGCGCTCGACCTCGGTGCGCAGCCAGGAAGCCTCGGTCTCACCCTCGGGCACCGGGAAGCGCGGCAGCAGGTCGCGGTAGGCGAAGTCGTAGGGCTGCATCCGCTCGGCGATGGCGAGGGTGTTGTCGCAGGCCTCGGGCAGCTCGCGGAAGATATGGCGCATCTCCTGCGGCGACTTGAGATAGAACTGGTCGCCCTCGAAGCGGAACCGCTGCGGGTCGGCGAGGGTGGCCCCGGTCTGCACGCACAGCAGCACCTCGTGGGCGACGGAATCCTCCTGCCGGGTGTAGTGGAGATCGTTCGTGGCAAGCAACGAAAGACCCAGCTCACCGGCGAGGCGGACCAACTGTGGGAAGGTCTGCCGCTCGATGTCGTTGCCGTGCTGCATGAGCTCGACGAAGTAGTTGTCCTTGCCGAAGATGTCGGCCATCTCGGCCGCGATCCGCTTCGCCTTGGCGTAGTCGCCGGCTTCGAGCGCCTGGGACACCTCGCCGCCGGGGCAACCGGTGGTGGCGATGAGGCCGGCGGAGTGCTCGGCGAGCAGCTCGCGATCCATCCTCGGCTTGAGGTAGTGACCCTCGAGGCTGGCTTTGGTCGACAGGCGGGCGAGGTTGCGATAGCCCTCCTGACCGGTCGAGAGGATCGTCAGGTGGGTGTAGGGAGTGCGCCGCTTGGGCCCGTCGGCGGGCATCCGCTTGTCGAAGCGACTGCCGATCGCCAGATAGGCCTCGGTGCCCAGGATCGGCGTCACACCGGCCGCCTTGGCCTTGGTCGCGAAGTCGTAGGCGCCGAAGAGATTGCCGTGATCGGTCATCGCGATGGCCGGCATGCCCATCTCCTGGCAGCCCGCGAACAGGTCGGTCAGCCGCGCGGCGCCGTCGAGCATGGAGTACTCGGTGTGCACATGGAGGTGCACGAACGAGTCACTCATCGAGGCTGCCAACTCCCGTCTCTGCCCGGCGCGATCCCAGGGGTCCGAACTCAAGTTCTAACACGGACGGCCGACCATCGGAGTCAGGCGCGACAGGCAGTTAGAGATCCTTCTGATAGCCGTACTCAACGCTGTTCGACAAGTCGTGCAACTCCCGCACCATTGGCAGTCTGGCGTATCCCAGACGGTCGTAGAGCCGGTGGGCGTCGGTGAACCGCGTATCCGACCAGAGCCGCATCTGCCGAAGGCCGGATCGCCGGGCGGCATCCTCCACCAACCCGGTCAACCGCTCCCCCAGGCCGCGCCGCCGGGCGGCGGCTGCGACGTAGAGGCTCTTGAGCTCTGCGTGATCCTCGCGCGGCTTGATGCCGGCGCACGCGACAACCGCGCCGTCGAGCGTCACCACCCACATCTGTCCGCGCCACGTCGAATACGCCGTCGCTGGTGCCCGGAGCCACGGCTCTTCGCCGTCGACGTCCATCACCGTGCCGGGGTATGCGGCCCAGCAGTCGCCGATCAGCGCGATGAGCGCGGCCGAATCGGAATCGGCGACCGCCCGGATCAGCGGAAGAGCTTTGCGCATCGCGACATGGTCGAGGCCGGCCTCGGCGAAGACCGGCCCGACAGCGGCGTACCCCGCCCGCTCGTAGAACCCACGGGCCGGCAGTTGCGCATGCAACTCGATCGACGCCAGGCCGGCCCCGATCGCCTCCTGCTCCAGGGCTGAGAGCAGGGCCGCGCCGATCCCGGTGCCGCGGGCTCCCTCGGTCACCGCCAGCCGGCCGACCCGTCCGACCGTGCCGCGCACGAGGAGCCGTCCGGTTCCGACGGGTCCGCGC
>JBAVXU010000207.1:0-10536 GCA_049698415.1 Mycobacteriales bacterium
CGAGCAGCGCAGCGCCTTCAGCCGCGGCTAACAGGCCGGAGACCGCGGGCACTGCATAGCGAAGGGCCAGCTTGACGCGCACCCCGGGGTACGTCACGCGGAAGGGCTCGACGGCGACCTCCAGCAGTGCCCAGCCACCGTCGTCCCGCTCCTCGTGCAACTCGTCGAACGTTTCGTCGCGCCACGCGTCGATCGAACTGAAGGCGCCCACGTGCACGGCTACCAGCGGCACCCCCCGGCATGCTGCCTCGGCGAAGGCGAAACCAACCGTCACTGACGAGGCTTCGGCGCCGGCGATCCCGACGACCACGGCGCCCGCGAACAGCCCCCCACCCTCCGGCTCCGGCTGTCTGATGATCGCGACGGGACAACTCGCGTGCCCGGCCAGATCGATTCCCGTCGACCCGAGGAGGAGGGCAGCGGTGCTCCCACGTCCCCGCGAGCCGACCACCACCAACGTCGGCTGTTGTGCTGCCTCCAGCAGTACGGTCCGCACGTCGCCCTCGGCGGCGTAGGACGTCGCATCGATACCGGGCGCGGTCGAGTAGGCGGCTTCCACGCCGGCCTCGACGATCTGATCTGCCTGCCAACGTCGTGCGGTCGCGTCTGGCGACCCTGGCGAGCCTGCGTACGAGTACGCGTGCGCCACGACCAGGGCACACCGTGCAGCATCGATTCGCGGGCCGCCCAGCGCACCACGTTCAGCGCGGCGGGAGTCTCATCGATCCCTACGACTACCGCTCGGAGCGAGAGGTGTCCGATTTCCATGACGCAAGCCTGCGCCATCGGGGCTCGATGACGTCAGGGGCAAAGGTCCTCAGTGTTGCCCGATGCATCCTGGATGCGATCACTGAGGCTCGGCAGGGAGGTCCTCCCGCAGCGGGACTGATCGTGCACCGGCCCGTGTCGCTGCACCGGCCCCGGCGCGGACCCCGAGGCGTACGGCATCGAGCAGGTCGGCGTCCTCGGCCAGTCGCAGCGCAACGGCCCCGACGAACGCGTCCCCGGCGCCGGTCGTGTCGACGACCCGTACCTCGGGAGCGGGCACATGAGTCACCACACCGTTCGTAACGGCGACAGCACCCGCCGCGCCGACGGTCAGCACCGCCGACCGGGCTCCGAGCTTGACCAGGTCGGCGGCCGCAGCACGGGCGGCGTCGATGCCATCGATGGATCGACCCAGCAGGAATCCCGCCTCGCTCTCGTTGACCACGAGCGGGTCGGCTCGGATGAGCAGCGAATGTGGCACGTCGCGAGCGGGGGAGAGGTTGAGTACCAGCCGCATCGTGCTGCTCGTCAGCTCGGCGGCTCGCATGACCGCTTCCATGGGAATCTCGAGCTGCATGACGAGTACCCGGGAGTGGTCATCTGCGAGCCCCGCCGCTTCGACGCCGGCCGCGGTCAACGCGTGGTTTGCGCCTGGGGCCACGACAATCGTGTTCTCGCCGTCGGGCGTGACGGTGATGAACGCCGCCCCGGTGCGCGCGCCGGCGACGGGCTCGACCGCGGAGATGTCCACGCCGGCGTCGGCGAGCATGGCGCGCATGTGTTGGCCCTCGGGATCATCTCCGACCCGAGCTAGCAGTCGTACGTTTCCCCCGAGGCGGGCTACTGCGCTGGCCTGGTTGGCACCCTTGCCACCACCGGCCGTCGTGAAGTCGGCATCGCCCACGGTTTCGCCTGGTACCGGCCGCCGACGGACGGTGACGGTGTAGTCCTGGTTCACCGAACCGACCACGAGCACCGACACGTCGACCACCCTTCGCACGCAATTCTTGGCAGCGTCCCACGGCCGCCGAGCACGCCCGCATCCCGGTCAGCTGTTTCGAGCGAGTGCTTGACGTTGATGTCGGATGCGAGTAAACATCACTTAGCGCATGGATAGTCATCAACGAATGGATATTCAGAAATGAGCTCTCGCCGATACGGTGCAGGAATCTGGATGTTCGGCCAGATGGTCGATCGTTACGCCACGAATGCGTACGGTCCGGCAGTCGGCACGCTCGAAGCGATCAAGCGCGCCGCGTCGGTCGGGTCGCTCGAGACCCTCGACATCAACTACCCGTGGCCCGAGCGCGACCTCAAGCCCGGCGACATCGCAACAGCGCTCTCGGACCACGGCCTGAGGGCTGAGGCGGTGACACCCGTCATCTACGACCGGCAGTTCCGCAGCGGGTCGTTCACCAATGCCGATCCTCAACTGCGTCGGGCAGCGATCGACCTCGGCAAGCAGGCGGTCGACGTGGCACACGCGCTCGGCGCGCGCTACGTCAAGTTCTGGCCGGGGCAGGACGGCTTCGATTTCCCGTTCCAGGTGGACTACCGAACCCTGTGGGGCTATGCGGTCGACGGGGTGCGCGAGGTTGCTGAATCCGCTCCGGACATGCAGTTCGCCATCGAGTACAAGAAGAAGGAGCCGCGTACCCACATCTTCTTCGCGACCGCGGCCGAGACCTTGCTGGCGATCGAGGACATGGGCGTTTCCAACGTCGGCATCGTCGTTGATCTCGGGCACTCGCTGTTCGCCAAGGAAGTGCCCGCTCAGGTCGTCCACACGGTGGCAGCCCGCGGCAAGCTTGTCTCCCTCGAGGTCAACGACAACTGGCGGGAGTGGGACGACGACCTTCCCGTCGGATCGCTGCACCTGATCGAGACCCTGGAGTTCCTCGAGGCGGCGCGAGCGATCGATTGGCAGCAGACGATGCTGCTCGACCAGTTCCCGTTCCGCGAGGATCCGGCATCTGCGGCGCGGTCGAGCATCCAGATGCTCAACGCACTCGAGGGCGTGCTCGACCGCCTCGATGCCGGCGCGTTGCAGGCCGCCCGCGCGTCCCAGGACGGGCTCGTCGCCCAGCGCGTCGTCAACGAGGCGCTGATTGCCGGCTGGTCGGCAGCCAACCGGTGAGCGCGATGTCGTGGGCTGGCCGTGGTGCGCGCTTGGCCCTCCCGCTCGCCCTGTGTGCCCTCCTGACCCTGACGGGCTGCACGAAGGTGCCCGGCGTCTACGTCGCCGAGAAGGATGGTGGGGCAGCGTCCCAAGCGGGATCGTCCGGGAAGATCTTCGACCCCAAGAGTTACGTCGAGAAGAACTGGGATTCCAAGGTCGTCCCCGCAGTCACCGACAAGTCCGAGGACGCCTCGACGGTGCTTGCCGCACTTGCCGCGAACCCGGCCGCGGCCTCGCAGAAGTACGGACGCCAGAACGGCACCGGCAGTCCGTACGCGTTCCTCGTGAAGGGCACCGGCAAGGTGGTGTCGGTCGACCGTTCGGCAACCGGCTCGCTGCTGGTCGATCTCGCACCGGGTGACGGCAAGCCGGACCTCTCGATAGCCATCGGCCCGGCGTTCGTCGGGACCGCCATCCGTGATGCCGTCGGCTTCATCAAGTTCAGCCAGTTCACCAATCAGATCGATTACGCCGACGTCTCGACGGCACTGAACACGCGAGTGCGCACCACCGTCGTCGGCGGCAAGAACTTCGCCGGAGCAGCCGGGAAGACGGTGACGTTCGCAGGAGCCTTCCAGCTGCTCGATCCGAAACACATCGTCGTCACCCCGGTGACCCTGGACGTTGCCGCATGACCGGCACGGGCGCCGGCAACGACGTGCCGATCCTGGCTGCTGAGAACGTCAGCAAGTCCTACGGCGGGGTCAATGCGCTGACGGACGTCACCTTCACCGCTCGCCGTGGCCTGGTCAACGTCCTCGTCGGCGAGAACGGCGCCGGCAAGTCGACGCTGATGAAGATCCTGGCCGGCGCCGAGCAGCCGACCTCGGGCCGGATTCTGCTCGAGGGCGAGCCGGTCGTCTTCCACTCCCCGCGCGACGCCATGGCCAAGGGCATCGGGATCATCCACCAGGAGCTGAGCCTGTTCCCCAACCTCAGCATCGCCGAGAACATCTTCGCCGGCCGCGAGTTACAGCGTCGTGACCGGCTCGTGGACCTGGCCGAACAACGCACCCAGGCCGCCGCCGCCCTCGAGCGGCTGGGCCAGCGGCTCGACCCCAAGACCCTCGTGAGCAACCTGCCCATCGGCCAGCAGCAACTGGTCGAGATCGCCCGCGTGCTCTCGCAGGACGTCCGGATCCTGATCATGGACGAGCCGACCTCGGCGCTGAGCAACCCTGAGGTGGACGTGCTCTTCGAGGTGATGGGCGACCTTCGCAAGCACGGCGTGACCGTCGTCTACATCTCCCACAAGCTCGACGAGTTCCGTCGGATCGGCGACCACGTCACGGTGCTGCGGGACGGTCGCATGGTCGCCGAGGCCGAGTTGTCCGCAGTGGACACGGCCTGGATCGTGCAGGAGATGGTCGGCCGCTCACAGGAGAGCCTGTTCTCGAGGAGTGCCTCGAAGGCAGGCGAGGTCGTTCTCGAGGTCAAGGACCTGACCTCACCTGGACGGCTGGTGCCGGTGGTCGACTCGGCGTCCTTCACCTTGCGCCGAGGTGAGATCGTCGGGATCTACGGACTGATGGGTTCCGGTCGCACCGAGCTGATGGAATGTCTCATCGGCTCCCGGGCGGTCATCGGTGGCGAGATCCGGGTCGCCGGGAAGCTGTGTACGAAGTCCACAGTCCTGAGCCGCCTCGACCTGGGTCTGGCACTCGTGCCCGAGGACCGGCAGCGCGACTCGCTGGTCGCGGCGCTCTCGGTGCAGGAGAACGTGCTGCTGTCGACGCTGTCGACGATCAAGGGACGGCTGTTGCTCAGCCGCCGACGCGAGGCTGCCATGGCCGGCCAGCAGGTCGCCGACCTGGGCATCAAGGTCCCAGGGCTGGATGCGCCGGTCACGTCCTTGAGCGGCGGCAATCAGCAGAAGGTGATCGTCGGCCGCGCCCTGCTCACCGGACCCAAGGTGCTGCTCCTCGACGAGCCGACCCGCGGCATCGATGTCGGGGCCAAGACCGAGATCTTCCGGACCATGAGCGGGCTGGCCGAGGACGGGCTCGGGGTGCTGTTCGTGTCCTCCGAGCTGTCCGAGGTGTTGTCGATGGCCGACCGCATCCTCGTGATGGCGCGCGGCCGGATCACTGCGGAGTTCACCGCAGGGCAGGTCAACGAACAGGACTTGGTCACCGCATCGGCATCCGAGACGGCAATGAAGGTGGGCCAGTGAGCATCACGGCGAAGAGTGACGCGACGGCACCTGCACCGGCCAGGCCGGACAAGGGCGGCCGCAAGTTGTCCAAGGCGGTGCTACTCATCCTCGAGGGGCGCACGCTGATCGTCCTCGTCCTGCTCATCCTCATCTTCAGCGCGCTGTCCTCGGACTACCTGACGACGAGCAACCTGCTGCTGATGAGCAAGCACGTGTCGATCACCGCGATCCTGGCGATCGGTGTCACGTTCGTGATCCTCACCGGCGGCATCGACCTCTCCGTCGGATCGATCGCCGGCATCGCCGGGATGGTCTCCGGCGGGCTGCTCTATGCCGGACTGCCGTTATTCGGCTACCGGATCTGGTTCTCGACGATCGTCGTCATCCTGCTCGGGATTCTCGTCGGCGCCGGGATCGGTGCCGTCAACGGCGCACTGATCACGAAGCTGAGGGTGGCACCGTTCATCGCGACCCTCGGCATGCTCTACGTAGCCCGCGGCTTCGCCGACCTGCGCAGCAACGGCGGCACGTTCCCGGACCTCTCCGGCTCAACCGCGCGGGGCAACACCGGCTTCGACATCATCGGGGTACGCAGCTTGCTCGGGATCCCGGTCGCCGTCTGGATCATGGTTGTGGTGGCTGCCGCGGCCATCATCGTGACCACTCGCACGCCGTTCGGTCGCCGGGTCTATGCCGTCGGTGGCAACGAGCGTGCGGCCGTGCTGTCAGGAATCAGGACCGGGCGCATCAAGATGGCTGTCTACGTCATCTCAGGCGCGTGTGCCGCGCTGGCCGGTCTGCTGCTGACATCCGAGCTCGGCGCGGCGTACCCGAACACCGCGACGACGTTCGAGCTGAACGCCATCGCGGCCGCTGTCCTCGGCGGCACCTCGCTGTTCGGCGGGAAGGGCTCGATCGTCGGGACGGTGATGGGTGCCTTCGTCATCGGGTTCCTGAGCGACGGACTCGTCCTTGTCGGAGTCTCCGCGTTCTGGCAACTGGTGGTGAAGGGCAGCGTGATCATCCTCGCCGTCGTCATGGAGCAGGCGCAGGGGCGCGTACAAGCCCGCCTCGGGGCGCGATAGGGGGACACGACTGCAATCACCGTCAGCGCAACCACGTACGTCAATCCACGTTCGGAAAGGGACCCAGATGTTCGAACAGATCAGATCCTCGAAACGGATGATCGGCCTCGCCATCGGCGTAGCAGCACTCCTGACGTTGGCGGCCTGCGGGTCGAGCGGCACCAAGTCGACTACGACCACCAAGAACGCGGCGTCGAAGCTCATAGTCATCATCACGCCGTCACCCGACAACGTCTTCTTCAAGGCGGAGCAGGTTGCAGCAGACGCCGAGGCGAAGAAGCTCGGCTACAAGACGCTGGTGCTTTCCCATGACGACGACCCGACCAAGCAGAGCCAAGCCATCGACACCGCGATCTCGCGCAAGGCCTCGGCGATCGTTCTCGACAACGCCGGTGCCGACTCGTCGATCGCGGCCGTGCAAAAGGCCAAGACCGCGGGAATCCCCACCTTCCTGATCGATCGTGAGATCAACAAGACCGGGGTCGCTGCGGTGCAGATCGTGTCCAACAACTACCAGGGCGCGACGCTCGGCGGCCAGGAATTCGCCAAGCTCATGAACAACACCGGGTCGTACGCAGAGTTGCTGGGCAAGCAGACCGACACCAACGCCGGCATCCGTTCCAAGGGCTACCACAGCATCCTCGACCAGTACCCCGGCCTGAAGATGGTCGCGCAACAGAGTGCCAACTGGGATCAGGCGGAGGCGTTGACCAAGACCCAGACGCTGCTCCAGGCGCACAAGGACATCAAGGGCATTATCGCCGGCAACGACACGATGGCCCTGGGCGCCCTCGCGGCCCTCGGTTCGCGGAAGGACGTCATCGTGGTCGGGTTCGACGGGAGCCCGGACGTGGTGTCGTCGATCCTCAAGGGCGGCATCAAGGCGACCGTCCTCCAGCCGGCCGCGCAGATCTCGCAGATGGCGGTCGATCAGGCCGACAAGTACATCAAGACCAAGAGCACGGGTCAGGCTGAGAAGCAGTCCGTCGACTGCGTCCTGGTCACCCCGGCCAACGCCGCCAAGGTCAAGGACTTCGCGGTCCAGGGCTAGCAGTAACCATCGGTGCGGCGCCCGTGACGCTGCGGGCGTCGTACCGGTGGGGTGAGAGCCGATTCGGCTTCCTCGTGAAGGGACCTCGTGATGTTGCCTGCAGACGGCACGGCTGCCGTTGAATACCGGGCCTTGCGCTCGCGTGTGAGCGGCTCTGACAGGCAGACTCAAGCGGGGCTGCTTCGGGACGTGGCAACGGACACCCGGCGGGCGATCGTGCGAACGATCTCCCATGCCGGACTTGGACACGTCGGCGGCGACCTGTCGGTGACCGACATTCTCGTGTCGCTGTTCGTGGGCGTGCTCCGAGTTGATCCGGCGAATCCCTCGTGGCCCGAGCGTGACCGGTTCATCCTCAGCAAGGGGCACTGCGCGGTCGCGCTCTACACCGTTCTGTCCGGCTGCGGTTTCTTCGCGCGCTCGGAGCTCGGCAGCTTCGCCCAACCGCTGTCCGCCCTCAACGGTCACCCGAACCGCACGGAGGTCCCGGGTGTGGAAACCAACACCGGACCGCTCGGGCACGGCTTCCCGGTGGCCGTCGGCGCTGCGCTGGCGGCCAAGTTGCAGGGCTCGCCCCGGCGGACCGTGGTCGTGATGGGTGACGGCGAGATGCAGGAGGGCAGCAACTGGGAGGCGGCCATGACGGCAAGCCATTACGACCTAGCCGCCCTCACGGCGGTGGTCGACCGCAACCGGCTTCAGCAGGGCGCGCGTACGGAGGAGACCAAGCGCCTCGAACCTCTCGCGGACAAGTGGCGTGCCTTCGGCTGGGAGGTCCGCGAGGTCGACGGACACGACTACGAACAGTTGCTCGACGCCTTCGGCACGCCGGCAGCGGGCCGGCCGGTCGCGGTCATCGCGAACACCGTCAAGGGCAAAGGTGTGTCGTTCATGGAGGATCGGGTGGAGTGGCACCACAAGGTGCCAGACGCCGAGCAGACCCATGCCGCGCTGGCGGAGCTGAGCGCATGACGGTCGATTCGGTGCGCCCCGCAGAGACGTTCGACTGCCGGCAGGCCTTTGCCGACGAACTGATCGCGCTGGCCCGGCATGACGAGCGCATCGTCGTGGTGTGCAACGACTCGGTCGGCTCCAGCAACCTCACGGCCTTCCGCAGCGAGTTCCCCGACCGGCTGGTCAACGTCGGCATCGCGGAACAGGATCTGGTCGGTGTCGCCGCGGGGCTCGCCAACGGGGGGATGATCCCGTTCGTGTCCGCCGCGGCACCGTTCCTGACCGGCCGGGCCACCGAGCAGATCAAGGCCGACATCGCCTATAGCAACGCGCACGTCGTGCTGTGCGGGCAGAGCCCGGGAATGGCCTACGGCGAGCTCGGCCCCACGCATCACTCGATCGAGGACCTGTCGTGGATGCGAGCGATCGCCAACCTGCCCGTCGTCGTGCCGGCCGATCCGGTCCAGACCCGTGCAGCGGTTCGTTGGGCGGCGGCTATCAACGGTCCGGCCTACCTGCGCATACCGCGCTTCAAGGTGCCCGCGGTGACACCGGACGGCTCACCGTTCGAGCCGGGCACGGCGGTCCAACTCACCGAGGGTTCCGATGTCACCGTGTTCGCGATCGGCACGATGGTGTCCAGGGCACTGGATGCGGCCGACCGGCTGCGTGTTGACGGCATCGGCGTACGCGTCGTGAACATGCCGTTCGTCGACCCGATCGACCGTGCTGCCGTTCTCGAGGCCGCTCGCGAGACGAGGGGAATCGTGACCGCCGAGGAGGCGACCGTGTCCGGCGGGCTCGGTGCGGCCGTCGCCTCGCTCGTGGCGCAGAGCACCCCGGTTCCGATGCGGATCCTTGGCGTACCCGGCGTTTTCGCTCCGACCGGGAGCACCGGGTTCCTGCTCGAACACTTCGGGCTGACAGCCCAGGGCATCATCGATGCGGTTCGGAGCCTCATCGGTGACCGATGACGCCGAGCAGGTGATCCTGGCCATCGACCAGGGCACCAGCGCGACCAAAGCGCTGTTGATCGGGTCCGACGGCTCGGTGCTCGCTCGGGCGAGTGCATCGCTCACGCAGTCGCATCCACAACCGGGCTGGGTCGAGCAGTCCGCTGAGGACATCTGGCAGAGCGTCCTGACAGCCGTGGGCGACTGTTGCTGCCGACGCGAGGGCATCGACGTGATCGCCATCGGCCTCAGCACGCAACGCGAGTCGCTCGTGCTCTGGGACCGGCGCAGCGGAGCGCCGCTCGGCCCGATGCTCAGCTGGCAGGACCAGCGCAGCGCAGCTGACTGCCACGCGATGCGGCGCTCCGGGGCGGGCGATCTCGTCCGCTCGGTGACCGGGCTGCCGCTCGACCCGATGTTCTCCGCACTCAAGGCGCGTTGGCTGCTCGACCACTACGACCCGGACCGGTCCCGCTCCCGCCAGGGCGAGCTGTGTCTGGGAACCGTGGACTCCTGGCTGGTGGCGTGCCTCGGTGGTGGGCACCTGATCGAGATCGGCAACGCCGCGCGTACGCAACTGCTCGACGTTGAGCGCCGGGCGTGGGACCCGCGAATGCTCGACCTGTTCGACGTGCCGATCGAAGTGTTGCCGGTCGTCGTCCCTTCTCTCGGACCTTTTCCCACCACCGGCAAGTTGCCACCGCTGCCTGCGGGGACACCGGTCACCGGTGTGCTCGGTGATTCCCACGCCGCGCTCTTCGCGCATGCCGGCTGGCACCCCGGCCAGGTGAAGGCGACCTATGGCACCGGCGCATCGGTGATGAGCCTCGCCGACCCCCGGGTGGGTGTGCCCGACGGTCTCTGCCTGACGATCGCCTGGGATCTGGGCGAGCCGGCCTACGCCGTCGAGGGCAACATCCGGGCAGCAGGTGCGACGCTGAGCTGGTTGGCCCGCTTCACCGGCCGCTCACCGGCAGAGTTGGCCGAGATGGCCGCTACGGTGGGCAGCGATGGGGTGTACCTCGTGCCCGCCTTCACCGGGCTCGGCGCACCGTGGTGGGACGAGTCGGCAATCGGTCTTCTGAGCAACATCACCCTGGGCACCGGTGTCGCGCAGGTGGCGCGGGCGGCCCTGGAGTCGGTCGCGTACCAGGTCGAGGACGTGGTGGCCGCTGTCGACCGGGCCGTCGGGCCGGTAGCCACGCTGCTCGCCGACGGCGGCCCGACGGCGAACCCCACACTGATGCAGTTGCAGGCCGACATCAGCGGCCGAAGCGTCGAGCGTGCCGTGGCCGGCGACCTGTCGGCGGTCGGCGCCGCGCACGCCGCCGGGCTCGCCGCCGGCTTCTGGACCTGGGACGGGCTCGAGGCCCTGAAGCGCGACCGCGAGA
>JBAVXU010000208.1:0-7065 GCA_049698415.1 Mycobacteriales bacterium
CGCCGGCCGGCGTCCACGAGTTGGTGCGGGCCGGCCACGAGGTCGTCGTGGAGCAGTCGGCCGGTCTCGGCTCGTCCATTCCGGACGACTACTTCATCTCCGCAGGCGCCAAGATCCTGGCGACAGCAGACGAGGTGTGGGCCGAAGCCGGGCTCGTCCTCAAGGTCAAGGAACCGGTTCAGCAGGAGTACCACCGGATGCGGTCCGGACAGACCTTGTTCACCTACCTGCATCTGGCCGCCTCCCGCGACTGCACCGAGGCGTTGCTGCAGGCGGGCACCGACGCGGTGGCCTACGAGACGGTTCAGCTTCCCGACGGCTCGTTGCCACTTCTGGCGCCGATGTCGGAGGTGGCGGGCCGGCTCGCCCCGCAGGTCGGAGCGCATTGCCTGCTCCGGGCCGAGGGAGGTCGCGGCGTCCTGATGGGCGGCGTTTCGGGCGTCTATGCGGCCAAGGTCGTCGTACTCGGTGCGGGCGTGTCGGGCATGAACGCCGCGGCCATCGCCTTGGGCATGCAGGCCGAGGTGCTTCTGCTCGACCGCAACATCGAGAAGCTGCGTGCCGCGGACCGGATCTATCAGGGTCACCTGCAGACGGTCGCCAGCAACACCTTCGAGATCGAGCAGGCCTGCCTCGACGCCGATCTGGTCATCGGCGCCGTGCTCGTGCCGGGCGCCAAAGCACCGACCCTGGTCACTGACGAGTTGGTCGGCCGGATGAAGCCGGGATCGGTGCTCGTCGACATTTCTGTCGACCAGGGCGGCTGCTTCGAATCGACACGCCCGACGACGCACTCCGATCCGACGTTCCCGGTGGCCGAGTCGCTGTTCTACTGCGTCGCCAACATGCCCGGTGCGGTGCCGCACACGTCCACGTACGCCTTGACCAACGTGACGTTGCCCTACGTGCTCGAACTCGCCAACCGTGGCCTTCGCGACGCGGCCGGCGCTGATCCCGCACTGGCCAAGGGGGTCAACACCGTGGGTGGCAAGCTCACCCTCGCCGCGGTCGGCGAAGCACACGGGATCGAGTCCGTCCCCTTGGCCGAGGCGCTGTCCTGACTGCGGTGGCACCCGCCAGATCACCGTCCGTCCCGCAGGCCAGATCACCAGGTGCGGTGATCCGCAGCTACCTCGATCACCTCGCGGTGGAGCGGGCGGTCGCCGCCAACACGCTTTCCGCCTATCGGCGTGACCTGCGCAGGTACGCCGAAGGCCTGGCGGCCGCGGGAGTCGAGGACATCGCCGACGTACGCGAGCAGCACGTGAGTGAGCACCTGGCCCGACTGAGGGAGGGCAGTGACGGCGGCCGGGCGCTCTCGGCCAGCTCAGCTGCCCGGGCGATCATCGCTGTGCGGGGCCTGCATCGGTTCGCCCAGCGGGAGGGCATCGTCGGCGACGACGTGGCCCGTGGGGTCCGCCCTCCGGCCGCGCCGCGGCGGCTGCCCAAGGCCATCAGCGTCGAGGAGGTCGACCGACTGCTCGAGGCCGCCGGCTTCGACCAGACCGTGCTGTCACTGCGCGATCGGGCGCTCCTCGAGATGCTGTATGCCACCGGGGCACGGATCTCCGAGGCGGTCGGCCTCGCTGTGGACGACATCGACCGCTCCGGGGCGACCGCCGTGCTGCACGGCAAGGGCGGCAAGACGCGGATGGTGCCGGTCGGCAAGTTCGCCTTGCGAGCCGTCGACGACTATCTGGTACGCAGCCGACCGGCGCTGGCGGCCGGCGGCCGGGGGAGTGCGGCGCTGTTCCTCAACGCCCGGGGCGGCCCGCTGTCGAGGCAGAGCGCCTGGACCATCCTGCGCGCGACCGCTGAGAAGGCCGGGTTGGCAGAGAATCTTTCACCGCACACACTGCGGCACTCGTTCGCCACGCACCTGCTCGACGGCGGTGCGGACGTACGTGTGGTGCAGGAGTTGCTCGGACATGCTTCTGTGACCACCACGCAGATCTACACCCTGGTCACGGTCGACCGGCTGCGCGAGGTCTACGTGGCGTCGCACCCGCGTGCGCTCGGCTGATTCCGCCGCAGAGGTAAGTCTTGGTCCACCTCCTTCGCCGTTTCCTTGCACGCGTCCGCTCGAGCCTCATAGAGTCGCGATAGACACGTGACCGTTTCTTGAGAAGTCACAAGCTCGCTACATCGCCGAAGGGGTTTGCCGTCATGTCGACATTTGGGCCAGGGGGAGCTGCTGAGCTGCCCGAGCACCCCGCCGTGGATGCCGATGCTTCCGCAGCTCAGGCGCCGGCCGCCGCTAGCGCCCCCACCGGGGCCAACGGTCCCACCGGTCGACCCGTCCGCAAGCGAGTCGAGCCAAAGATCCTGCAGCAACACGGCCCGGCCCGGGTGATCGCCCTGTGCAATCAGAAGGGCGGGGTCGGCAAGACCACCTCGACAATCAATCTCGGGGCGGCACTCGCGGAGTTCGGCCGACGCGTCCTGCTGGTGGATTTCGATCCGCAGGGTGCGCTCTCTGTCGGCCTCGGCGTGCCGACCCACCAACTCGACCGAACGATCAACAACCTGCTGCTCGACCGCGGCACCTCTGCGGAGGACGTGATCCTCAAGACGAACGTCGCCGGCCTCGACCTGCTGCCGAGCAACATCGAGCTCTCGGGCGCCGAAGTCCACCTCGTCAACGAGGTCGCCCGCGAACAGACGCTCAAGCGGGCGCTCGCCCCGATTCTCGACGACTACGACTTCGTCCTGATCGACTGCCAGCCCTCCCTCGGCTTGCTGACCATCAACGCCTTGACGGCCGCACACGGGGTGATCGTGCCGTTGGAATGCGAGTTCTTCAGCCTCCGCGGGGTCGCGCTGCTCATCGACACCATCGAAAAGGTGAAGGAACGCCTTAACCCTGAACTTGAGCTTGAGGGCATTCTGGCCACAATGTATGACGCTCGTACCCTGCACGGTCGCGAAGTCCTGTCCCGGGTCGTGGAGGCATTCGGCGATCGCGTCTATGACACCGTGATCAACCGAACCGTTCGTTTCCCCGAGACAACGGTGGCCGGCGAACCGATCACGACCTGGGCGCCGAGTTCCGCCGGAGCTACCGCCTATCGCAACCTGGCCAAGGAGGTCCTATCCCGATGAGCCGCCGCACAAGTCTGCCGGGTGCCGCCGAATTGTTCCGCGCCACCGGTGGGCTCGCCGGGTCGACAGCCGCCGCCGAGTCCGAACCCCTCGACGATCTCGACCCGGGTGCAAGCCGTACGGGGGAGCCGGCCGAGCTGTCGGTCTCGCCCGGCGGGCTCGGGCCGGTGATCGCTCCGGCCCCTGCACCCGATGACCTCCAGGCGCGGCGCGCCACCACGGTTCGCCGTACCGCCCGACGTCGGTCGTCATCCGCGGACAAGTCGCCGAGCGGCCGGGAGCGGCACGAGGAGAAGATCACCGTCTATTGCTCCGCCGACGAGCTGCTCGACCTCGAGAGCGCCCGACTGGCTCTGCGCGCCGATCACGGGCTGGCCGTGGACCGCGGACGCATCGTGCGCGAAGCGCTCGCCGTGGTGCTCGCCGATCTCGAGGCCAAGGGCGAGTCGTCCGTCCTCGTACGTCGCCTGACCGGTCGTTGAAGGACTTGAGAGCTATGTGGGCGAGGCACTAAGTCGACAATCAACTGAGGCTTCAAGTCGACTTGTGCACCTACCGTCATGCGGTCCCCACCGGCGCGTGCTGCGCTAACGTCAGCACGTGAGTCCGACGAGGCGATCGACGCCTACCGTGGCGTCCCTGCCCTCCATTTCGGCTGTGCCGGCACTCGTGCCGGATCTTGCGCCGACCGACGAGGACGCACGTCCGGAGCCGGGCTCTGACGCGGAGCGCGCCCCGGGCAGCGACCGCTTCGAAGTCCATCTGGACAACTTCGAGGGGCCCTTCGACCTGCTGTTGGGGCTGATCGCCAAGCACAAGCTCGACGTCACCGAGGTCGCCCTCTCGCAGGTGACCGTGGAGTTCATCGACTACATCCGCGCAGCCGGCATCAGCTGGGACCTCGGGGTGGCCACCGAGTTCCTCGTCGTCGCCTCCACCCTTCTCGACCTCAAGGCGGCCAGGCTGCTGCCCGCTGCCGACGTCGACGACCAGGAGGATCTCGCCCTGCTCGAGACGCGCGACCTGCTCTTCGCCCGGCTGCTGCAGTACCGGGCCTACAAGCAGGTTGCGGCGGTCCTCGCCGGCTTGGAGCGCGCCCAGGCAGCGCGGTTCCCGCGCGTGGCGGGTCTCGAGCCACGGTTCGCCGAGTCGCTGCCCGAGGTGCTGCTGGGCATCGGCGCCGACCGGCTCGCCGAGTTGGCAGCGCAGGCACTGGCACCCAAGACAGCCCCCGTCGTGGCCGCGGACCATCTGCATGTCCCGCGGGTCAGCGTGCGGGAGCATGCGACCGAGCTCCGCCGGCGACTGGCCGAGGTCGGGGAGGCGAGCTTTCGAAGCCTGGTGGCCGACTGCACCTCGACACTTGAGGTCGTCGCGCGGTTCCTCGCGATTCTCGAACTGCATCGGGAGGGTGCCGTGTCCTTCGACCAGGTGGTGGCTCTGGGCGAGCTCCGGGTCCGCTGGGTCGTCGGTGCCCCGATCGCGCTTCACGGCCCTGCCGAGGACGGCACTCCCGGGGCGCAGGCATGATCGACCAGAACGGCCCCGATCCGTCGGTGTCCCAGGCAGCAGATGCCTCCGCAGGGGTTGACATAAGCGTGGATCCAGGCGAGAGCGGCACCCGAGGCGCGGTGGAAGCGGTGCTCTTCGTCGCGGATGAACCGCTGACGAGCGAGGCGCTGGCCCTGGCCGTGCGGGCGACCCCCGACGACGTCGAGGCGGTCCTGCGGCACCTCAGCGCGGAGTACACCGAATCCGTACGCGGATTCGACTTGCGGCAGGTGGCGGGCGGGTGGCGGATCTACACCCGTGAGCAGTTCGCGGACGTCGTGGAGCGACACGTCCAGGAGGGGCAGCAGGCACGCCTGACGCAGGCGGCTTTGGAGACCCTTTCGATCGTGGCGTACCGTCAGCCGATCACCCGGGCTCGGGTTGCGGCCATCCGCGGAGTCAGTGTCGATGGGGTTTTTCGCAGCCTCGTGGCACGCGGGTTGATCGAGGAGTGTGGCAGTGGCGGGCCAGGCGGTGCGTTCCTGTACCAAACGACCGACCGCTTCCTTGAGCAGCTCGGGCTGGATAGTTTGAGCCAGCTGCCGTCTCTCGCTCCACTTCTACCTGATACGTCTGAGGTACAGGATGACTCAAGCTCAATCTGAGGATGAGGCTGTTCGGCTGCAAAAAGTCATGGCTGCTGCCGGGGTCGGATCCCGGCGTGCATGCGAGGAACTCATCGCGGCCGGGCGGGTCAGCGTTGACGGAGAGGTCGTCCGCGAGCAGGGCCGACGGGTCGACCCGCGCACGGCGACCGTCCATGTGGACGGCCTGCGGGTGAACCTGCGCCCGGACCTGGTTCATCTGGCCCTGAACAAGCCGCGTGGCGTGATGTCCACCATGTCCGATCCCCGGGGCCGGCCCAGCCTGGCCGATTTCGTCGCCGATCGCCCCGAGCGCTTGTTCCATGTGGGGCGCCTCGACGCTGACAGCGAGGGGCTGATCCTGCTGACCAACGACGGCCCGCTGGCGCACCGGCTGACCCATCCGTCCTTCGCCGTGGGAAAGACCTATCTGGCCGAGGTGACCGGCCCGGTCCGGGCAGCGACCAGCAGGCGCCTCACCAGCGGTGTGGATCTCGACGACGGCCCGGTCAAGGTGGACTCATTCCGGATCGTGGACGCAGTGGGCCGCCGGGTCAGCGTGGAGCTCAAGGTCCACGAGGGGCGCAACCACTTGGTCCGCCGCCTGCTCGCCGAAGTGGGCCATCCGGTCTCGCGGCTGGTGCGCACGGCGATCGGACCGGTCCAGCTCGGCGGGCTCCGGACCGGCACGGTGCGCCGCCTGACGCCGGCCGAGTTGAGCCAGCTCTATTCAGCGGCGGGTATGTAGTCCGGTCGCTGGTGCCATGGCGGCAAGCCGTTCACACTGCAGAGAGTCAGATGCCTAACCCGCTTCGCAGCTAGATGCACGTGACGGCTTGCCGGTGTATTCCCTCGACGCTCTAGCAATCTATCGACAATTTCCGAGGCGACAATCAGCCCGGTCCAACCACCGCGGTATGTCGATAAATCCGTGGCTCGGCGCGCCAGTCCCCACTACGGACGGCACTGCGGCCAGGGCCGACAAGTCGACACGGCGCGAGCGTTGGAGGGTCCGCGATCAGCTGTTGGAGCTTTCAACTGCCGGCAGCTGACTGCCTGCCAGAAGTCGACAAATCGTCCATTGGCTGCGGCAGCATCCCACCCAGCCAGCCGGCTCGTTTGATCTGTGTAGTGGTTAAGCTTTATGTCGACATAAATTTCTATGCCCGAACCGCTGTGTGCGTAGGGAGCTTCAGTGATGTCACGCTAGGTTGTTCCGAACACCTAACGGCGGGAGAAGCGGCATGGCGGTACGGGCGGTCCGGGGGGCCACTCAGGTGGAGACGAATACCCGCGAAGAGATCCTGGCCGGCAGTTCGGAGCTGATCACTGAGGTGCTGGAACGCAACAGCCTGACCCAGGAGTCGCTGATCAGCGTCGTATTCACCGCGACGCCCGACCTCACCGCCGAGTTCCCGGCCTACGCTGCCCGTCAACTGGGCTACACCGACGTCCCGCTGCTGTGCTCCACCGAGATCGCCGTCCCTGGCGCGATGCCGCGGGTGTTGCGGCTGATGGCCCATGTGGAGACCGACAAGCGCCGGGCCGAGATCCGGCACGTCTATCTGCACGGTGCCGCGGCGCTGCGCCGAGACCTCCCGTCATGACGGTCAGCACGGGGGAGTGGAGGACCCCGGTGATGGGGGCCAGCACCACTGAGCCCGCCCGGGTCCCGCCCGTCCACCCCGTTGCAACATGCCCAGCCCAGCCGGCCGCTCAGCGGGTCGGCGGCAACTTGGGACGTTCTGTCCGGGGAGTGCCGCCCGTTCCCCGCAAATCGCCCGAAGTGGGGCAGCATCCGCCCGGGGGAGACCAGGCGGGTCCGGGG
>JBAVXU010000209.1:0-3274 GCA_049698415.1 Mycobacteriales bacterium
GGCCCGGGCCGACCGAACGCTGGCCCGGGCCCGAGAGAGCGCGCGGTTCAATCCTCGCGGCAGCCAGGCGCGCGCAGCGGAGCCACGGCTGCAGACGGGACTGGCCGGGCTGGAGCACACCTACATCACCATCCGCAACCTGTGCCGCGCGCTGCTCGACCGTACGTTCTTCGTGCCGAGTGAGCAGGAGTCGACCGTCTACGACGCCGAGGTCAGGGAACTGCTGGCCGACGTGCTCAAGGCCGCGGCCGATGCGATCGAGCAGGTGCCGGCGGTCACTTCGGACAGCTCCGAAAGGGACGCGGCGCGGGCCGTGATCGAACGCCGGCTGGCCGACCTGCTCCGGCGGCGCGAACGGCTCAGCGACGTGCTGCTGCGCCAGGCGCGGGGTGACCGGGCGATCGTGCAGCAGCACAGCGCCCTGCTGACCGATCTCGACCGGATGCGGATCGAGGTGGACGCAGCTGTCCGTCCCCCGGATCAGCCGTGGCAGTCGACCGCGGTCGTCGACCGTCAGCGGCGGGCCTTGCAGCGCATGGTCGAAGCGCGCCGAAAAGGCCCCAAGCGCCGGCGCTCCTGACCCCGGCGCCGACTGACGAAAATCGGCTGACAGCCCGGTTAGCGTGAGGTGTGCTCAACGCCCTTCGATCGCGTGACTTCCGGCTGCTCTGGTTCGGCCAGTCGGCGAGTGTGCTCGGCGACGCCCTGATCGTCGTCGCGATCGGGCTGTACGTCACCCGGCTGACCGGCAATCCCAGCGACGTCGGCGCGGTGCTGGCGGCGTACTCCGTCCCGCTGGTCGTGTTCGTCCTGTTCGGCGGGGTGATCGCCGACCGGCTGCCCAGGCAGACCGTGATGATCGTGGCCGACATCGTGCGCGCCGTGCTGCACGGCACGCTCGCGGTGCTCATCGCGACCGGCGCCGTACGCATCTGGCACATGGTCGTGATCGGCGTGCTGTTCGGCACGGCCGAGTCGTTCTTCCGTCCGGCCTACACCGGCCTGGTGCCGCAGACCGTTCCCGAAGCCGACATCCAGGGAGCCCAGGCGCTCGGTGGCGTCAGTGGCGAGCTTGCGTCGTTCGCCAGCCCGGTGCTGGCGACGGCACTGGTTCTCGGCGTCGGGGGAGCCGCGGCGTTCGGGCTCGATGCGGTGACCTTCGTGTTCTCGGCCGTGCTGCTGTCCAGGGTGCGCGCGCGCTCACGCGGCGAACCCGGCCAGCGCAGCACCGTCCTGGCGGAGTTGCGGGAAGGCTGGCAGGCCGTACGCGATCGTGCCTGGGTGTGGGCCACCATTCTCGCCTTCTCGATCGCACTCCTCACCGCGCTCGGGCCGTTCTACGTGCTCGGTGCGTCGGTCGCGCGCGATGTGTACGGATCGGATGCGGTGTTCGGGCTGTCCAATGCCGCATGGGGTGCAGGCACGATCACCGGGGCGATCATCGGCTCGCGCTGGCGACCACGCCGGCCGATGCGGGCCGGCATGCTGGCCGCGCTGTCCTGGCCGGGTGCGATTGCGCTGTTCGCGGCCGGCCCGCCGTTGCTCGTCATGTACGGCTTCATGACCCTGTCGGGGACCGGCATCGGACTGTTCATCGTGTGGTGGGAAACAGCCCTCGCGCAGCGCATTCCGGCCCACCTACTGTCCCGGGTGTCGGCCTGGGACTGGATGGGATCGCTCGCGCTGCTGCCGCTCGGCTACCTGCTGGCCGGTCCGGTGGCCGTCGCGGTCGGATCGGTCGAGGTCCTCGTCGTCGGCGGAGTCATCGGCCTGGCGGCCCATGCGCTGGCCCTGTTGCCGAATTCAACCCGCACGCTCGCCCGCCTCGAAACGGCCGATCTCGTCGTGCCGACGCCGCCGACGCCGACCTCGCTCAGCCCGGGCTGAGCCGGGCACTGAGCGGCAGGTCGCGCGAGGACGCACCGGCCCAGACCTGGTAGCCGCCGGTTGCTGTCTGCCAGCCCGCGGCACCCCAGTACTCGAACGCGTGCCGATCCAGCGTGATCGTCACCCGTTGGCTGGCCCCGGGCGTCAGCAGCAGCCGGTCGAACCCCCTCAACTGGCGCGGCGGCTCCCCGGCCGCGGCCGGGAACCCGAGGTAGACCTGCGGAACCGCGACACCGGTCCGCTTCCCGGTGTTCGTCACCGTCAAGGCGACCTGCACTCCGCTGCCGACGCGCGTTGCCGCGAGCTTGGTGTACGCGAACGACGCGTACGACAGGCCGTAGCCGAACAGGAACAGCGGCGTGCGGCCCGTGCTGTCGAAACCGCGGTAGCCGACGTTGAGCCGCTCGGTGTAGTCGTATCCGTCGCGTCCTGCGGGGTATCTCGGCGCACCCATCGACGGCGACTGGGCGGCGTCGGTCGGGAACGTCACCGGCAGCCGGCCGGAGGGATCCGCGTCACCGAAGAGGACAGCGGCGAGGGCGCTGCCACCCTCCTGGCCGGGGTACCACGTTTCGAGCAGCGCGCGCACCTGCCCCAACCAGGGCATGGTCACGGCGGAGCCGGTCTGGAGCACGACGACCGTACGAGGATTGGCTGCTGTGACCGCACGGATGAGCGCGTTCTGTGTCCCCGGCAGATCCATGCTCGGCCGGTCGCGGCCCTCCTTGGTGACGTCACCGACGACGACGACGGCGACGTCCGCAGCGCGTGCCGCGGCTGCAGCGCGGGCCGGGTCCGCTCCGTCGTCCGTCGTGACTCGCACCCCGCTGCCGACTCGCGAGGTGATGCCCTGGACCGGCGACACGGTGTGGAAGGGCACCACCCGGCTCGACCCGCCGCCGCCGGGATGGGCGGTGGCGGCGTACGGGCCGACGACGGCGATGCTGCGCACCGTGTTGGCGTTCAATGGGAGCAGTCCTGCGCCATTGCGCAGCAGCACGGAGCCCTCCTGGGCGACCCGGCGGGCGACGGCGGCGTGCGCGGTTCGGTCGATCTTCGGCGGGGCTTGCCGGTCCGGGTCGAACAGGCCGACACGGAACATCAGCAACAGGACCCGGCGTACCCGCTCGTCGATGGTCGCCTCGGCCACCTTGCCGGAGCGGACCAGTCGCGGCAGGTCGCGATAGGCCGCGCCCCAGTCGCGCAGGGTGAAGCTCTGGTCCAGCCCGGCCTGCACCGCTCCGACGGCGGAATGCGTTGCGGCGTAATCGGAACCGACGACTCCGTCGAACTTCCACTCGCCCTCGAGGACGCCGGAGAGCAGCCTGCGGTTCTCGCAGGCGTACACCCCGTTGATCTCGTTGTTGCTGCACATGATCGACCAGGG
>JBAVXU010000210.1:0-1854 GCA_049698415.1 Mycobacteriales bacterium
GGCTATAGGTTACAGGATAAGCACTATTTTGGCAACCTAACATCATAGATGGCGTCACGGTGAAAAGGTTATCCCCATGGGGAATGTCGTAAATACAGCATAAAATGGCTAGCCTTATATTACTAACCCTGCTATATTACTTAGTCGAGGCGCAGTTTTGACGAGATTGTTTTACCCCCGCCGGGAAGCGGGCAAACAGTATATAGGCGGTTGATGGCAATGCGAGTTCCATCAACCGTTTTTTATTCGCTTAAAAAATTGGCACCCTAGCGACAAGTGTTATACTTAGGAAGAGCAGAGACTTGGCCTCACCAACCGGGGAGCTCCGTGGAGATGGCGACGACGTACGTAAACAGTGGTCGCAACAGTAAATGTCGAGGTGGAACCTCCTGTAACCGTTAGGGCAAGCAGGACCGAGACGCGTGAATGGTTAAACAAAGCTACGAGATTGTTTAACTACCATGCGTCTTTTTATTTGGTAACTAAGGTAAAGGAACAACATTATGGCCGAACAATCAGCTAACGTAGTCGAACAAGCAAGGCTACATGCCATGAGGCACTCACTGGCTCATATTATGGCTACTGCTGTTCAGCACCTCTGGCCGGAGGCTAAGTTTGGGATTGGCCCAGTGGTAGATAATGGCTTTTATTACGATATTGATCTGGGCGAGACTAAAATCTCCGAAGAGGACTTCCCTAAGATCGAGGCTGAAATGCAGGCTATCATCGCTAGCGATGTGCCGTTTGAGCGTTCCGAAATGCCAATTGACCAGGCAATCGCCTGGGCTCAGTCCGCCGGACAGCCCTATAAAGAAGAACTGCTTAACGACCTCAAGCGTGCCGGCACCACTGTTGCCAAAGATCTTAACGCTGACGAGCTAGGTACTATAGCCGAGGGTGACGCCCAGGTAGAAAACGTGTCTTTCTATAAGAATGATGACTTTACCGACCTCTGTCGGGGGCCGCATGTAGAGTCGACCGGTAAGGTTGGTCACTTTAAGCTAATGCGAGTTGCTGGCGCTTATTGGCGTGGCAACGATAAAAATCCTCAGATGCAGCGACTGTACGGCGTGGCTTTTGAGACGCCAAAACAGCTTCGCCAACATCTCGATATGCTGGTTGAAGCCAAAAAGCGCGATCACCGTAAGCTCGGCCAAGAGTTAGACCTATTTGTGATTTCTGATCTAGTTGGCGCTGGGCTACCAATCTTTACACCTCGAGGTACAATTTTGCGCGATGAGCTGATCAGGTTCTCCGAAGAGTTGCAACGGGCCGGCGGATATGAAGCCGTTTGGGCGCCACACATGACAAAGACTGAGCTTTATAAGGTGTCCGGACATTACGATAAGTACCCTGAGCGTTTTGAAGTTTCTAGCACTGAGTCGAAAGACGAGTTTATGATGAAGCCGATGAACTGTCCGCATGTTACTCAGATATATGCCAGCCGGCCGCGCAGCTACCGTGATTTGCCACAGCGCTACATGGAAACCACTACTATGTACCGCGACGAAAAGAGCGGTGAGATTCACGGATTGTCACGAGTACGGGCGCTGACCCAGGACGACTCCCACGCCTTTGTCCGCCCCGATCAGATTGACGCCGAAATGCGCTCCATTATAGGTATGGTTAAGCAGATGTACCTGACGCTTGGCATGCCACTGAGCGTTGACCTGTCGTTTCGTGACGATGGTGACAATTACTTCGGTGATCCGGCTGTTTGGGAGAGTGCCCAGCAGACGCTGGAACAAGTTGCCAAGGAGGAAGAGCTCAATTATAAGATCGAACTTGGCGAAGCAGCCTTTTATGGACCAAAAATCGATATTTATGTATCTGACGCGCTCGGCCGTCGTTGGC
>JBAVXU010000211.1:0-3116 GCA_049698415.1 Mycobacteriales bacterium
GCTCGGCGGCGAGCAGGCACGGGCCGGTTACGACCCGGTGCCGTACTTCTGGTCGGAGTACCTCGGACGGCGCCTGCAGTGGGCCGGCTGGCGAACCGGGGAGCCGGCGGTGTGGCGCGGTGACCCGACGGACCCGAGCGGTTGGGGAGCGGCCTGGCTCGACGGCGCCGGCCGACTGACCGGGTTCCTGGCGGTGGACCGCCCGCGTGACCTGTTGCGGGCCCGGAAGGCCATCGACGCCGGCCTGGTGCCCGACCCCGTCGCCCTGGCCGACCCGGACGTGCCGATCCGCCTCACCTAGTGGCGACTAGTTGAGGTAGCCCCCGGCATCCGCTGAGTTGGCGGCCATGATCAGCACCCCGACATACTGAACGATCACCAGCATCGCCACGATGGTCGCCGCACCGGCGACGTACCTCGGCCAGATCAGGCCGGTCTCGGGCCGCAGCAGCGACCAGAGGGCGAGTGCGATCGCCACGACGCCGACGCCGATGCCGAGATAGGCGAGGTTCTTCGCGGACCCGACCGGGCTCTGTCCACTGAACGACGGGATCAGCGCTAGCGGTCCGAGCAGGACCATCAAGCCGGATGCCGCCATGGTGAATGCCGCAAGGGCAAGAGCGGCGGGTGAGACGAACGCGGCGAGGACATGCCGAAGATAGCCCTCGTCCTCGGCGTCGGTGCTGGGTACGTCGTCTGTCGGGGCGGCGTGATGAGTGGTTTCGTGGGTCGGCTCAGCGACATTCATGGCGGACAGCCTAGGGCCACCCGGGCGCATGGCAGGCTAGCGGCGTGACTGACATCTCAACCCAATGGCTCACTGTTCCCGACGTCGCCGAACGCCTCGACGTACCTGTGACGAGGGTGCGCCAGTTCCTGCGCGACGGCCTGCTTCTGGCCACCCGGATCGACGGTGTCCTGCAGATTCCCGCCGACTTCATCGGCGAAGGTGCCATCGTCAAGGGCCTGCCAGGCACGATCACCCTCCTGCGCGATGCCGGCCACGACGACGAGGAAGCGTTGCACTGGCTGTTCCGTCCGGACGACTCATTGCCTGGTACGCCGATACAGGCGTTGGTGGAGAACCGCGGCACCGAGGTCAAGCGGCGCGCGCAGGCCTCGGCGTTCTAGTCGCAGGTGAAGCTGACCTATCTTCTAGTGTTGCTGGTCTGCTTCCTGGCGACCCTGCCACTCGAACTGGTCCTGGGTGTCCGGGTCTATCGGCGATGGCGCCGCCTGGTGCTCACCCTGGCTCCGGTCCTGGTCGTCTTCGCCGCCTGGGACATCGCTGCCATCGCTGCCGGGCACTGGAGTTTCGACCTCGCCCAGATGAGCGGCATCGTGCTGCCGGGCCGGCTGCCACTCGATGAGCTGCTGTTCTTCCTGGTGGTGCCGACCAGCGCGATCCTCGGCTTCGAGGCGGTTCGCCGGGTGCGCAAGTGGCCGGCCGGGGACGAGCGGTGAGCTACACCGTCGCCGCGATCGTCGGCCTTCTCGCAGCGGCGCTGGTCGATCTCGCCATCCTTCGTACGAAACTGCTGGGTCGCAAGGTGTTCTGGGCCGCCTACGCGATCGTCGTGTTGTTCCAGCTCGCGGTGAACGGCATCCTCACCGGTCGAGCAGTGGTGCGCTACAACCCGGCCGACATCGTCGGCCTGCGTCTCGTCTACGCGCCGGTGGAGGACCTGCTGTTCGGCTTCGCGCTGGTGTTGTTCACGCTGTCGATCTGGGTCTGGCTGGGCCGACGCGGCGTGCAGCGATGACCCGGACGAGGGCTGGAGCGGCAACCCTCAGGCGCCGCACAGAGCCGACGCGCACCCGCCGGTCGAGCACCTGGTAGTCGGCGCGCTCGACCTCGTCGAGGATGCCGCCATAGAGCGCGAACGCGGTGTGAATGCACTCGCGTGAGTCGGGGTGCAACAGCCGGATGCCGGGTCGGGCACTGCGAAAGATCTCGCGGGTACGCGCGATCTCGAAGGCCAGCAGGCGGCGTACCGCGCCGTCGACGACCCCGCGCGCGAGATGCTCCCGGTCGACGCCGAAGCGAGCCAGGTCCTCCATCGGGAGGTAGATCCGGCCCCGGTGCAGGTCCTCGCCGACGTCGCGGATGAAGTTGGCGAGCTGGAAAGCGACCCCGAGGTCGACGGCGTAGGGCTCGACGACACTGCGCGGAACGTCGGGGTGGCCGAGCACAGACACCATCTGCAGCCCGATCACGGCGGCAGATCCGTACATGTAACCCATCAGATCGTCGTAGCTGTCGTACTCGGTCCGGGTCAGGTCCATCTGCATCGAGGCGAGAAAAGCCTGGAAGTGCGCCTGCGGCAGATCCCAACGGTCGATGGTGTCGAAGATGGCGGGCAGCACGCCGTCGTCCCCACGACGGGCCAGGAAGTCCTCGCTCCACCGGGTCAGATCGGTGGACTTCTCCCCACTGCTCAGGGTCGAATCCAGGCTGTCGACGATCTCGTCGGCGTAGCGGGCGAAGCCGTACAGCGCGTGCACGTAGGCGCGCTTGTCGACGGGCAGCAGCAGCGTCGCGAGGTAGTAGGTCTTGCCGTGCGCCGCGTTGAGCCGGCGGCAGGCTTCGTAGCTGGCCCGCAGGCGCGGCGCGGTGATGCCGGCCGCATCGAGCTCGCGCGCGCTCACACCGGCGTGCCTTCGGGGGTACGCGAGCGCCGTAACCGCCGCACGCCCAGGGTGACCAGCAGGGCCGCGACCAGCACGTCCAGTGCCAGCCCGACCGGTTCGGTCGCCCGCGCCAGGTTGTATCCGTCGGGCAGGACCAGGAAGCAGAGCAGCGCGCTGGCGATCACGACTCCGGCCCGCGGCCGTCCTGCCAGCCCAGCCGCAGCGAGTACGGCGAAGGGCCAGGTGACGTACCACGGGTGCACGGCCGGGCCGAGCACGACGACGGCCAGCAACGCGCATCCGGCATGCACGATCACCAACCGGGTGCCCGCGGCGCCTGGCCGGACCCGGCGCGCTGCCCGTACCCACAGCCAGAGCAGGACGCCGGCCGTCGCGGCGAACGCGACGGCGCGGACGGCGCCGAGGACTGTGTCCGTCGCGACGCCCACCCCCGCCAGGTGCGCGACGCCTGCTGCCACCAGGCC
>JBAVXU010000212.1:0-6561 GCA_049698415.1 Mycobacteriales bacterium
GGGGCGGCCTGCTCGGCAGCCGAGGCGGTGACGCGAGCCAACGGCGCACGACTTTCAGGCTGCCGGATCATCGGTCCCGACGCGGTCGTGACCGCTGAGGTCGCTCCGTCCATCGGTGCTGGCTGGGGCCGGGCGCGGGTCACCGCCCGCGCCGGACCCGTCGACCGCAGCACAGCGGTGCCGGCCGGGTCGGCGTCAGGCGCTCAACTGAGCGGGCGGCGACCCTCTTGCGAGACGTCAGGCGCCGGGCTGGGAGCCGTGCCCGGACGCTCGAAGCCGGTGCCGGAACCCGCGGGCGGGGCGAGCGGTCCCTTTGTCGCATCGGGTGCACCCGGTGAGGGCCGAGCGGCTGGGTCTCCAGGGCTGGTTTCAGGCCTGGTCGGCGGATTGACGGCGGATCCCGGCCCGGCGCTGCGGCGCTGCTGCTCCAACTCACGGGCCAGGCGGGCGTTCTCATCCTGCAGTTCCTGCTCGCGCGAGCGCTTGGTCTTCAGCTCGGCCCTGCGCTCGCGACGCTTCCGGCTGGCGCGGCGCATCCCGGACAGCACCAGACCCAGGGACAGCCCGGCGATGATGCCGGTCGCGACCCCGATCGTGAAGAGCTCACCGATCGAGAAGACGCTGACCTTGAACCCGAACACTTCGACCGCTACGGCACCCGTGTTTCCGAGCAGCATTCCGGCTGTGAGCAGCACGGCTACGAGTAGCAGCAACAGTCCCAAGATCAGCATGACGGGAACTCACCTTCCGGGCAGTGGATGTGCGACGCTCGCACCCTACTGCGCTCGGCCTTACCCGATGCCAAAGTGGTCATCCCTCGGCCGGTGCTCGGGCAGGCATCTCGTCCAGCGCGCCCAGTACGAGGTCGAGCAGGCGTACGGCTCCGACCTTGTCCAAGGGCTCGTTGCCGTTCCCACATTTCGGGGATTGCACGCACGAGGGGCAGCCCGATGCGCACTCGCACGACGCGATCGCCGCGCGGGTCGCGGCCAACCACTCGCCGGCTGCCGCGAAGCCCCGCGCTGCGAATCCCGCTCCGCCCGGGTGCCCGTCATAGACGAAGACCGTGGCCCGCCCGCTGTCCTCGTGCAGCGCCGTCGAGACGCCGCCGATGTCCCAGCGGTCGCAGGTGGCAAAGAGCGGGAGGAGGCCGATCGCCGCGTGCTCCGCTGCGTGCGCCGCGCCCGGCACGTCGGCTGGTTGCAGCCCGGCGCGGTCGAGGGCGGAAGGCTCGATGGTGTACCAAACCGCGCGGGTGCGCAGTTGCCGGGCTGGCAGGTCGAGGGGCCTTTCGTCGAGCACCTCCCCGGTGGCCACCATCTTGCGCAGATAGCTCACCACCTGGTTCGTCACGTCCACAGTGCCGAAGGCCAGGTCGATGTCAGCAGTCGTGCGGGCGCGCAGCGTGTCCACGATCCGGATGTCGGTGATGTCGCGCGCCGACGTGGTCCAGTCCGGTTCCTCTGCATGGACGAGCGCAACGGCGTCGTCGAGATCGAGATCGTCGACGAGGTAGGTCGTTCCCTGATGCAGATACACCGCACCGGAGTGGACCTGCGAGTGTGCCGAGCCCGGATCAACGGTGCCGAGCAGCCGCCCCGTCCCCGCCTCGACGACGCGCACCTGCTCCCCACCGACGCCGCGGATGTCGACTCCTGGCCGCTGCCGCGACGTCCAGAACCAGCCGGCCGGGCGGTGCCGCAGCAGCCCGCGCCGGACGAGATCGGGCAGCAGGCCGGCCGCGTCATCGCCGCCGAACATCGGCAGATCGTCAACAGTGAGCGGGAGTTCGGCCGCGGCGCAGCACAGCTGCGGTCCGAGCACGTACGGATTTGCAGGATCGAGCACCGTCGCCTCGACGGCGCGGCCGAACACCGCGGCCGGATGGTGCACGAGGTATGTGTCCAGCGGGTCGTCGCGAGCGACGAACACCGCCAGGGCCTGCTCGCCGCTGCGGCCGGCCCGACCCGCCTGCTGCCACAGCGACGCGAGCGTGCCCGGATATCCGGTCAGCACCACCGCGTCCAGACCGACGATGTCCAAGCCGAGTTCCAAGGCGTTGGTCGTGGCCAGTCCCAGCAAATCGCCCTGCTGCAGGCCGGCCTCGAGCTGGCGGCGCTCCGTCGGCAGGTATCCCGCGCGGTACGCCGCCACCCGGTCGGCCAGGTCTGGAGCCGATTCCAGCAGGGCGCGCCGCGCTCCCAGGGCGACCACCTCCGCTCCGCGCCGCGACCGGACGAACGCCAGCGTGCGCACCCTTTCCACCACCAGGTCGGCCAACAGCGAGGCCGCCTCGGCCGTAGCCGTACGCCGGACCGGCGCACCGTGCTCCCCGGTCAGCCCGGGCATCAGCGGCGGCTCCCACAGCGCGAAGTCCAGGGCGCCACTCGGCGACGCGTCATCGGTAACGGCGGCGACCGGCATCCCGACCAGCCGGCTCGCCGACTCTGCGGGCGTCGACACGGTGGCCGAGGCGAGGATGAACACCGGCGTCGAGCCGTATCTCGCGCAGATGCGCCGCAGCCTCCGGAGTACATGGGCCACATGCGAGCCGAAGACGCCGCGATAGCCGTGGCACTCGTCGATCACCACATACCTCAGCCGCCGGAAGAACGACGCCCACCTGGCATGCGAGGGCAGAATGCCGCGGTGCAGCATGTCCGGGTTGGTCAGCACCAGCCGGGCGTGCGCCCGCACCCAGTCACGCTCGGCCGGCGCGGTGTCGCCGTCGAAGGTCGCCGCTCGCACCTCGGTCAGTGCCAGCGAGCGCACCGACCGCAACTGATCGGCGGCCAGCGCCTTGGTGGGCGACAAGTACAACGCCGTCGACTTCGGTTCGGTTAGGGCGGCGGAGATGACAGGCAGCAGGTAGGCCAGTGACTTGCCCGACGCGGTGCCGGTCGCGACCACTACCGACGACCCTTCATGTGCCAGCGAAGCGGCGGCAGCCTGGTGCTGCCACGGCAGGTCTATACCAGCCAGTGCCAACCGCTCGATGAGCAGCGACGGCACCCAGTCGGGCCACTCGGCCGTACGCCCGGCCCGTGCTGGGATGGACTCCACGTGCGTCACCGGGTTGTCTCGCCGCCCGGCGGCCAACCGCTCGAGAATGTGCGGTGACATGCTCGGACTGTCGCACGGATCGTTCTGCCCCATCCGACGCCCCCAGGCGTTCGGTGGTTAGATTCTCCCCAGCCAGTCCCCGAGCAGGCCTATCGACCACGAAGGGATCGCCGTGGACCTGTCCCTGTCCACCCGCACCGAGGGTGAGCGAACCATCGTTTCCGTCGGCGGAGAGATCGACGTCTACACCGCACCAAAGCTGCGTGAGCAGCTCATCGACCTGGTCAGCAACGGCAGCTACCACCTGATCGTCGACATGGAAGCCGTGGAGTTTCTCGACTCCACCGGCCTCGGCGTGCTGGTCGGCGGCCTCAAGCGTGTCCGCGCACACGATGGGTCCTTGAGCCTCGTATGCAACCAGGAGCGGATCCTCAAGATCTTCCGGATCACGGGCCTGACGAAGGTGTTCCCGATCCATGCCTCCGTCGCTGAGGCCGTGGCGGCGTCAGACTGACGGGCCGGACGACCTCGATATGCCCACCGTCAGGCTCGAAATCTCGCCGACACCGGCGCACGTACGCACCGTTCGTCTGGTGACGACGGCAATCGCCCGCCGCAGCGGCCTCACCGACGGCGTGCTTGACGAGATCCGGCTCGCCGTCGGCGAGGCCTGCTCCAGGGCGGTCAACCTGCACCAGGCGTTCGCGCCCACCGAGATGATCACGGTGCTGCTCGAAGATGCCGGCAAGTTCGTCGTCACGGTCTGCGACTGCGCCCCGGCCGGCTCGCAGACCGGCCAGACCGATGCGCTCGAGTTCCTGGCGAACGTTCCCAGCGGCGGATCCTCCGATTCCGACATGTTGCCGTCAGGACTCGGGATGGCGGTCATCGACGGCCTGGTCGACGACCTGATCATCGAGCCGGCGGCCGACGGACCGGGCACGGTCGTACGCATGAGCTGGCCCCTGTCGGCGTCGGCCGAACACGGTCTATCCCGCGCCTGAAGCGCCCTCGCCGATAGCCGTGCGCGCCAACGGGTCGCCGCCAACGCGCGCGCCGCGGTCCCGTACACTCCACCATCTGCGCGAATGCCACCACCTGGCGGGCTTTCGCACGTTCATTCGGGACACACCCACGCCTTACCGGCCGTGGGCTGTCCGACTGCGCCAGTCGTCTCAGGAGGACGTATGTCGAGGTTGACCCTCGCCGCGAATGCCAGCACGAGAGTGCAGGGCAGCGACTACACATTGGTCGTCGGCATCGCCGTACTCGCGGTGCTGGCCCTGTTCTTCGCCTACTACTTGGTGCGTGAGGTGCTCAGCGCCGACCAGGGCACGCCCAAGATGCAGGAGATCTCCCGGGCCGTCCAGGAAGGCGCCGCGGCCTACCTGTCCCGGCAGTTCCGCACGCTGAGCATCTTCGTCGTGCTGGTCTTCTTCCTGCTCCTCCTGCTTCCCGCCGACACCACTTCGGTACGCATCGGACGGTCGCTGTTCTTCGTCGTCGGTGCCGGCTTCTCCGCGCTCGTCGGCTTCGTCGGCATGACGCTGGCGACCCGGGCCAACGTGCGGGTGGCGGCCGCAGCCCAGAGCACCGGACGCGAGAAGGCGATGCGAATCGCGTTCCGTGCGGGCGGCGTGTGCGGCATGTTCACCGTCGGCCTCGGCCTGCTCGGCGCCGCCGGCGTGCTGCTCATCTACAACGACAGTGCGGCTTCGGTGCTCGAGGGCTTCGGGTTCGGTGGCGCGCTGCTGGCGATGTTCATGAGGGTCGGCGGCGGCATCTTCACCAAGGCTGCCGACGTCGGTGCCGACCTGGTCGGCAAGGTCGAGGCAGGCATCCCCGAGGACGACCCGCGCAACGCCGCGACCATCGCGGACAACGTCGGCGACAACGTCGGTGACTGCGCCGGCATGGCCGCTGACCTCTTCGAGTCCTACGCCGTGATGCTCGTGGCCGCCCTGATCCTCGGCAAGGCCGCCTTCGGCGCGCACGGCCTGGTGTTCCCGCTGATCGTGCCGGCCATCGGCGTCATCACCGCCGTCATCGGCATCCTGCTGGTCGCACCCCGCCAGCGGGACCGTACCTCGATGACCGCGATCAACCGCGGCTTCTTCATCTCGGCAGCAGTGTCGGCCGTCCTCGTCGCGATCGCCGCCTACACCTACCTCCCCGCCACGTTCGGTGAGCTCGGCGTCAACGTCACCTCCTCGACCAGTCCACGGGTCGTCGCGGTCGGGGCGGTGCTGATCGGCCTGGTTCTGGCCGCGGCGATCCAACTGCTCACCGGCTACTTCACCGAGACCGCCCGCAAGCCGGTACGCGACATCGCCCGCTCCTCGCTGACCGGGCCGGCCACCGTGATCCTCACCGGTGTTGCCATCGGCCTCGAGTCGGCGGTCTACAGCGCGTTGCTGATCGCCGGCGCGGTCTACGCCGCCTTCCTGCTCGGCGGCGGCTCCGTCGTCGTCGCGCTGTTCGCGGTGGCGCTGGCCGGCACCGGACTGCTCACCACCGTCGGTGTCATCGTGTCGATGGACACGTTCGGCCCGATCAGCGACAACGCGCAGGGCATCGCCGAGATGTCCGGCGACATCGACGAGGCAGGCGCGCAGGTCCTGACCGACCTCGACGCGGTAGGCAACACCACCAAGGCCATCACCAAGGGCATCGCGATCGCCACGGCCGTGCTCGCGGCGACGGCGCTGTTCGGATCGTTCCGTACGACCGTCGAGGACGCTCTCGTGGCCGCCGGCATCGCGGGCAACCAGTTCTCGCTGTCGGTGGACAAGCCCAACGTGCTCGTCGGCCTCATCATCGGCGCGGCGGTTGTCTTCCTCTTCTCCGGACTGGCGATCAACGCCGTGTCGCGAGCAGCCGGCCGGGTCGTCTACGAGGTCCGCGAGCAGTTCCGCACCCACCCGGGGATCATGGATTACACCGAGCGCCCCGACTACAGCCGCGTCGTCGACATCTGCACCAAGGATTCGCTGCGTGAGCTCGCCACCCCCGGTCTGCTCGCGGTGCTCGCACCGATCGCGGTCGGCTTCAGCCTGGGCTACGCACCGCTGGGCGCCTACCTCGCCGGTGCGATCGGGGCCGGCGTACTGATGGCGGTGTTCCTGGCCAACTCCGGTGGTGCCTGGGACAACGCGAAGAAGCTGGTCGAGGACGGCCACTACGGCGGCAAGGGATCCGAGGCGCACGAGGCCACGGTCATCGGCGACACGGTCGGCGATCCGTTCAAGGACACCGCCGGGCCGGCACTCAACCCGCTTATCAAGGTGATGAACCTCGTCGCGCTGCTGATCGCGCCCGCCGTGGTGCAGTACGCCGTCGGTGCTGACGCCAACACGCCGCTGCGGCTGGCCATCGGATTCGCCGCCGCGGCGATCATCGTGGCTGCCGTTGTCATCTCCAAGCGCCGCAGTGTCGCCGTCGGCGCCGAGCGGACCGAGCAGGACGGCCCGGTCACGTCACTACCCGGATGAGCCGGCC
>JBAVXU010000213.1:0-2189 GCA_049698415.1 Mycobacteriales bacterium
GCGGTCGCACGAGGGCATCGCCGGGTTCGCTGGGCTCCAAACCTGCGGCTCGGTGTGGGCGTGTCCGTGTTGCGGCGGCAAGATCCTGACGCATCGGGCGCTCGAGATCGGGGCGGTCCTCGGCCAGGCGGTCACCGAGGGGCGGGCGCTCGGGTTCTTCACGTTGACCATGCGGCATCGCAAAGCGCAGCCGCTCGACCTGCTGTGGGCGGCAGGTCAGAAGGGCTGGCGAAGGGCGATCAGCGGCAAGGGATGGGTGAGCCAGTCAGGGGCGCACGGCGTCGAGGGCTGGGTGCGGGTGTGGGAGGTCACGGACGGCTCGAACGGTTGGCACGTCCACGTCCACGGCGTCGTGGTGCTGCGGCCGGGTGCGAAGAGTGCGGACCTCGACGACGTGTGCTCGGGCATGTTCGATCGCTGGCGGCGGGGCCTCCTGGCGGCGGGGCTCGACGCACCATTGGAGCGGGGTCAGGAGTGGCACCTGGTGCGGGGCGACGACGCGTGCGACGACCTGGCGGGGTACTTGTTCAAGATCGCCGAGGGCGAGGTACCGCCGGCGGTCGGCCTCGGTCTGGAGCTGACTCACTCGCTGCCAGGGCGGTCGCGGGCGGCGCTGGCCACCAGGCCGGTGAGCGCGATCCTGGATGACCTGGTGCGGGACGGCGAGCGGCGGTCGCTCGACCGGTGGCATGAGTGGGAGAGGGTGTCAAAGGGCAAGCGCCAAGTGGGCTTCTCGAAGGGGCTCCGGGAACGGTTCGCAGGGTTCGTCGACGAACTGAGCGACGACGAGGTAGCGGACCTCGAACACGGCAGCCGGGAGGACGACCTGGTGCACCTTGACCGCGACGGCTGGCGACAGGTGGTCGGTACCGACGGCCTCGCCGTGTCGATCCTGGAAGCGGCCGAAAAGTCAGGCGTAGCAGGCGTCTCGGCGCTGCTCGACCAAGAGCACGTGCCCTATCAGCTGGCGCGACGACGATGAGCACCAGGGCGACGAGGTGCCGCCGCGGGCTGCGTCGGGGTCGACGTCGACGTTGGGCGGCTCGTCGGTCGCTCTACGCCGCGCTCGGGCTCGTCTCAGACACGGAGAATCGGCGGCCCAGTGGTGCCGGTCGTGCTGATCGACGGGGCTTCTCGACCCGCTGAGAGGCTGGTTTTGACGGGCAGGGAGCGTGATCGTGTTCCCGGTCGAGGTGGCGGCCGTTTCGCCAGGCCGGCGCCGGTTGGTGCCGTCGGCGGCCAACGGCCAGGACCACCGTCCTCCCTACGAGCTGCCGTCGGCAGTTCGCCTCTCTAACAGAAGAGGGAACTAGGGCACTAAGTGCCAATCCGGGTCACCGAGTGGCGAGGATGGCGGCGAAGTCGGCCTTGCTGGGCTCGGAGCCCAACTCGGCGGTGAGACGCTCGTACTCGGCCCGGGCGGCGATGACACGGTCGTTGGGGGTGGGCTCGTCCGGGACGGTCTCCCGCCACTTCGCTTGGTCGTTGTAGCCCTTGGCCCGGCTCAACTTCCAGTAAGCGGCGTACTGCTCGGCGTCGATCGGTTGCCAGTCGTTGGCTCGGACGGCGATGGCCCAAGCGGCCATGAAGTCGAGGAGCCACATCGCTTTGCGCCAGCCGTAGCGCTTCTGGAGCTGGAAGATGGCCAGGGCGGTGGGGTTGGGCGTGCGGGCCATCTCGGCAGTCTACAACGTCGGGTCGTCGAGTCGTAGACCAGAAGATGACACGCGTGTAGTCTTCGCTTTGTGGACCGGCAGAGCGAGCAACACCAGGACGATCCGGGGGCCTGCGGCCATGCCGCAGGGCGCTGGGTGGCGCTTGTGTCGCTGGCTCAGTTCGAGCTCTTGCCGTGGTGCGTGCGCTGTGGGCTCTGCCCCGGTCTGACGAGCGGCCCACTCCTGCCGGCTGAGGGGCCGCCAACGGTCTTGTACTGCTCCGGGTGCGGGACGCCGGTGGTGGGGTTGTGAGGGCCGCTGAGGCGCTCGGAGAGCGGCGCCTAGAGAACCTATGCGAACAATGTTTCACCTCGGTATCGGGAAACAGTGGAAAGCAGTCAGATGTCATCGATAAGCGCAGTGCTCGGAGGCGGGATCGATGGGCGCTTCGGGCGGTGCTCTGGCGGGCGTCGAGCCTCCCCCGGCTGAGGCACTGCGGGCGGGTGCCGAGGGCCACCGCTGACGGCGTGACGC
>JBAVXU010000214.1:0-2894 GCA_049698415.1 Mycobacteriales bacterium
CTCCTCGACCGTCGCCTGGAGTCTGTGCGCCAAGTCCAGGTTCGCGAGCCGCAGCTCGTCGTACTCGTGGGCCAACGTCTCCCGCCGGGCGGCCTCGAGCTGGTAGGCGCGGCTGTAGTCGTCGTGACGGGTGTTCAGCTGGGCGCTGTCGGCGTGCGACCGGCGCAGCGCGTAGGCGAGCGCGGAGATCTCCCGGGGCTCGGCCGGGTCGATCCGTTCGAGCTCCGCCGGAGTCGGCTCGCCCGGGCGCTTTCGCAGGACGATGACGTCCTGTCCGAAGGTCGTCCGGCCGCCGGATGCGATGTCGAGCACCGTGAAGGCGCGGCCCCAGTGCTCGCGCAGCCACCAGTGCGAGTGGAGGACCATCGGGCCGCCGGCCACCCACGGCCGGCCGGGGCCGAGGACGAGCATGCCGATTCGGTCGTCGATCCATGGCTCCTCGCCGAATATGGGTCCGGCCGCCTGACCGATCACCGTCGCGATCAGGACTCCGTCGTCGGTGAGCAGGCGATGCAGTTCGCACAGCCAGGCGGCCCAGGCATCGGTCAGGTGCGAGAACACCGACATCGCATAGATCAACTTGTAGTGGCCGTCGGGACGCGGGAGGGGCGGCAGCGGACGGTTGCGCAACGCCCGGTGCGGCGGCGGGAGGTGCCGGTGAAGCCAATCGATGCAGTCGGCGTCGATGTCCGCGCCCTCGAACACCGCGCCCGTCCCGGCGTTGATCAGATGGCGAAGAAAGCGGCCGGACCCGCAGCCGAAGTCGAGAATCCGGGCGCCGGCGAGGTCCAAGTCGCGGGGGAACAGGTCCAGCAGACCCCGGGAGAACACGGCGCCCTGCTCCAGATACAGCGCGACCGGATCACCCTCGGAGCATGCCGCCACGTAGGCGGCCAACTCCGGCGGCGGAACCGGCATCTCGATCACGGCCTGACCGTAGCGGAAGCTCCCGGGTGGCCGTTCTCCTCACGGCCGCGCTCGGAGCCTGCCTCGTACTTGCGTGGTACGCCCTGCGCCGCCTGTGGGCTATCAAGACACCCCCACCGCGTTTCATGTGGCGGCCGGAGGGTTCTGCCTCGCGCTAGGCGCCGGCTTGGCCGGAGCGTTGGTCCGCCTCTTCCGACGCCGATGAAGCCCGGTCGAGCAAGCAGCGTTTGAGGGCCCGGCGACGTCCGGTCGCATGCTCTTGGTAACGGCCTCGATCCCGGTGGGCGTTCGTCGGGCGGGGGGCGCCGCAGCGGTCACCGACGACCGCGTACATCGTCTGCATGGCCCGGTCCTGCCCGAGGTAGTCGGCGCCTCTCTGCGTCCAGGCGATGCTGTCGAGCGGTGCCCGGTAGCGGCGCGGTGCTTTCGCCGTGGGCGTTGATCGTCTGGCGCGCGCGGCCCACGTCGCAGAAGTCCGCGTGGCGGTCGAGCAGAACATGGTAGGTCGGGCGCCGGCCCCGTCCGATGCTGCCCGAGGACGCCCCAGTCGATGAACAGCTGCCGCGGTGACGTTCGTCGCTCGGCGCTTGCGTCATCCTAGGACCCCGCGGCGCATCCGGCGGCGCGCACTACGAGAGGGGACGGCGTGGAGTTCACTGGGATCGTGGAGTCGTTCGACGCTGAGGAGGGCTCCGGGACAATCGTGCGCGACGGCGACCGCCAGGCCGTGACCGTGCGCACCGCGGGGCTCGCGCTCGGCGTCGAATCGCTGGCCGAGGGCGACCGCGTCGCGTTCGACATTGGGTCGGGTACCGACTGGCAGGCGCGTAACGTCATGCTCTGCTGAGACAGGGGGCGGGGCACCAGAGCAGCCATGGCGGCCGGCAGGCGTGGAAGCGTGGGTGCTGTCTCATGGTCGCTCCGTTGCTGATGGCCCCGGGACCGTGGGGCGGCGTAGCTTCGGTTGTGCTTGGGCTACGAAGTCGCGAAGGCGGCGTCGGTCGACCTTGCCGTGCCAGTTGCGGGGCAGCGCGTCTAGGAAGATCACATCGCGGGGGTGCTTGTAGGTCGCGAGTCGGTTTTCGAAGAGTCCGATCACCCGCTCGGCGGTGAGCGTGCGGCCGGGGGTGGGCACGACGCACGCGACCGGCACCTCGCCCAGCTCGCGGTCGGGGATGCCGACCGCGGCCGCCTCGCGGATCTCGGCGCAGTCGTCGAGCACGGCCTCCAGGTCGCGCGGGTAGACGTTCGACGCGCCGACGATGATGATGTCCTTGATTCGGTCGACGATGTGCAGGTAGCCGTCCTCGCCGATCAGCCCGAGGTCGCCGGTGCGAAACCAGCCGTCGCAGAACGCCTCCCGCGTCGCCTGCTCGTTCTCCCAGTAGCCCTGCATCACCGCGGGTCCACGGATCCACACCTCACCCGGGTCACCGATCGCGGCGTCGCGGCCTGATTGATCGACAACTCGGATCTGGGTGTAGATGGCCGGCTTGCCGGCGGTGAACGATGCCTCGGGCGGGCTGCCGGGCGGCATCGTGGTGGCGGTCGGGCAGGCTTCGGTCCCGCCGTAGCCCTGCACGACCGTGACGCCCTTTCGCTGCCAGGGCTCGATTGCGCGGGGCGGCACGATCGTCGAGCCGGTCAGCACCAGGCGCAGGCTGCTCAGATCCGCCGCGTCCCAGTCGGGGTGGGAGGCGAGCGCGAACGTCATCGCCGGCACGCACGCAAGCAGCGTGATGTGCTGCCGCCGTATCTCATCGAGCAGCTGGCCGGGATTGAACTCGCGGTGGATCGTGATCGTCGCGCCGGCGCACAGCCCCGGCAGGGTGTGGATGAGCAGGCCGCCGACGTGGAACATCGGCACTGCGGTCAAGATTTCGTCGCCGGCGGTCAGGGCGAAGGCGGTGAGCACGTTGAGCGCGTTGAACGCGATGTTCTCGTGCGTGAAGGTCGCGCCCTTGGGA
>JBAVXU010000215.1:0-6596 GCA_049698415.1 Mycobacteriales bacterium
CGGGCCCCCCGCCCGGTGGAGCCGGCGGAGAGGAGCGCAGCATGAGGACCAGTACGACCGCCCGGCCGGTCGAGCGCGCCTCGGACCGATCGGGCCCGCCGGGCTGGCTGGTCTGGGCGGCTCTCGGCACGGTGTACCTGTTGTGGGGATCGACCTATCTCGGCATCAAGATCGCCATCGAGACGTTGCCGTCACTCGTACACGGCGGCGTCCGGTTCTTCACCGCGGGCGCGATCGTCGTCGGCATCATCGCCGTGGTGCGGCCGGCGTCGTTGCGGGTCACCCGGTCACAGCTGGGCACCGTTGCCGCTGCCGGCGTGCTGTTGATCCTGGGCGGGAACGGCCTGGTGATCGTCGGTGAGGAGGGTGTCTCTTCGGGGCTGGCAGCGCTGCTTGTCGCCGCCGTACCCCTGTGGATCGCGCTGTTCCGGTCCCTGTTCGGTGACCGACCGACGCTCACGACGCTGATCGGGGTGGCGGTCGGATTCGTCGGCGTCGCCGTACTGCTGCTGCCCAGTGGCGCCAGTGCCGCCCATCCCGGGCACGCGTTGTTCGTCCTGGCGGCGTCCTTCTCGTGGGCCAGCGGTTCCTACCTCGCCACCCGCCGACCGATGCCGGCGAGCCCGTTCACGGCCACCGGCCTGGAGATGCTCTTCGGCGGGGCCGCGACCTTCGCCGTCGGCGTGGCGCGCGGCGAGCTGTCCGGCTTCTCGATCCACCAGGTCTCCACCCGGTCATGGGTCGCCTTCGCCTACCTCGTGGTGTTCGGATCGCTGGTGGCCTTCACCGCGTACGTCTGGCTGCTCGGGAACGCCCCGGTCAGTCAGGTCGCGACCTATGCCTACGTCAATCCGGCGGTCGCGGTATTCCTCGGCGCCCTGATCCTCAGCGAGCCGATCACCGTCACGGTGCTGATCGGTGGTGTCGTGATCCTGGCTTCGGTCGCTGTCGTCGTCACCGAGGAGGGCCGGCGGCGCCGGCGGGCCGCCCGGGTGGCCTGCACCGATCCGGTCGGGCCCGGTTAGCCGGCTAGTCCTTCACCCGGTCGAGCCGATAGGCGGCCAGGTGGCCGTAGCCGCCGACGGCCCGCCGTCGCAGCGTCCTGGCCCGCACCGCGGTGCTGCCGACGATGGCGTCGGCGACCTCCCGGTCGGAGAGCACGGTGCCCGGCCGGGCCACCCCGGTCAGTCGGCTGGCCAGGTTGACCACCGGGCCGAATACGTCACCCAGGCGCAGCAGCACCGAGCCGTACGCGAGCCCGACGCTGACTCCGGGGAGATCGGGTTGCTCGGTGATGCGATCGACGATGTCGAGCCCGATGAGGACGGCCGCAACGGGATCGATACAGGTGAACAGCACGTCGTCGCCGGCGGTCTTGACCACCCGGCCACCGCCCTGCGTCACCACAGTGGAGGTGATGTCCTCGAAACTGTCGACGAGGGCCGAGAGCTCGGTTGCCTCGAGGCGCCGGCTGAGCCGGGTGTAGCCGTCGAGATCGGCGAAGCCGACGACCAGCAGCTTCTGGACCCCGCTGGCGGTGCTTCCGGGTGCATCAGCCGCGCCATCCAGGGCGGCATGCAGATGCCGCCGCCAGACGTAGTCGACGAGCTCGGCGATCGCGGACACGGACAGCACCGCCTGCTCCTCGCCGGCAGCTTCCGGATGGGCGGCCAGCAGCTGAGCATGCGTCTGCGCCAGCCGGGACAGGTTCTGCCCCATGGCGCGGGCCAGTCCGATCAGGATCTGCGGGTCGTAGCTGCCCCCGCCGATCAGCTCGGCCGCCCGGCGCAGGGCGGCCAGGTCCGCTTCGGTGTAGACGACGGCATCGTCGCGGGCGATCGGAAAGCCCATTGCGGTCCAGAGCCGGTCGGCGACGGCGAGGTCCACCTGGGCGGCCGCCGCGACCTCGGTCCGCGTGTACCGGGCCGGTCCGAGCAGATCATGAGCCAGGGTTGGCTCGGTCATGGCAGGCGCTCCGACCGTCGGGTACGCGCGGTAGCGTAGTCCGTCCCCGACAGCAGCTACCTCGTGAGGCGGTCCGATCCATGGCTGACTACGGCACCGTCCTCGTCGGCACGGACGGCTCCTCCACCTCGTTCCTGGCCGTCGACCGGGCCGCGTCCATCGCCGCGTCGTTCGGCGCCCGGCTGCTGCTCGTGAGCTCATACCACCCGCAGCAAGGGGAGTCCGTCGACCGTGACGCCGACGTCCTGGGCGCCGAGGCTCACCTCATCCGCGGTTCGAGACCCACCGACGACATCCTGGCCGACGCCGAGGACCGGGCCCGCAAAGCGGGCGCAAAGCTGATCGAACGCGTTCCGGTGCAGGGCGAGCCGGTGGCCGTGCTCATCCGTACGGCGGCCGAGCATCAAGCCGACCTGATCGTGGTGGGCAACCGCGGACTCAACACCCTCAGCGGCCGCATCCTCGGCTCTGTCCCAGCCGCGATCACCCACCGCGCACCGTGCGACGTGCTCGTGGTCCACACCACGCCCTGACCCGCGGTCGCGTGTCACAGGCGCTTCTCCGAGCCGGTGTCAGGATGGGCAGGTGAGTCGATCCCGGCCCGATGTTCTGCAGCGATTGCTCGACGTCGCACTGGCTGTTGCCGGTGAGCGGCGGGCCGAACCGGTGCTGCGGACCGTGCTGGATGCCGCGCGCGATCTCACCGACGCGAGGTACGCCGCCGTTGCCGTCCCCGACAGCAGCGATGGGATGTCGCTGTTCCTGACGTCGGGCATCGATGCGCAGACCTGGGACGCCATCGGCTACCTGCCGCGCCACCACGGCCTACTCGGTGTGCTCCTGCGCGATCCCTCCCCACTGCGTCTCGACGACATCCGGGCCGACGCAAGGTTCACCGGCTGGCCGCAGGCGCACCCGGACATGCGTTCGTTCCTCGGCGTGCCCATCCTCGCCGGAGGCGAGATCCTGGCCGAGCTGTACCTCACGGACAAGGTCGATGCGCCGTCGTTCACCGAGGGCGACCAGCAGTTGGTCGAGACGCTCGCCGCACACGCGGCACTCGCCATCGTCAACGCGCAGCGCCTGGAGCGGGCTCGGGAGCTGTCGGTCGCCGACGAACGCAGCCGACTGGCCCGGGACCTGCACGACTCGGTCACGCAGACGCTGTTCAGTCTGTCGCTGTCCGCCGAGAGCGCCGCGACGGTGGCTGTCGGCGGGAACGACACGCTCGTCACCGAACTCGAACGGATCCGGCTGCTCAGTCATGAGGCCCTGGCGGAGTTGCGCAGCCTGGTCGACACGTTGCACGAGCCCGAGGCGGGACACGAAGGATTGGCGGCCGCCCTGCGCCAGCGTGTTGCCCTCATGCAGCGGGTGCACGACATCCCCGTGGAGTTGAGCATCGACGACGGGTTGCAGCGCGGCAGCCCGACGGTCGAACGCGAAATGACGAGGATCGCGCACGAAGCTCTGGCCAACGCATTCCAGCATGCGGTCGCCAGCAGGGTGCTTGTCAGCGTCGCCGGCGGAGACGTGATGCGCCTGGTCATCGACGACGACGGCCGCGGGTTCGACCCGGACGCGCAGGACACGACAAGCCACGGGCTCGGCCTGCGGTCGATGCGCGAACGCGCGGCGGCACTGGGCGGCACACTGCGCGTCGACACCGCACCCGGACGCGGCACCCGGGTGATCGTGGAGGTGCCCACTGGCTGAGATCCGGCTCTTGTTGTGCGATGACCACGAGATGGTCCGCACGGGTCTGCGTACGTTCCTCGAATTGCAGGAGGACATGGCGGTCGTCGGCGAAGCGGGCAGCGCCGAAGAGGCTCTCGCCCTCGTGCCCCGGGTCCGGCCGGACATCGTGCTGCTCGACCTCGTCCTTCCGGGAATGTCAGGGGTCGAGGCCGTTCACCGGCTCCGCGCCGAGCATCCCGAGGTCAAGGTCGTCGTCCTCACAAGCTTCGCTGGGCGCGAAAGCGTGCTGTCGGTCGTACGCGCTGGAGTCAGCGGCTATCTGCTCAAAGACGTCGGGCCGGCCGAGCTCGCCGACGCGTTGCGAGCGGTCCACGACGGTGGTGTGCCGCTGCATCCGGCCGTCGCGGCGACCGTGCTGGCCAGCGTGACCGAACCAGCCCCGGACCCACTCACTCCGCGCGAGACCGAGGTGCTTCGCTTGTTGGCCCGGGGTCTGTCCAACCGGCTGATCGCGCGCGAACTTGTCTTGTCGGAGAAGACGGTGAAGGTGCACGTCAGCGCCATCCTCGCCAAGTTGGGCGTCGCCGATCGCACCCAGGCCGCTGTGCTTGCCGTACGCCGAGGACTCGCCGACGACCTGCCCTGACGGTGTCGGCTCACCGACGCCGGTCGAAGCCGCGTGTTGTGCCACCGGCCTAGGTCCAAAGACCTAGCCGGGCTACGCCCACGGCCAGATGTGCCGCCGCACGCCGCGGGGGCAGGCTCGGGCTATGACAACCGCCATCATTACTGGAGCTTCCCGAGGCCTGGGCCGTGCCCTGGCCGCCGACCTCGCCCGTGACGGCTGGCAGGTCGTCGTTGACGCCCGCGGCGCAGACGCCTTGCACGAGGCAGCCGGCTCATTCGGCGCTGGGGCCACCGCCCTGGCCGGCGACCAGGCCGATGAGGAACACCGCCGGCAACTCGTCGCCGCGGCCGGCGACCGGCTCGACCTTCTCGTGCTCAACGCATCGAGCCTGGGTGAAACTCCGCTGCCGGCGCTCGCCGGCGCCGACCTGGCTCGGTTCCGCGAGGCCCTGGAAGTGAACACGGTGGCCCAGCTCGGCCTCGTGCAGCTGGCGCTGCCCGCGCTCCGCGCTGCCGGCGGCCGGGTCATCGCGATCACCAGTGACGCCGCCGTCGAGTCGTACGAAGGCTGGGGCACTTATGCCGCGTCGAAAGCGGCGCTGGAGGCGATCAGCCGCGTCCTTGCCGCCGAAGAACCAGGCTTGCGGGTGTACGCGGCCGACCCCGGCGACCTTCGTACGCAGATGCAGCAGGACGCTTTTCCGGGGGAGGACATCAGCGACCGGACCGCGCCCGAGGCCGTCGTTCCTGCGCTTCGTCGACTGATCGACGGCGAACTGCCCAGCGGCCGCTACCGGGCCGCCGATCTCGCCGGAGTTCCGGCGTGACCCGCTGCCTCGAGTGCTCCCCGTCGCTGTCCTTCGACCTGCCCGACGGGCTGACGGCGCACTTGCCGCCGGAGGCGCGTGGTGTCCCGCGGGACGGGGTGCGGATGCTGGTCGCGTCGGGGGAGGACGGGCTGCGCCACGGTCACGCCTACGACCTTCCCCAAGTGCTGCGGCGTGGTGACCTGCTGGTGCTCAATACCTCCCGGACGCTTCCGGCCGCGGTCCCTGGGACGACAGTCGACGGGGAGCTGGTCGCCGTGCATCTTTCGACGGTGCTGCCGGGCGCCGGACGGACCCCCGCGGCGGCCCTGGCCGCCGTCAGCAACGTGTGGGTCGTCGAATTGCGCCGACCGCTGGCCTCGGGAAGTGCAGCGTCGTACACCGATCGCACGGACGTGCGTATCGACCTCCCGGGCGGCGCGACGTTGCACGTGACCGGATCGCAGCCGGCTGGGGCGGTGCACTCCCGGCTGTGGGTCGCTCAGCTCGATACGCCGGTTGCGCTGGCCCGCTGGCTCGACATCCACGGCGAGCCGATCCGCTACTCCCACGTCGAAGGCAGGTGGCCGCTCGGCGCCTATCGCACGACGTACGACGACACCCCGGGCAGCGTCGAGATGCCCAGTGCCGGCCGGCCGTTGACCCCTGCCCTGGTCGACGCACTCGACCGGCAGGGCATCGAGGTGGCCCGGCTGGTGCTGCACTGCGGGGTCTCGTCACTGGAGACGAGCGATCCGCCGTACCCCGAGTGGTTCTCAGTGCCGGGTCACGCTGCGCGTGCGGTCAACCGGGCCAAGACCGAGGGTCGCCGGGTCATCGCCGTCGGGACCACGGTCGTGCGGGCTCTGGAATCTGTGGTGACCAGGTCGGCTCTTGACGGCACAGCGCGGGTAGAAGCGGCGCAGGGCTGGACCGATCTGGTCATCACCCCCGAGCGCGGAGTGTCGATCGTGGACGGACTGCTGACCGGATGGCACGAGCCGGCGGCCTCTCACCTGTGGATGCTCGAGGCCTTGGCCGGGCCGGGACTGCTATGCGATTCCTACCGGGCGGCGCTCGAGGGCGGCTATCGCTGGCACGAGTTCGGCGACGTGCATCTCATCCTTCCCGCGGCGTGACATCGGCTGCCGCGGGCTCTCAGGAACCGGCGGGTCCAGACTCGATGCGCAGGCTGCTGGACGTGTTCACCCCGGTGACCTCGCCGGCCCGGTCGATCGCGACGTCGAGCCGGACGCCGTCGACCATCAGGTCTCGGACGTTCAGCGCTCCCGCCGGGGCGCCCGGCATCGGACCGATCCGGACGACTCCCGCTGGCACGTCGACGTCGAGGCCGACGAGGTCGCGCAGCACCGACACGGCTGCCGCCGCGGCCCAGGCCTGGGGACGGCAGGCGGCCGGATAGGGCACCGGCCGGGGGACGAGGTCAGCGCCGTCGCCGGAGTACAACTCGGGCAGCCGGTTGTCGAACGCCGCGCCGGC
>JBAVXU010000216.1:0-2412 GCA_049698415.1 Mycobacteriales bacterium
GCACTGCTGCGGGCGGTCGGCGGCGACGGCGCGGTCGCGGCCCCGATCCGGATCGCCGATCCCGGCACGGTGGCGCTTCTGCGCGCAGGTGACCGCATCGACGTCGTCGCCGCGGGTGGCGATGGCCCGGCTCGGACGGTGGCGACCGACGTCCCGATCGTCGGTGTGCCCTCACCCAAGGGCGACGGGGCGGCCGAGGGCGCGCTGATCGTCGTTGCCGCTCAACCCGCGGTGGCTGCCCGGCTGGTGGCTGCGGCCGCCATCACCCGGCTGTCGGTGACGGTGCACAGCCGCTAGGGCTCCCAGTGCGGGGGGCGGTCCTCGTCGTAGCGTCGGGTGTCCCCGTCCGGATCGGGCACCGGGTCGTCGCCCCAGCCGGTGTCGGTGTCGTCTGCACTGCGCTGCGCCTCGACGTCGTCCTCGTCAGGCGGCTCAGTCACGGGGATACGGTACAAGCCGGGAGTTGTCACAACGGGTCGAACCCCGCACGAGCGAGAGGAAGACCGGATGAGCAGTTTCTTCGACAAGGCCAAGGAGGCCGCCGAGAAGGCCGCCGAACTTGTGGGCGAGCACAGCGACAAGATCGACTCAGGCATCGACAAGGCCGGCGACCTGGTCGACAAGGCGACCCAGGGCCGCTTCGCCGACAAGACCGACGCGGTGCAGGACAAGGCGCACGATGCTGTCGGCCACCTCGAGCAGAAGGGCGATGGCCCGACGCCGCCCACCGACCCGGGCAACTGACAGCAGAGATGTTGACCGTCCGCTACTGGGCTGCGGCACGTGCCGCCTCCGGCGTCGCCGAAGAGCAGGTGACCGGCGGGGTGACCTTCCCCGACCTGGTCGGCGACCTGGCCGCGCGCCACGGCGAACGCCTCGCCGCGGTGCTGGCGAGGTGCAGTTTCCTGCTCGACGGTGAGCAACTGCACGGCGATGCGCGCCGGACACTGCCGGCCGATGGCGCCCTCGACGTCCTGCCGCCGTTCGCCGGCGGCTAGCAACCGCGGATCACCGGTTGCTCAGTGATCGCCACCGTGCAGTTGGGCGACCGCGTGAGCCAGGAGCGGACCTAGCACCGCCATCCCGTCACGGACCCCGCCGGGTGAACCGGGCAGGTTCACGACCAGCGTCCGGCCCAGCACCCCGGCCAGCCCACGCGAGAGCACCGCGGTCGGCACCGCATCACGACTGACCGCGCGAATGGCCTCGGCTATCCCGGGGATCTCGAGATCGAGCACCGCGCGGGTGCCTTCGGGGGTGCGGTCGGTCGGGCTGATACCGGTGCCTCCGGTCGTGACGACGACGTCCGCGCCCGACTCGACTGCGGCACGCAGTGCACCGGCGACCGAGTCGACCCCGTCGGGGATGACGACCGGATCGCCAACCTCGGCGCCGTGCGAGCGAAGCAGGTCTGCGAGCAGTGCCCCACTGGTGTCCTCACGCGTGCCGGCCGCAGACCTGTTCGACACGGTGATGGCGACGGCACGCATCAGTCGCCGCGCCGCCATGTGCCGGACCGGCCGCCCTCTTTGGACTCGACCCGGATGTCGGTGATCGACGCTGACTTGTCGACGGCCTTCACCATGTCGACGAGCGCCAGGCCGGCGACCGCAACCGCGGTCAGCGCCTCCATCTCGACGCCGGTCCGGTCGGCGGTGCGTACGGTCGCCGAGATCGCGACCCCGTCGTCGACAACCGCGAGGTCCACCTCGACGCCGTGGATCGCGATCGGGTGGCACAACGGGACGAGGTCCGGGGTCCGCTTCGCGGCCATGATCCCGGCCACTCGGGCAACTCCGAGGGCGTCGCCCTTGGGTACCCCGTCGCCGCGCAGCAGTTCCACGACCTCGGGGGTCGTGAGGAGCCGGCCGGTGGCGGTCGCCGAGCGGGCGGTGACCTCCTTGGCGCTGACGTCGACCATTCGCGCGGCACCGCTGTCGTCAACGTGGGTCAGGTGATCGGCCACTGCCGCAGCATAGGCTTCGGCGTCCCGCAGGTGTTCAGCACCGGCGGGCAATGGGCTCGCACGGGTCACGTCCGCGACGGCTAGTGCAACCCGTCCTGCTCGCCTGACTCCTCGAGCCGGTCGATCTCCTCCGACAGTCGCTTCACTGATTCGTCTCGGGTCAGGCTGTCGCGCTCGAGGGAGCGGAACTTCTCGTCGTAACGCGCGACATCGCCATCCGTCTCGAGATATGCAGCGTCCTCCCGCCCTTCGAGATAGACGACGTCCTTGTCGGTGGCCTCGGTGAATCGCAGGATGGTGAAGGCACCGCCGATCGCACCCCGGGCCGGAGTTGACAGCAGGGTGATCCGAAAATTGACATCGCTGAACTGCTCGTCCAGCCCTTCGCGAAGCGCGATCAGTTGGCGTCGCAGAACACCCCGCCCACCCACCGGGCGCAGCAGCAC
>JBAVXU010000217.1:0-2835 GCA_049698415.1 Mycobacteriales bacterium
TCGCCGTCGTGGGCGATGCCGACGTCGGCCCCGTGCTCGACCACGGCGGCGGAGAGCGAGTCGATGAAGCTCGACCCGACACCGTCGTTGATGTTGAGGCCGTCCGGCTCGGTGGCAACCGAGATCACCTTGGCCCCGGCCCGTTCGTAGATGTCGGGGGCTACTGCCGATGCGGCTCCGTGCGCGCAGTCGACGACGATGCGTAGCCCGTCGAGCCGGCCGGGCAGGGCCTCGAGCAGGTGCGCGGCGTAGGTCTCCGCGGCGTCGGGCAGGTCGCGCACACGGCCGACGTCGGCCCCGACCGGGCGTTCCCAGTCGTCTTCCAGCCTCGCCTCGATCGCGTCCTCGACCGCATCGGCGAGCTTGTGCCCACCGCGGCCGAACAGCTTCACGCCGTTGTCCGGCATCGGGTTGTGGCTGGCTGAGAGCATCAGTCCGAGGTCGGCGCCGGTCGTGGCCGTCAGGTGGGCGATCGCCGGGGTGGGGAGTACGCCGACCCGCCACACGTCCGCACCAGCACTTGTCAGACCCGCGATCACAGCGGCCTCGAGCATCTCGCCGCTGGCGCGGGGGTCCCGCCCGACCACGGCGACCGGACGGTGCGAGCCGTCGGCCTCACGCAGCACGTGGACGGCGGCAAGAGCCACCGCGAGAGCCAATTCGGGAGTGAGATCGCGGTTGGCGAGACCGCGTACGCCGTCAGTGCCGAAGAGCCGGCCCACTGGTTAGCGCTTTGAGTACTGAGGTGCCTTGCGGGCCTTCTTCAGTCCGTACTTCTTGCGCTCCTTGACCCGCGGGTCGCGGCTGAGGAAGCCGGCCTTCTTCAGCGCCGGCCGGTCGTCGATCTCGACCTCGATGAGCGCGCGGGCGATGGCCAGCCGGAGCGCGCCGGCCTGACCGGTGATCCCTCCGCCGCTGAGCAGGGCGACCACGTCGTAGCTGGGGCGGTTCTCCGACTCCTTCTCGAGCAGGACGAACGGCTCGCGGATCAACTGCTGGTGGACCTTATTGGGGAAGTAGGCCTCGAGGGAGCGCCCGTTGAGGTTGAACTGGCCTGTTCCCGGCATCAGCCGCACCCGCACGATCGCCTGTTTGCGGCGCCCGACGGTCTGGATGGCCTTCTCGGTGGTGGTTGCGCTCACTCGATCCTCAATTTCGTCCTTGTTGACTGTTGCCGGAGGGCGTTACTGCGCCACTTGCGTGATCTCGAACGGCTCGGGCCGCTGGGCCTGGTGCGGGTGGTTCGGCCCGGCGTAGACCTTGAGCTTGCTCATCATCTGCCGGCCCAGCGTGTTGTGCGGCAGCATGCCCTTGATCGCCCGCTCGACTGCCCAGTCGGGGCGGTGGTCGAGCAGATCGCCGTAGGGGACGGCGCGGAGGCCACCTGGGTGCCCGGAGTGCCGGTAGGCCATCTTCTGCTCGCGCTTGTTGCCGCTCAGCGCGACCTTGCCGGCGTTGATGATGATGACGAAGTCACCGGTGTCGAGGTGCGGGGCGAAGATCGGCTTGTGCTTGCCGCGCAGCAGGGTTGCCGCTTGGCTGGCCAGCCGGCCGAGCACGACGTCAGTAGCGTCGATGACATGCCACTTGCGCTGGACGTCGCCAGGCTTGGGACTGTACGTAGGCACAGATCTACCTTCTGCTGAACGGTGTGGGCTTGAGCGAGCGCGCGTGGGAACGGCGCAAACGCCAACGACCTGCCACGATACCTCCCACCCCCGGACAGGGTCAAAGCGCAGAACCCAGGAGGTAGTTGAGCGTTCAACAACTATCGGGTATGATGCAAGCAGAACACCTCGACAAAGGACCTCCGATGGGAATCTTCCGGCTCAATCACGCAGTGCTCTACGTCCGTAACCTCGACGAGACGGTGCGCTTCTACTCCGAGGTGCTGGGCTTCCGGCGCCTCGACATGACACCGGAGAACTTCCGCGGGGCGGCCTTCCTGCAGGCACCCGGCTCCACCAACGACCACGACATCGGCCTGTTCGAGATCGGCGAGGGGGCCGGGCCGTCTCAGGCCGGCCGGTCCACAGTCGGGCTCTATCACCTCGCGTGGGAGGTCGACACCCTCGACGAACTCGAGACGACAGCCGCCAAGCTGGTCGCCGCTGGCGCGCTGGGCGGCAGCTCCGACCACGGCACGACCAAGAGTCTGTACGGGCACGACCCGAACGGCCTCGAGTTCGAGATCGTCTGGATCATTCCGGCCGATCTGACGACCGATGCCGACCGGGCTGCACGGAAGCGGATCGGGCCGCTGGATCTTGCCCGCGAGAAGGCGAGGTTCGGCGGCCAGACCCGCGGTGGCATCGGGATCTCGGTCCCGACCGGCTGACTGCTAGCGGGCGCGGGCCACCCGACCCTCGTCCCAGACCGGCTCGGTGGATTCGTACACCGTGCCGTCCGCGCCGAAGACGAGGAAGCGGTCGAATGACCGGCCGAACCACCGGTCGTGGGTGACCGCGAGCACCGTGCCCTCGAAAGATGCCAGACCCTCCTGAAGAGCTTCGGCGCTGGCCAGGTCGAGGTTGTCGGTGGGCTCGTCGAGCAGCAGCAGGGTCGCCCCTGACAGTTCGAGCAGCAGGATCTGGAATCTCGCCTGCTGGCCACCGGACAAGGTGCCGAACTTCTGGTCGCCCTGCCCGTCGAGTTCGTAGCGGCGTAGCGCCTGCATCGCGCCCCTGCGGTCCCGGCCGACCCGGTGATCGTCGCCCCGCCACAGGATCTCGACCAGGGTCCGGCGGACCAGTTCGGGGTGGTCGTGGGTCTGGGCGAACAGGCCCGGCAGCACCCGGGCACCCAACCGCGCCGTGCCGGTGTGCGCCACGGGAG
>JBAVXU010000218.1:0-3458 GCA_049698415.1 Mycobacteriales bacterium
AGGCACTGCTGGTCAGGGCTGGTTCGGGCATCACGTCGCTGGCCGACCTCAAGGGCAAGAAGGTCGGCGTGCAGTCGGGCACCACCGGCAAGGACTATGTGGATTCCAAGAAGCCGCAGGGCGTCACCGTCATCGAGTTCGAAGATCTGGCCACTGAGCAGCAGGCGTTGGCCACAAAGCAGATCGCCGGTGCGGTCAACGACCTGCCCGTCTGGGCCTACTACATCAAGAACAACACCGGGAAGTACGAAGTCGGAGCCGAGTTCAACACCGGCGAGCAGTACGGGTTCGGCATCAAGAAGGGCGGCAACGCCAAGCTGCTCGAGACCGTCAACTCCGTTCTCGACACGGCCAAGTCCGACGGCACGTACGACGCGCTCTACGAAAAGTGGTTCGGCCGTAAACCCACCTCGAAGTAGCGGCGACCATGACGCTGCGGCAGCAGGACGGTCCGGCCACCCGCCGATGGCGCGCACCGCTGGCGTCGATGCCGCGCACCAAGCGGGCCCGGCTGATCCGGGGGATCCAGTACGCCGTGTTCGTGGCGGTCCTGCTGCTGATCGCGTTCCGGGTCGACTGGGCGACGATCCGCGAGGGGTACTTCAACCTCGGCAAGGCCAAGCCGCTGTTCCCCGACATCATCGTGATCGCGCTGAAGAACACCGTGATCTACACCGCGATGGGGTTCGCGTTCGGCCTCGTGGCCGGCTTGGTCTTCGCGCTGATGCGGCTGTCCAGCGTGCTGCCGTACCGCTGGTTCGCCAACGTCTACATCGAGTTCTTCCGCGGCATCCCGTTGCTGCTCTGGCTGTTCTTCCTCGGCTACGGCGTGCCGACAGCGACCGGGCAGCAACTGCCGTTCGCGCCGTACTCCGCGATCGTGCTGGGCCTGGGCATGCCGGCCGCGGCCTACCTCGCCGAGACGATCCGGGCCGGCATCCAGGCGGTCCCGCGCGGCCAGGTCGAGGCGGCGCGCTCGCTGGGCATGACGCAGTCGCGCGCGATGATCTCGATCGTGATTCCGCAGGCGTTCCGGATCATCATCCCGCCGCTGACCAACGAACTCATCGTGCTGACCAAGGACTCCTCGCTGGTCGCCATCCTCGGGGTCGCCGCGGGCACCCAGGAGCTCACCAAGTTCGGCCGCGACGAGCTCAACGCTCTGGTCAACGCGACCCCGCTGGTCATCGCCGGCCTGTGCTACCTGTTGATCACGGTGCCGCTGTCACTGCTGGTACGCCGGCTCGAGGTGCGCAATGCGAGGGCGAGGTGAGCGCGGTGGAAGCGCCGGCTGCCGGCGACGAAGCGATCGTGGTCCGTGACCTGCACAAGTACTTCGGTGAGCTCGAAGTCCTCAAGGGCATCGACTTCCACGTGCGCAGCGGCGAGGTGGTCTGCGTGATCGGCTCCTCCGGCTCGGGCAAGTCGACCCTGCTCAGGTGCATCAACCAACTCGAGTCGGCGACCTCCGGGCAGGTGTTCGTGGCCGGGACCGACGTCACCGATCCCGATGTCGACATCGACGCCGTACGCCGGCGGGTCGGCATGGTGTTCCAGCAGTTCAACCTGTTCCCGCACCTGTCGGTGCTGCGCAACCTCACCATCGCCCAGTGCCGGGTCCTGGGCCGGGGCCGCGCCGAGGCGGACAGGATCGCCCGCGAGACGCTGACCAAGGTCGGGCTCGACGACAAGGTCGACGCCTTCCCGGCCCAGCTCTCCGGTGGTCAGCAACAGCGCGTCGCGATCGCGCGAGCGCTGGCCATGCAACCCGACCTGATGTTGTTCGACGAGCCGACGTCGGCCCTCGATCCCGAACTCGTGGGGGAGGTGCTGGCCGTCATGCGCGACCTGGCCGACGAGGGCATGACCATGCTCGTGGTGACCCACGAGATGGCGTTCGCCCGCGACGTCGCCGACCGGGTGGTGTTCATGGACGGTGGTGTCGTCGTCGAGGAGGGTCCGCCGGCCGAGGTGCTCGGCGAGCCCAAACAGCAGCGGACCAAGGACTTCCTGTTCCGGGTGCTCAATCCGACGCAGTCGCCGCCGGGTCAGTCAGGCGGTCGTACTCCACCCGGGTGATGGCGTGGACCCGAACCGGGCGGTCCAGCGGTGGTTCGGTCGACTCGAGCATCGGCCGCATGCCCAGCTTGTGCATGATCCGTTCGGATGCATGGTTGCCGATCTGGTGGATGCCGAGGATCCGGTCCATCCCCCGGTCAGCGAAGGCGAACCGAAGGGATGCGCGGGCCGCCTCGGTCGCGATGCCTTGCCCCCAGAACGCCCGGCCCAGCCGCCAGCCGATCTCGACCGCAGGCATCACGTCCGGGATGTCGTCGGGGATTCCCAGGCCGGCCAGCCCGGCCAGCATGCCGGTGTCACGCACCTCGACCGCGAACCAGCCGTAGCCGAGCTCGTCCCAGTGGCGTTCGGCCGCCGCCAGTGACGCTTCGGTGCGGTCGTACGGGATGCCCACGCCGGCCCCGATCCACCGCATGACTTCGTCGTCGGCGTTGATCGCCGCCATCGGCGCGATGTCCGCGGGGCGCCACCGGCGCAGGATGAGGCGGGCTGTCTCGATCGTGGTCATCCCGGCTGCGCGGTCACGAAGTCGATCAGCCGCTCGACCGATCCCAGCAGCGGAGTCTCCAGATCGGCGTAGGAGTCGACGGCGGCGAGGATCCGCCGCCACATCTCGGGCGGGTCCGTGACGCCGAGCGCGGTGCACATCCCCTGCTTCCAGTCCTGGCCACGAGGGATGACCGGCCACGCGGAAATGCCGAGTGCCGACGGCTTCACGGCTTGCCAGATGTCGACGTAGGGATGACCGACGACAAGCACGTGAGGATGGTGGACGTCGGCAACGATCCGGCTCTCCTTGGAGCCGGGAACGAGGTGGTCGACGAGCACGCCGAGGCGGCGTTGTGCCGTTGGCCCGAAGTCGCGAACGACGGTGGCCAGGTCGTCGATCCCGTCGAGTGCCTCGACCACGATGCCCGCGTCGCGCAGGTCGTCGCCCCAGACCCGCTCCACCAACTCCGCGTCGTGCTTGCCCTCAACGTAGATCCGGCTTGCCTTCGCCACCTTGGCCCGGCTCGGTGGGGCGGCGATCGATCCTGAGGCGGTACGCCGACGCACCGGGGGTCGGGGCTCCGCTGCGGGCCGGACCAGGGTGACCTGCTTGCCGTCGATGAGGAAGGCGCCGGGCGTCAACGGGAAGACCCGCTTGCGGTCACCCCGGCCCAGCAGGGTGACCTGGTCCTTGCCGGTCTCGATGATCTCGCCGGTGAACCCGCTCTCGGCGTCCTCGACGACCTCGCCGACCTCGGCCGGGACCTCGGGGATCGCAGCCCGCCTGCGCCAGTTGCCGGCCAGGACGTCGTCTCCGTACTCAGTGCTTTTCATCAGCTGCCGACGATAGCGGGGCCGCGACGCATGGCCGGCAACTCGCCCTCGAGTCG
>JBAVXU010000219.1:0-2695 GCA_049698415.1 Mycobacteriales bacterium
GTGTTCGCCCCCGCTTGAGGTCCCCGCGTCGCCGTTTCGCCGAAAGCCGCTTCTCGCGTGCGTTGCGACCCGGATGGGTCGCTCGGCGCTCCGGCGGCGGAGGCGCCGCCGCCGCGGCGAGAATGGCGGTCAACCGCTCGCGCGCTGCCGCGCGGTTGGCGAACTGAGACCTGTGCTCTGACGCGACGACCGTGAGCACCCCGTCGACCAGTCGGCCGGCGAGCCGGCCGCGAATGCGCTCCTTGAGCCAGCCGGGTATCGACGCCGACCGGGACAGGTCGAAGGTCAGCTCGACCCTGGAGTCGCTGGTGTTCACCGACTGCCCGCCGGGACCGGAGGATCGGGAGAACCGCTCGCGAAGCTCGGCCCCGGAGATGGTGAGACGAGGCGTCACCTGCAGGTCCTCTGCCACGTCACCTGCCTCCGGGAGGGTGTCGAGCGCCTTCGTGCCACGGTGGGGTGACATTCCCTGGCGTTCCCGACAAGATGGTCGACCAAGGGCAGTCTTCCTCGCTACCTCAGCCTATGAAAGCTGGGGTACGTTCGCGTGCGCGCCTATGAAACTGGAGAGGCAATGCGAATCGGTCGGTCGGCGGAGAGGGTGGCAGCTGACGTCGGCCCCGACCCCGAGCTGGTCGACGACCTGAGCATCCTGACCAACAGCCATTCGATACCACTCGGCGAGTTGCTGGTGCGGCAAGGAGCCTTGTCCTCCGGCCATCTGGCAGAGGCGTTGCTGCAGCAGAAGGCCTCCGACAAGATGCTCGGCACCCTGCTCATCGAAATGGGGATCATCGAGGAGCGTCAGCTCACCGCCGGCCTTTCGGTGCAACTCAACATCCCGCTGGTGGATCTGCGCCGGGTCACCCCGGAGCCCGCCGCCGCCGCGTTGCTTGCCGAGTCCCAGGCGCGCGAACTCGGCGTCATCCCGATCAGCGTCAGCGACGACGACGTGCTCGACGTGGCGATCGGCGAACCGACCGAGGAATGTGTCGCCCAGGTCTACCGCGCCCTGCTACGTCCGGTGCGGATCCTGCTCGCCTCCCCGACCGAGATCCGCCGGGCGATCGACAGCACCTACCGCGCGTTGTCCGGTGTGGAGCAACAGATCGCGGCCTTCACCGCCGTGCAGGGCGAACACCGCGGCGGCAACGCCGCCAGCCAGGCGGCGCTGCCGGTCGGCGGTCACGACGCGCCGGTCGTACAGGTCGTCAACATGCTCATCACCCAGGCGCTGCGCGACCGCGCCTCCGACGTCCACATCGAGCCGCAGGACGAGCGGGTCAGGGTCCGGTTCCGCATCGACGGTGCGCTGCACGACGTGCTCGCGCTGCCCGGTTCGATGGCCAGCGCCATCGCCAGCCGGATCAAGATCATGGGCAGCATGAACATCGTCGAGCGGCGCCGGCCGCAGGACGGCCAGATCGCCCTGACCCTCGACGGCCGGGCCATCGACATCCGGGTCGCCACCACCGGCACCATCTGGGGCGAGAAGGTCGTGCTGCGGCTTCTCGACAAGAGCCGGCCGCTCTACAAGCTGCAGGACCTCGGCATGCCGGCCGAGACCCACGACAACTACGCCAAGATCATCAGGTCGCCGTACGGCATGGTGATCTGCGCCGGGCCGACCGGCAGCGGCAAGACGACGACGTTGTACGCGTCGATGACCGAGGTCAACGGCCCCGAACGCAACATCACCACGATCGAGGACCCGGTCGAGTACGTGTTCCCGTCGATCAACCAGATCCAGATCAACGAGGCGGCCGGGATCACCTTCGCCGGCGGCCTGCGCTCGATCCTGCGCCAGGACCCGGACATGATCCTGGTCGGCGAGATCCGCGACGCCGAGACCGCGCGGATCGCCGTGCAGTCGGCCCTGACCGGTCACTTCGTGCTGTCCTCGTTGCACGCGACCGATGCCGTCTCGGCGCTCTATCGCTTCCTGGACATGGGTATCGAGTCGTTCCTGGTCGCCTCGTCCGTCATCGCGGTGGTGGGTCAGCGGCTGGTCCGACGTACCTGCAACGACTGCAAGGTCAGATTCACGCCGAGCGCGCAGGAGATCGCCTTCTTCGAGCAGGCGGGTGGGAGAGACAAGTCGGAGTTCTGGATCGGCGAGGGCTGCAACTTCTGCTCGCGTACCGGCTACTCCGACCGGGTCGGTGTCTACGAGGTGTTGCAGATCACCGAGGAGATGCGCGAGTTGATCGTGGCCGAGAGTCCTTCGCACCACGAGATGAGGCGGCTGGCCATCGCACAGGGCATGCAACCCTTGCGCAAGGAAGCAGTGCGGCTGGTCAGCGAGGACGTCACCACGATCGCCGAGATCGTCCGCAGCATCTACACGGTCTAGGCAGGGACACGCCGCGATGCCCAAGTACGCATACGTCGCGCAGGCCCCGGACGGCGCGGTGCACAAGGGCGTCCAGAGCGCCGAGTCGCTCAACGAGGCGCGAAGCGCCCTGGTGCAACGGGAACTCACCGTCACCACGCTCGGCCTCAAGCGGAGTGCGGGCCGGCTCGAGCTGACCGCGAAGCGTTTGAAGCGCTCGGATCTGATGCACCTGTCGAGGCAACTCGCAGCGTTCATGCGGGCCGGGATCCCCATCCTCGATGCGATCGGCACCCTCGGCGCCGAGTCGGACAAGTCCGCGGTCAGCTCGTCGAGCCGGGAGGCCGGGCAGAGGAACCGGCC
>JBAVXU010000220.1:0-10622 GCA_049698415.1 Mycobacteriales bacterium
AGATGGGTCTTCGCGTCGACGTCGAGCCGGACGAGCCCGATGTGGCCGCGCTGGTCGAAGCACTCGCCGTTCACGTCCGCCATCTCAAGGAGACCGACGGCGTGGCGCCCCCCTCGCGCAGCACCAGGGCGAGGAGCAAGCCGAAGGCGGCCAAATGACCGATGCGCCGGACCGGCCGGTTTTCCCGGTCGTACGCCCCCGTCGCCTGCGCCGAACCCCGGCGCTGCGGCGACTGGTCGCCGAGACCCATCTGGGCGCCGGGGATCTGGTGCTGCCGATGTTCGTCAAGGAGGGCATCGACGCCCCGGTCCCGGTCGCGTCGATGCCGGGCGTGGTCCAGCACACTCGCGACTCGCTGCGCAAGGCCGCCCATGAGGCGGTCGAGGCTGGCGTCGGCGGGCTGATGCTCTTCGGGGTACCCGCCGCCAAGGATGCCCGCGGGTCAGCCGCCGACGATCCGGACGGCATCGCTGCGTTGGCGATCCATGACCTGGCCGCCGACCTGGGCGAAGACACCGTCCTGATGAGCGACCTGTGCCTCGATGAGTACACCGACCACGGGCATTGCGGGCTGCTCACCGAGACCGGCGAGGTCGACAACGACGCCACCCTGCAGCGCTACGCCGACATCGCGATCGCGCAGGCCCGAGCGGGTGCCGCCGTGGTCGCCCCGAGCGGGATGATGGACGGCCAGGTCGCAGCGATCCGGTCCGCGCTCGACGGAGCGGGCTTCGAGCAGGTGGTCATCCTCGCCTACTCCGCGAAGTACGCCTCCGCCTTCTATGGTCCCTTCCGCGAGGCTGCTGAGTGCGCGCCGCAGTTCGGCGACCGGGCCGGCTACCAGCAGGATCCGGCTAACTCCGACGAGGCGCTGCGCGAGGTGCTGCTCGATATCGCCGAGGGCGCCGACGCGGTCATGGTGAAGCCGGCGATGTCCTATCTGGACGTCGTACGCCGGGTGTCCGACGCGGTCGACGTGCCGGTTGCCGCGTTTCAGGTGAGCGGGGAGTACGCCATGGTCGAGGCGGCCGCCGCGCGCGGCTGGATCGACCGCGAGCGCGTCATCACCGAGACCCTCACGTCTATCCGGCGGGCCGGTGCTGATCTGGTGCTGACCTACTGGGCGAGCGAGGTCGCCCACCTGCTCGGCTCGCGCTAGCGCAGGAACGTCGCAGGGAGCGTAGCGGGTGAAGATGGACATATGCACTCCGGCGTTGCCCGGTGCATCAGGCGCGCCCACCGGCGGACAGCCGATGCCTATCCGGGCGTGGCTGCGGAGCAGGCCCGGGCGTGGGTCGGCGGCCACGGCTTGCGACACTGGCAGGTGTGAGTTCACCCGCCGATCCGGCCGCCTCGGCAGCCTTGTTCGCGCGCGCGTCCCACGTCATACCGGGTGGGGTCAACTCTCCAGTCCGCGCATTCAGGGCGGTGGGCGGGACACCACGATTCATGGCCAGCGGCCACGGGCCGTACCTCATCGACGCCGACGGCAAGGAGTACGTCGACCTCGTGTGTTCCTGGGGGCCGCTGATCCTCGGCCACGCTCACCCGTCGGTGGTGGCGGCGCTGCAGGAGGCGGCCGCGAGGGGGACGTCGTTCGGCACCCCCACCGAGGGCGAAGTGCTGCTGGCCGAGTTGATCACCAGCCGGGTCGCGCCGGTCGAGCAGGTCCGGCTGGTCAACTCCGGCACCGAGGCGACGATGAGTGCCATCCGCTTGGCCCGGGGATTCACCGGCCGCAACAAGATCGTGAAGTTCGCCGGCTGTTACCACGGCCACGTCGATTCCCTGCTCGCCGGCGCCGGCTCCGGAGTGGCGACGTTCGGACTGCCCGACTCTCCCGGAGTCACCGGGGCCAGCGCCGCCGACACGATCGTGCTGCCCTACAACGACCTGGCCGCCGTACGCACGGCCTTCGACGCCCTCCCCGACGACATCGCCTGCGTGATCACCGAAGCCGTGCCGGCGAACATGGGCGTGGTGCCGCCCGTCGCCGGATTCGCCAGCGGCCTGCGTGCCCTGTGCGACAGCCACGGCGCGCTGCTGATCAGTGACGAGGTGATGACCGGCTTCCGGGTCTCGGCAGCCGGGTGGTACGGCCTCGACCCGGTCACCGCCGACCTTTTCACCTTCGGCAAGGTGATGGGTGGTGGGCTGCCCGCAGCCGCATTCGGTGGCCGCCGCGACGTGATGTCCAGGCTGGCGCCGGCCGGGCCGGTCTATCAGGCCGGCACTCTGTCGGGTAACCCGTTGGCCACCGCCGCGGGGATCGCCACCCTGACAGCCTGCACAGCCGAGGTCTACGACACCGTCGACAAGGCCGCCGACCAGGTCGCCGGACTCGCCGCGCGTGCTCTGACCGACGCCGGTGTCCCGCATCGGGTGCAGAGCGCCGGCAACCTGTTCAGCGTGTTCTTCGCCGCCGGCGAGGTGCACGACTTCGCCGGCGCGCAACGGCAGGACACCGCTGCCTACGCCGCCTTCTTCCACGAGATGCTCGCCCGCGGCGTCTACCTCCCGCCGAGTGCCTACGAGGCGTGGTTCCTCTCCGCCGCCCACGACGACGCTGCGCTCGAACGGGTCGCGCAGGCGCTGCCGTACGCCGCGCGGGCCGCCGCCGCGGCGCAGGGTGCGGCATGAGCCGCACCGTCGTACACGTCATGCGGCACGGCGAGGTGCACAACCCCGACGGCATCCTGTACGGCCGGTTGCCGGGATTCGTGCTCTCGGCCATCGGGCACCGGATGGCCTCAGCCGCCGCCGAGTCACTCGCCGGCCACGACGTCACATATCTGACGGCCAGCCCGCTCGACCGCGCGCAGGAGACGGCCAAGCCCTTCGCCGAGCGGTTCGGTCTCGAGATCAATACCGACGACCGGCTGATCGAGGCCGACAACTTCTTCGCCGGCCGCCGGTTCGGGGTCGGCGACGGAGTGCTGCGGCGGCCGACCGCGTGGCCCCGGCTGCGCAATCCGTTCACCCCGTCGTGGGGGGAGCCCTACGCCGAGATCGCGGCCCGCATGCACGCTGCCGTGACCGCGGCGCGCGACGCCGCCGAGGGGCACGAGGCCGTCTGCATCAGCCACCAACTGCCCATCTGGACGCTGCGCCGCCACGTCGCGCGTCAACGGCTGTGGCACAACCCGGCCAACCGTCAGTGCGGCCTGGCCAGCCTGACGTCATTCACTTTTGAGGGCGACGCCGTGGTCGACGTCACCTACCGCGAGCCCGCCGCCCATCTGGTGGTGACCAAGATCGCCAAGAAGGTCGAGGCCAAGAGCGCCGCCAGCAAGGCGGTCGAAGAAGCAGAGGACGAGATCGAGCGGGCGGACGAGACCGACGCCGAGCCGGCGGCCGACGAGTGAGACTGCGACCAGTCGTGGCAGCGCTCGGCCTGATCGCGGTCGCTGCGTCCGCCTGCGCCACCGGTCCGGACGCCGTCGATCAGGCAGCCGGCTCCAGCAATCGCTTCGTCGCCGGCGACGGGACCGTGCGAATCCTGCCGGCCGGCCAGCGCAAGCCGGCGCCTGCGGTCACGGGAAAGCTGCTCGACGGAACGTCCTTCGACCTGTCCGGGTTGCGCGGCGACGTCGTGGTCGTGAACTTCTGGGGCTCGTGGTGCGCGCCGTGCCGAGCCGAGGCCGCCGATCTGGAGACCGTCTATCAACGCACCAAGGGCTCCAAGGTGTCCTTCGTCGGGGTCAACGTCAAGGACGGCCTGTCCAGTGCCAAGGCGTTCCAGCGCACCAAGAAGATCACCTATCCCAGCCTGTACGACCGGACCGGCCGGGTCGCACTGCAGTTCCGCGACACGCCCCCCAACTCCATCCCGGCCACGCTGGTCCTCGACCGCCGCGGGCGGGTGGCCGCGCTGTTCAGCAAGTCGATCACCGTTGGCGAGTTGCAGCCGGTGGTGGCGACGATCGCGGCCGAGGGCGGCTGAGCGCCGATGGGTGACACCTTCGCCGGTCACGTCACGAGCGGCCCGCTGCTCGTCGCGCTGGGAGTCGCCGCCCTCGCCGGGCTGGTCAGCTTCCTCTCACCCTGCGTGCTGCCGCTGGTCCCCGGCTACCTGTCGTACATGACCGGACTGTCAGGGGCCGAGCTCGACGATCAGGAAACCGCGCAGCGGCGCCGGGTACGCGGGCGCGTCCTCGTCGGCACCGCGTTGTTCGTCCTCGGCTTCTCGGCGGTGTTCGTGTCGTACGGCGTGCTGTTCGGTGGGCTGGGACGGGCGCTCGCCACCCACCAGGCGATCATCGAGCGGGTCATCGGGGCGATCATCATCGTGCTCGGGCTCGGCTTTCTCGGACTGGTGCCCGGGTTGCAGCGCGAGGTTCGCATCCGGCGGCTGCCGGCGACCGGGCTCGCCGGTGCGCCACTGTTGGGCGTGGTGTTCGGAGTCGGGTGGACGCCGTGTGTGGGGCCGACCCTTGGTGCCGTTCAGGGCTTGGCCTACGCGTCGGCCAGTGCCGGGCGGGGGGCATTGTTGTCGGCGGCCTACTGCCTCGGCCTGGGCCTGCCGTTCCTCGGGGTCGGGCTGGGCTATCGGCGGCTGCTCGGTGGGCTGTCGGTCGTACGCCGGCATGCGCGCTGGGTGACCCGCATCGGAGGCGCCCTGCTCGTCGTCCTCGGCCTGCTCCTGCTCACCGGGCTGTGGGACGACGTGACGATCGGCCTGCGCGACTGGACCAGCAGCTTCACCCCGGCGCTGTGATGTCGACCGTGACCGGTGACGCCGCCCGGCTCTCGACCGCACCCGAGCCCACGCCGCCGTCGGGCACCGGAGCGCTGGGAATGCTCCGGCGCGCCTGGCGGCAACTCGTCAGCATGCGGACGGCTCTGCTCCTGTTGTTCCTGCTGGCAGTCGCCGCGGTTCCCGGCTCGGTCCTGCCCCAGCGCGGGCTGAACCAGATCAAGGTCGACGACTATTTCGCTGCGCACCCCGCCTTGGCGCCGGTGCTCGACCGGCTGTCGCTGTTCGACGTCTTCGGTGCCCCGTGGTTCGCCGCGATCTACTTGTTGCTGTTCGTGTCGTTGCTCGGCTGCCTGTCGTCGCGGCTGCCGATGCATGCGCGGGCTGTCGTGCGCCGGCCGCCGGCCGCGCCACGGCACCTCGACCGGCTGCCGCACTCCGCCGCCTTCGGCACAGATGCGACACCCGAGGGCGCCGCCGAGACTGTCCAAAATGGACTGCGTCGGGCGCATTGGCGGATCGAGCGGCGCGCCGAGGCCGGCGGTGCCATCTCACTGTCGGCCGAGAAGGGCTACCTGCGCGAAACCGGCAACCTGATGTTCCACGTCGCCCTTGTCGTCCTGCTGGTGGCGATCGCACTTGGCGGGCTGTTCGGGTGGAAGGCAACGGTGCTGGTGACCGAGGGCGACGGCTTCTGCAACACCGTCAACCAGTACGACGCCTTCGACCCGGGCCGGCTGATCACCGGCAGCGACCTGCCGCCCTTCTGCGTCGACCTGGACAAGTTCACCGCGACCTATCCGCCGGGCAGCACCCAGGCGAGCGCGTTCAGCGCGAACATCAGGTATGGCCGCGGCGACGCCGCTCCCACCATGCGCGACACGATCAAGGTCAACTCCCCGCTTCGCCTCGACGGCACCCGGACCTACCTGCTGGGACACGGTTTCTCCCCGGTCGTGACCGTGATCGACCCCACCGGCCAGGTGTTCACCGAGCCCACCGCATTCCTGCCCTCCGACGAGCGCCTCGCCTCGACCGGTGCGGTGAAGTTGCCCGATGCCAGGCCGCGGCAGATCGGTATCGACGGGGTGTTCACACCCGACCGTGACCCGGCGGACCGGCTCGGCCTGACCTCGCTGTCGCCGGTGCCCACCAACCCCGCGCTGTCCATCCGGATCTACTCCGGCGACCTGGGTCTGGACTCCGGTGCGCCGCAGTCGGTGTACTCCCTCGACCAGCGCCAGATCCGCCTCGAGCGGCTCACCCTGTCCAAGCTCGCCGACGGCCGGCCCGCGAGGGTCGTGCTGGCGCCGGGTCAGTCCGTACGCCTCGCCGACGGCACGACCGTGCGATTCGACGGCTACAAGGAATGGGCTCGCCTGCAGGTCGCCCGCGACCCCGGCGAGCAACTCGCGCTCCTCGCGGCATCGGCCATGGTCATCGGCCTGCTGTTGTCGCTGCGGATCCGCCGTCGCCGGGTGTGGTTCCGCTTCTCCCCAGATCCGGGAACCGATGACGCCGGGCGTACCGTTGTCGCGGTAGGCGGGCTGGCGCGAACCGACTCCGACACGTTCACCGCGGAGTTCGACCAGATCACCGCACGCGCTAGGGAGGGTTAAGTGCCAGTCGACCAGTCAATGGCCGTGCTGTCCGACCAGTTGCTGGTCGCGGCGATTCTTGCCTACACCGTCGCCATGTTCCTCTACGCCGTGGAGTACGCGTTCGGCCGGCGTGGGTACGTGTCGGTGGCGGCGCGCGAGACCCGCGTCCTCGTCGGCGCGGGCGGACCGCCCGACGAGGTCAGCACGGCCGCTTCGGCGCCGGTCGACCCTGCGGACGAGTCCCCGTCCGATGGTCAGGCCCGGCCGCGGATCGTCCTTGCCGGTCGGATCGCGGTCGTGCTCACGGTGCTCGGCGTCGCCGCCCACGCAGGATCGCTGGTCGCCCGTGGCCTGTCGGTTCACCGCGTGCCGTGGGGCAACATGTACGAGTTCGACGTCGCCGTGTGCCTGATCGCGGTCTCGGCCTATCTCGTACTCCTCGTCCGGCAGCCGCTGCGCTATCTCGGCGCTTTCGTGATGCTGCCCGTGGTGCTGCTGCTCGGCCTGGCCGGCACCGTGCTCTACACCGCCCCCGGCCCGCTGGTGCCGGCGCTGGACTCCTACTGGCTCAAGATCCACGTCAGTGCGGCCATCCTGGCCACCGGGATCTTCCTGGTCGGGTTCACGACGTCAGTGCTCTATCTCCTGCGCGAGCGTTACGAACGGCGGCTCTCCGCCGGGCGGCCGGTGCGGTTCCCGACGACGCTGGGCGTCCGGCTCCCTGCGGCCGACCTGCTCGAACGCAGCACGTTCCGGATCATCGCCTTCGGCTTCCCGATCTGGACGTTCGCGGTCATCGCCGGCGCGATCTGGGCCGAGGCCGCCTGGGGCCGCTACTGGGCCTGGGACCCCAAGGAGACCTGGGCGTTCATCGCCTGGGTGATCTACGCGGCCTATCTGCACGCCCGCTCGACGGCCGGCGTTCGCGGCCGGGCAGCGGTCGGCCTCGCAGTGCTGGGCTGGGGGGCGATGATGTTCAACCTCTTCGGCGTCAACATGCTCATCTCGGGGCTGCATTCGTACGCCGGGCTCAACTAGCAGCCGGACTCACACAAGCAGGTGCGCGGGGACCTGCCGAATCCTTCAGACAGGTTCCGTGGGTGGGTCGGGATGCCCCGAGTCCTTGTGCTGGTCGCCGCCGTCCTTGCGCCCCTCCCGCCGCAGTTCGTCCTCGCGGCGCCGCAGGTCGTCCTCCCAGCTGCCGAGCATGCGTTCGTGATCGCTGGCGTTCTTGCGCAGGTCGGCGATGAAGTCCGGGTCGTCATCGGGTCCGACGGCGCGGCGGGGGCGCTCGCGCTCGGGCGGGGTGAGGCTGGGGCCTTGCGGCCGGGGCCGGCCGGGGCTGACCTGGTTGGGGAGGGGGGACAGGCCGTTGGCCCGGTCGCTCACCTTGGGCCGCCCGGCCAGCAGCCAGGCGACGCCACCCACGGGGTTGATGAAGACGAGCAGCATCCAGGCGACCTTGGGCAGGTTACGGACCTCACGGGGCGAACTCGTGATCACATCGAGCAGGCAGAACAGCAGAAAGCCGATGAGCACGAGTCCGAGCACGCCGTCGACGTAGAGCAGGACCATCACCCCCAAGCATCGAGGGTATCGCGGAACTGGCGATACTGGCGTTGTGCTCGGAGCCTGTCAGTCGCCGCCGCGGGGCTCTGGAAGCCCCGATTCGCCGGCTGCCAATAGCGCCCGTACCTCCGACTCACGAAAGCGGCGATGTCCCCCCGGAGTACGGATGCTGCTGATTCGGCCTGCCGCCGCCCATCGGGTGACGGTTTTGGGATCGACGCGGAATAATGCCGCGACCTCCCCGGGAGTGAGCAGCCTGTCCCTGACCTCCACCGGACCCCCTAGCTATGGCGTCGCCATGGTGGCGGCCGCACAGTGTCTATGCAGGAACCGCCTCCCCGAGGTAGCCCGACTCGGCACCCTAACAGCAGACCTTCGCCTTCCGGTGCCCGATCCGACAGCTTCTCACCCTGCGAGCGCGTTTTCACGGGATCGGCAGGAACGACGGTGAGATTCAGCCCATTTTGGTCATACACCCTTGCTCGCATCGGGGTGTTCCTGGCGCTGGCGGCGGTGCTGTGGCTGTTCGGGTTCCGGTCCTGGGCACTGGTCTTCGTGGCGTTGCTGCTCTCCCTGCCCGTCTCCCTGCTGCTGCTACGCAGCCAGCGGGCGGCGCTGGCCAAGGACATCGCGCGAAGGCGCCGTGAGCGGGAGGAGCTTCGCGCCCGACTGCGGGGCGACGAGGCCGACGCGTGACCGGATGGATCAGCCGATGACGAGCCCGACGGCGAGCAGCAGGCCGTACGCGAGTTGCGCCATCCCGGTCTGCCGCAGCACGTCGATCAGCTCCATCCCCACCGTGTTGCGCAGGACCCGGCGGACCGGCGTGGCCGCCAGGGTCGTCGCCAGGAACGCCAGCAGGGCGAACGGTGAGCGCAGCGCCAACACGGCTGCCAGCGGGAAGGGCAGCAGCATCAGGGCGGCGTACAACTCCCGGGTGTGCTGGTCACCGACGAGCACTGCCAGCGTGCGCTTGCCGGCCCGGGCGTCACTGTCCCGGTCGCGCAGGTTGTTGACGACCAGCAGCGCACAGGCGAACAGCCCGACAGGCAGCGAGGCCACGACCGCGGTCCAGGTGACCTTCTCCAGCAGGACGTACGACGTGCCTACGACCGCCACCACGCCGAAGAACAGGAACACCGCGAGCTCGCCCAGCCCGCGGTAGCCGTAACGTACGGCGCCGCCGGTGTAGAGCCAGGCGGCCGCGATCGCCACGCCGCCGACCAGCACCAGCCACCATGTGGTCACGGCCGCGAGGATCAGCCCGGCGACCGCGCCGACCGCGAAGCTGATGATCGCCGCGACGAGGACGCTGCGCGGAGTGGCGGCGCCGGAGCCGACCAGGCGCACCGGCCCCACTCGGTCGGCGTCGGCCCCGCGTACCCCGTCGCTGTAGTCGTTGGCGTAGTTGACCCCGACCTGCAATGCCAGGGCGACGACCAGTGCGACCGGTGCCCGCCACCACACGGGGGAGCCGTCGGCTGCGGCCGCCCCGGTGCCGACTGCCACGGGAACCACCGCAGCGGGCAGCGTCCGCGGGCGAGCACCGGCGACCCACGTCGTGAACGCGCTCACCGGTCTGGCTCGGGTCGACTCACGACTGGAGTCTCGCGCAGCGCGCGCCGATCGATCTTGCCGGAGGGCAACATCGGCATGGCCTCGATCACGATCAGCTCCCGAGGCGCCCAGGCACCACCCTCGGCAGTGCTCACATGGGCGCGCAACTGGGCCAGCGTCGGTGGCGCGGCCGGATCCCGAGGCACCACGATCGCGGTGACGCGCTCGCCCCACTCCGGATCGGGCCGGCCGAGGACCGCCACCTGGCCGACCGCGGGATGAGATGCGAGCAGGTCCGACACGGCGGCGGCGGCCACCTTGACCCCGCCAGTGACGATGACGTCGTCGTCGCGTCCGTACACCTGCAACCGGCCGTCGCTGGACATGGCGCCGAGGTCGGGTGTCACCAGCCAGCAGTCGACGAAGGCTTCGCCGGTCAGGTCCGGCCGCAGCCGGTAGCTGTGCGCCAGCACCTTGCCGCAGATGCGGATGCGGCCGTCCGGGCCGGTCTCCACGGTGACTCCGTCCAGCGGGAGCCCGTCATAGACGCACCCACCGGCGGTCTCACTCATGCCGTACGTCGAGACGATGCGAACGCCTGCGCCTTCCGCCCGGGCGCGCAGATCTGCCGGCAGGGCGGCACCCCCCACCAGGACCGAACGCAACGGGGTGAGGTCGACCTCGGCGTCGAGCAGGCGACGCAGTGCCGTCGGCACCAGCGAGGTGTGCCGCACCGACTGCTCCGCCATGGCCGTGGCGAACGCCTCGACCGAGAATCGCTCGAGCATGACGGGTTCGGTGCCCGCCACCAGGGCGCGTACGAGCACGCCGAGCCCGCCGATGTGAGAGGTGGGCAGGGCGCACAACCACCGCTCACCCGGTGCCGCGTCGAGGCGCCGAAGGGCGGCCCACGCCGAGTGGCGCAGGGCCTCGGCGCTCAACTGCACCCCCTTTGGCTCGCCGGAGGACCCCGACGTCGCGATCACTACCGCGACCTCGTCCTCGACGGGCAGCACGGCGTCGAGGACGTGGGTGCCCCGGACATCGACGAGGGCCGTTGGGCGCATGGCGTCGAACAGCCGCCTCCGCGCCGGGGCCGGCAGGCTCGGATCGACCGGCAGCAGCGCGGGTCCGCCGTCGAGCGCTGCGGCGAGCATCTCGAGCAGGGCCGGCCCGGTCGGCAGCGCGACGGCGTGCAG
>JBAVXU010000221.1:0-1736 GCA_049698415.1 Mycobacteriales bacterium
CCACGACGCCTGCCAGACCGCCGTCCTGGGCGGTGAGCAGCTCCTGTCCCACCCGTCGCACGGCACGCGTCGGGTCCCGGCGGTCGCCGTACATGACCCGCTCCACCGCTCGCTGCAGCCGCGGCAGCACCGGCGCCACGAGAAGGACAAGGGCGACGGTGACCAGGGCCGAGCGGCCCACCCACTGTGCGAGATAGCGGTCCAGCACCGCGACCAGAGCCGCGTAGGCCGCGATGACCCCCGCCGACAGGAGCAGCCACGCGACGGCGCGCGAGAGCACCAGCCGGATGTCGAACAGCTGATGTCGCACGATCGCGATCGCGACCGCGACCGGGATCAGCGGGATGGTGAACAGCACCCCGATGGGCGTGCCCGCCACGAGGCCCCACGGCACGGTCGCGGCGGTCGCAGCCATGGCGGCCAGCACCAGCCAGAGGAGCTGGCGACGCTGCACCTCGCCGGCACGCCGGTAGCGGAAGACCAGGGCGGCGACCCCGACCAGCAGAGCCGCGACGGTGCGCAGCTCGCTGACGGTCCAGAGCGCCTGCCACTGCTCGTAGTCCGCGATCGTCAGGTAGCCAACCGGGAGCCCGGCGGACGGGGCGGTCGGGGCAGCGCCGGTCTCGACCACGAACAACGGCGCCGTGACGACGATGGCGGCCAGGGCGCCTCTCCAGCGACGGGACGGCAGGCGACCGTCCGGGAAGAGCAGCAGGGCGACGGGCAGGAAGAGGCCGATGGACCAGGGCCACGAGTAGGCGAAAGCCGTGATGACCGCGCGCTGCAGGGCGATGGGCCGATCCGCGTCGTGCAGCAGGGCTGCCAGCGGAGCGGCCAGCGCCGTGGTGGCGTGACCCGCCCCGTCGGCGACGAACAGCCACCCGATCGGGTTGCGAGGGTGGTGCCTGGCGATGATCGCGCCGCACACCGAGAAGGCCAGGCCCATCAACGAGTTCGTCACCACGAAGGCGTCGAGAGCGATCTGCCACGACCAGCCTGCCGAGACGGACAGCACGGCGGCCGCTGCAACCTCGAGCACCACGACCGCGCCGAGGCCTGCCGCCAGCCGACCCGGCGACGCGGTCCAGCGCGATGTCATGGGCCTCAGTGTGCTCTGCGGCGGTTCCCGATGTCGCGGGATCGGCGTCCCGACCGCTCGGGCAGCCTCCCTTGTCGCCGGGACGGCGGCCTCATGTCGCGGGCTTCGCCGACGCCGAGAGTAGACATGCGCCGGCTCCACCGGCGGAAACGGTTCTCATCCGGAGGTCCTCATGTCTCATGCACCACGCGTCTCTCGCTCATCCCGAGCTGGGATCGTCATTCTCGGCATCCTGTCGGTCGGCGACCTCGCGACGCCACTGCTCACCGATGGCGACCACCCACCGATGGTGGTCGCATGGGCTTCTGCCGTCCTGGGCGCCGCCAGCCTGGTGCTGGCCGTGGCCGTATGGCGCGGTCGGCCTGGCACGACCTTGCCGCTGGCCACGGTGCGCATCGTCTCGGCGTTGACAGCAGTCCCGGCGTTCTTCACCGCAGACGTCCCCGCCGTGGCCGTGGTCGCGGCGGTCGCGGTCATCGCGCTGACGGCTCTCGGTCTCGGGCTGCTCTTCTCGGGGTCGTCGACCCGTCGGGCGGCGGTGACGACCCGATGACGACCACCGACGCCGTGCTGCGGCAAGCCGGCCCGAAGCCCTCTCGTGACCTTCGGCGAGCCTCTCGGGTGGTCGCTGCGCTGG
>JBAVXU010000222.1:0-9248 GCA_049698415.1 Mycobacteriales bacterium
GCCAACTCGCGCCGGAGCACCGACAGCGAGGCGACCCGGCGTACCAAGACGGGTGCGAAGCCGAGTCGGGCGAAGAACCGGTTCGCCTCCCGGTCGGTGGTCAGTGCGCCGACGGCGACGTGGTCCAACCCGAGTTCCTCGGCGTAGGCCGCAGCGGCGGTGACCAGCGCCCGGCCCGCCCCTCGCCTGCGGTGCGCCCGGTCGACCACCAGGTGGCTGACCCGGACAACCGGGATGTCGAGCAGTTCGCCGGCAACGTCAACCGCGAGCACCGCCATGCCGAGCACCTCCTCGACCGGCCCCGCCTTGTCGTCGACGGCGAGAAAGACCCGGCGTGTGGGGTTGGCGAGCAGGCTGGAATACCGCTCACTGAGGTCGGGCCCGGCCAACGGCCGGCCCGAGTGCCGCCGACTGGCGGGCAGGTCCCGTACGTGCCCGGAGAACCTCGTCAGTACGTCGACGTCGTCGGGAGTCGCCGCCCGCACCTGGATGCCGTTGTGCCGCACTCCCACCCCTTTCGTTGCCGGGCCGGTCCGACGGCCGGCCCCCGACCTCTTCGCGCCCGCACGTTATCCCTGGCAGCATCAACGGCCCCTGGGGAGCCACCAATATGGCCTACCCGGCGGCCGCAGGCGGCCCGATCGGCAAAGACTGCCGAGGAAGGCGATCCGCACCTAATAGGGATGATGCGCCCGACGTGTGAGGTCACGACGTGGTAACGGGCAGACCTTTATCTCTGCCCTGGACTCACAGAGGTTATGCAGTTCGATAGGTTGCGTGTCATAGGTCACACCCGCGGACGAACACGGCCGCGATACCCCTAGAAGGAGACGCTTTGATGATCCGCCCAACAGTCTGGCGGTCCGTCGCAGTCCTCGCAGCCGGCGCCCTCGCCCTGACATCGTGCAGCAGCAATTCGGGCGGCGGTGGTGGTGGCGGCAGCTCAACGAAGACGCTCACCATCTCGACCGACCTTCCGCTGCAGGGTGCGTCCAAGGACGCCACGACAGCTATGAACAACGCGGTGAAGCTCTATCTCGAGCAGGTCGGCAACAAGGCCGGCAAGTTCAAGCTCGCCTTCAAGAGCTACGACGACTCCACGGCGGCTAAGGGCGCCTGGGACGACGCCACGTGCGCCAAGAACGCTCAGGACCACGTCGCGAACACCAGCGAGGTCGCGGTCATGGGCACCTACAACTCCGGCTGCGCCAAGATCATCGTGCCGGTGCTCAACCAGGACCCCAACGGTCCGATGCTGATGGTCTCGCACGCCAACACCAACCCTGGCCTGACCAAGAAGTGGGATCCGGGCGAGCCGGACAAGTTCTACCCGACCGGCAAGCGCAACTACGCCCGCGTCATCACCACCGATGACTTCCAGGGCACCGCGGACTCCACGTTCCTCAAGGAGCTCGGCAAGTCTCGCTGCTTCGTGCTCAACGACAACGAGACCTACGGCAAGGGTGTTGCGCAGGCCTTCATCGACAACGCACCCAAGGTCGGCCTGACCATCCTGGGCAACCAGTCCTGGGACAAGGAGCAGCCCAACTACGACGCGCTCTTCCAGAGCATCAAGGCCAAGAACCCCGACTGCATCTTCCTCGGGGGAATCTTCGACAACAACGGTGGCCAGCTCGTGAAGGACAAGGTCAAGGTCCTCGGCGACAACAACACGGTCACGATGATGGGTCCGGACGGCTTCAGCGGATACACCGGCCTGCAGAAGTCCCCCCAGGGCGAGGGGATGTACCTCTCCTTCGCCGGCCTGGACACGACGTCGCTGCGCAAGAACGGTGGCGCCGCGGCCAAGTTCCTCGATGCCTACAAGGCGAAGTACGGCGCCGACCCGGTGACCAGCTACGCGTTGTACGCGGCAGCGGCCACGCAGGTCATCATTGCGGCGATCGCCAAGTCCGACGGCACCCGCAAGTCGATCACCGAGCAGGTCTTCGGCGGCAGCGGCATCGATATCCCGGCCGAGCAGTCGGTCATCGGCAAGGAAATCAAGATCGACCCGAAGACGGGTGACACCAACAACATCGACATCAGCATCCTTCGGTTGAAGGCTGGCAAGGAAACGTTCGTCAAGGCACAACCGGTCAAGTAGTCTCCTGCCCTGCTCGGGTGGGTTTCACGACCCACCCGAGCAGGACCGCCAGCTCCTCGTGCTCGCTGCAACTCAGGAGGACCGTTCCGATATGACAGCGACTGCCGTGGAGACCGCCGCGGCTCGCCCCGGAAGGGGCGTACGGGGACTGATCACTCGTGTGCTCGCGCTGGTCGTGCTGACCGGGCTGGGCGTATGGCTGATCGCGAACTTCTCCTCCGCACCCGCGCAATCGTCGGCTGCGCTCATCAGCGGCATCAACAACGGCGCGCTTTACGGCCTGGTGGCGCTGGGCTACACCCTGGTCTACGGAATCATCGAGCTGATCAACTTCGCTCACGGCGACCTGTTCATGCTCGGCACCCTGTTCAGCGCGTACATGGTGGTCTACTGGCTTCATATCGACCATTTCGGCATCGTCGCCGTGGGTGCACTGCTGCTGACACTGGTTCTGGTCATGGCGTTCTGCGCGCTGATCAACATTGCCGCCGAACGCGTTGCCTACCGACGGCTGCGCCGCGCACCCAAACTCGCGTCGCTGATCACGGCGATCGGGCTCAGTTTCATCTTCCAGTGGATCGGCCTGCAGTGGAACGGGTCCGGGCAGCGGCAGTGGCCGACCCTGGTCAACGGCAGTTTCTCAGTGGCCTCCGTCAAGGTCGAATACACCACGGTGCTGGTGCTGGCCTTCACCGTCCCCTTGCTCGCCGGCCTGACATTCATCGTCCAGCGCACCCGGCAGGGCAAGGCGATGCGGGCGACGGCTCAGGATCAGGATGCGGCCCGGCTGATGGGCATCGACGTGGACCGGACCATCGCGTTCACCTTTGCTCTCGGTGGCGGCATGGCCGGGGCTGCCGGTCTGCTGTACTTGGAAAGTGTCGGGACGACGAAGTACAACCTCGGCTTCCAACTCGGCCTCATCGCGTTCACCGCGGCGGTGATGGGAGGTATCGGCAATCTCAACGGCGCAGTGCTGGGTGGGCTGCTCATCGGAATCATCCAGGGCCTCAACGACGGCGCACCGTACGGCCTCGGCCAGCGGTGGTCCCAAACCGTCGTCTTCACCATCCTCATCCTGATCCTGGTGTTCAAGCCGACCGGTCTGCTGGGTAAATCGTCGACGGAGAAGGTGTAGACGTGGCATCAGACATGTCCGTCGAAACGGGGCAAGCGGGGGCGGCCGAGCACGTCCCGCGTAGCACCAACAGAAAGTGGGCGTTGATATTCGGCGGCGTAGCCATCGCCGTCTTCGTCTTCTACAAGTACGCCTACCCGCACCTCGATCCCAACACCGAGTCCGTGTTCAGGTCATGGCTGCCGATCACCTCGGTCAACGAGGCGCTGATCTACGTCATCATGGCGCTTGGGCTCAACATCGTCGTCGGCTACGCCGGGCTGCTCGACCTCGGTTACGTCGCGTTCTGGGCCATCGGCGGTTACGTCGGCGGCTGGCTGATGAGCGACTTCATCCACACCCGCAGCATCCATATCGGCGGCACTTCACCAGCGACCCTGCCCGGTGTCCACATCACGTTCTGGGCCGTCCTGTTGATCGCTGGTGTTGTGTGCGCGCTGGCCGGCGCCATCATCGGTGCACCGACCTTGCGACTCAAGAGTGACTATCTCGCCATCGTCACGCTGGGATTCGGCGAGATCATTCCGCAGTTCTTCAAGAACGGCGACAACATCAGTGGCCACAACTTCACCAACGGCACGCGGGGCATCTCTCCGGTGGACGCGATCGGCACCGGGCCTTTCCAGGCGCTGCCCGGGGTGACCGAGCGATTGGGCGTTTTCGACAGCACACTGCGCTACGTCGTCTTCGTAGGCCTCGCGGCAATCTGCGTTTTCGTCTCGCTTCGCATCCGTACCGGCCGGCTTGGCCGTGCCTGGCTGGCGATCCGCGAGGACGAACTCGCCGCCAGCATGATGGGCGTGCCGCTGATGCGCAGCAAGCTCGCGGCCTACGCCGTCGGCGCATTTTTCGGCGGCCTCGGCGGCGTCGCCTTCGCCACCCATGTCAACGGCGTCTTCGCCGACCGGTTCCGGTTCGACATCTCGGTGATCATCCTGGCGATGGTGGTGCTCGGCGGCATGGGCAACGTCTGGGGCGTCATCCTCGGTGCGCTGCTGCTCTCCTGGATCAACTCCACCGGACTGTCTCGGCTGGGCGACACCATCAACGGGGCTCTGGGCACCAACATCGACTTCACGGCCAAGGCGTTCCTTGTCTTCGGCTCGATCCTGGTGCTGATGATGCTGTTCCGCCGAGAAGGCCTGTTGCCCGAGGCGCGGACCCGCCAGGTGCTGCTCGAGCCAGAGCGCGGACAGCTCGAATCGGTCGGTGCCGACATGGAGGGCGACCTGCTGGCTGAGGTCGACGCGCCGAAACGCCGACGTATGTCCCGGCCGAAGCGTAGGAATAAGCCATGACGGCGTCGACCACGAAGCCCGCGCAGGGACCGCCCGTCGAAACGAATGCGGCGCTGACGGCCCACCGCATCACGATCAAGTTCGGCGGCCTCACCGCGGTCGACGACGTGTCGTTCACGATCCCGCAGCGCAGCGTCGTGAGCCTCATCGGCCCGAACGGCGCCGGCAAGACGACCTTCTTCAACGTTCTCACCGGGCTGTACAAGCCTACGACAGGCAGTGTGCGACTGGGCAGCAAGGAGATCACCGCCTTGCCCCCGCACAAGATCGCCAGCCTGGGCATGGCGCGCACGTTCCAGAACATCCGGCTGTTCAACCTGATGACGGCCGAGGAGAACGTCATGGTGGCGATGCATTCCCACCTCAAGTCCGGCCTGCTCAGCACGGTGCTCACCGCGCCCTGGCAGCGCCGGGAGGAGAAGGCCGCCCGGGAGTTCGCCCGCGAGCAACTGGAATTCGTCGGCATCGGCCAGCACTGGGATGAGTACGCCCGCAACCTCAGCTACGGCGACCAGCGCCGACTCGAGATCGCGCGAGCCCTGGCACTGCGTCCGAAGGTCCTCCTGCTCGACGAACCCACGGCCGGGATGAACCCGCAGGAGTCCGCGCGGTTCGTTGACTTCGTCCAACGTATCCGGACCGAGAAGGACGTCGGCGTCTTGCTGATCGAACACGACATGAGCGTCGTCATGAAGCTCTCCGAGCGGATCACCGTCCTCGACCAGGGAGCGCTGATCGCCGAGGGCAATCCGGAGGAGATCCGCAGCAACCCTCGCGTCGTGGAGGCCTACCTCGGCAAGGCCGCGGCCGAGGAGGCGCAGCAATGACAGCACCCGCCATGGTCACCCCCAAAGGCCGCGACGCCGGTGCCGAGCCCCTGCTCGGGGTCCAAGACCTGCACGTCGCTTACGGCAAGATCGCGGCCGTCAAGGGCATCTCGCTCGAGGTCCATGACGGCGAGATCGTCACGCTCATCGGCAGCAACGGCGCCGGCAAATCGACCACCCTGCGGACCATCTCCGGCCTGATCAAGCCGCGCAGCGGCAAGGTCATGCTGCAGGGCAAGAACATCACCGGCCGCCCTGGGCACGAGATCGTCGCCAAGGGCATCTGCCACTCCCCCGAAGGCCGGCGGATCTTTCCGCGGATGTCGGTGGCCGAAAACCTTGATCTGGGTGCATTCCTGCGCAACGACAAGGACGGCATCGCCAGTGACAAGCAGCGCGTGCTGGATCTCTTCCCCCGCCTCAAGGAGCGACTCTCGCAGACGGCGGGCACGATGTCCGGCGGCGAGCAGCAGATGCTGGCCGTGGCACGGGCGATGATGGGCCGGCCCAAGCTGCTGATGCTCGACGAGCCCTCCATGGGCCTGGCACCCGTGCTGGTCGACCTCATCTTCGAAACCATCGCCACGATCCGCGAGCAGGGCACCGCCATCCTCCTCGTCGAGCAGAACGCCCTGGCCGCTCTTCGGGTCGCCGATCACGCCTACGTGCTGGAGTCCGGAGCGCTGAAGCTGACCGGTCCCGCCTCGCAACTGATCAACGACGACCAGGTGGCCCGGGCCTACCTCGGCGGCTAGCCCGGCGGCGCTGAGCCTCAGCTGAGCTGGACGACGTGGTCCGCGGCGCCGACCAGAACCGGGTCGTGGCTGGCGGCGAGGATCGCGGTGCCACGCTCAGCGGCCCGGACCAAGGCGTTCGACAACAGCTCGGCGTGGGCCTCGTCCAGGTGCGCCGTCGGCTCGTCGGCCAGCACGAGCGCGGCCCGCACCGACAGAGCGCGCGCCATCGCGACCCGCTGGCGCTCGCCGCCGGAGAGCGCCCGGACCGGTCGACCCCTCAGTTCGTCGAGATCCAAAGCTGCCAGCCACTCGTCCGCCTCGCCTCCGTCGGCCGGCAGGCCGCGGATGGCTCGCGCGACCTGCAGCGTCTCGACGACGTCCAAACCCTCTGCCAGATGCGCGCTCTGCCCCATGTACGCAATCGACGCCCGCCGGATGTCGGCGAGGCCGACCCGGTCGAGCTCGCCCAGGTCGGTGCCCGCGATCTCGATCGCGCCGGTGTCGGGGCGATCCAGCCCGGCCAGCAGGCGCAGCAGCGTGCTCTTGCCGGACCCGGAGCGCCCTTGCACCACGCTGAGCGCCCCCACTGGGACGGTGATGTCGAAGCCGGTCAGGATGCTGCGGCCACCGCGGGCGATGCCGACTCCCCGTGCCCGCGCCGCCGTCGCGCCCGAGCCGGCCGAACCGGCCGGGACCGTCTGCCGCGTTCCCGTCGTCGGCTGCTCGCCGGCGGGCTCGGTTCCGGCGAGGCGGATGGTCCGGTCGTGGAGACTGGCCACCACGCCGGACAGCGCGCCGGAGACCCGCCTCATCGGCTCGGGGAGCCGGACCCAGCCTCGTTCGTCGACGACCAGGGTCTCGTCGGACTGGCCCGGGCGCCATTGTTCGCTGACTCGCCCGTCGCGGATGCGTACGACCCGATCCGCGATCCGGCCGGCGCCGGCGTCGTGGCTCACCAGCAGGAGCGCAGCGCCGGTGGCCGTGACCGCCTCGGCCAGCAGGTCATACACGTCATCAGCCGTTTCGCGATCCAGCGCACCGGTGGGCTCATCGGCCAGGACCAGCGTCGGCCGGTGCGCCACGGCTGCGGCGACCCCGACCCGCTGCGCCTCGCCCCCGGAGAGTGAGCGCGGCCGCCGTGGACCGAGCGCAGCGAGGCCGAGTCGGTCAAGGACGGCGGCCGCCTTGCCCCGCGCGTCTGCTCGATTGGAACCACCGAGCCACAGTTGGAGTGCGACGTTGTCGAGCACGCTGATCTCGGGGCGGAGGACTCGTGCCGGATGCTGTTCGATGTAGCCCAGTCCCGCCCCGCGCACGTGGACGAGGCCGGCGCTGGGCGGTTGCTGGCCTTGCAGTACGCGCAGCAGCGTTGTCTTGCCCGATCCGTTCGGCCCTTGGACGATGACGCGTTCGCCCGGCTCGACGGTCAAACTCAGGCCGCGCAGGGCGGCGACGTCACCCGCTTCGCCGCGATAGAGGCAGAACAGGTCACGTACCTCGACGGCCGGGGTCACCGCAGGTCCGTTTCGGGGAGTAGCGGCAGAGCGCCACGCAGGGAAACAGCAGCCACCGCAGCCGCTCCACCGAGACCCAGCAGGAGCAGCAGCACCAGCCATCCGCCGACGGACGCCGGTGACGCCGCCAGGATCAGCGGCGGCCGCGGCGTGGTCCCTCCCGCGGTGACGGCGACCAGGGCAGTGGTCGCCCGTGCCAGCAGCAGGCCGGAGACCAGACCGAACGGAACACCGAGGGCGACGACGGCAGCCGCGCGCGCGAACAGCGACCGGCGCAGCCTGCCCGGCCGCGACCCCTCGGCCTCCTTCGCGAACAACTCCGCCGCCGACTCGCGGCGTTCGGCCACCACGAGCAGCACGACACAGAGCGCCCCGATCGCCAGCCCGGCAACCGCCGTGCCGAGCAGCAGCCGGGAGGCCGCCACCGCGACCGGGTCGGTCCGCAACGAGCGCTCCTCCGCTGCCCGCAGGGCGAGGCCCAACTGGTCGAACGGTTCACGCTGTAGCGCGGTGGCTGTGGCTTGCGCAGGCCGCCCCGGGGGCGCCCAGATCCAGGTCTCGGTCGGGGTGCCGGCGCCGGGGGTGATGGCATCGAGGGCGCGGGTCAGCGTGGCACGGTCGAGCACGGCGAATCTCCGCAGCGTCGTCGGAAACACCGTGCCCACCGCGACCGGGCGGACCGTGAGCCGCTGTCCCTCGCCAAGGGAGAGGGCCAGCGTCCCGGTGCGGGCCAGGCGGGCCGTCTCGCTGTCGACGTAGACGGGTACGGCGACGGGACCGAGCGCCTTCGCCTTCGGTTGGGCTGTGATCTTGTTGCCGGCGATGCTGTAATCGACGACCAGAGCCGCGCCGTCCGCGCTGCCACGCCCGGGCGCGGTCACCGCCCACTCGGCGAGGTGACCGGTCAACGGCGTGCCGTCGGCGGCCGGTTGGCTCATGATCATGCGGCCGGTCCGGGCGGGTAGGTCGGTGGTGCCCTCGCCGAGCGCGTGCAGCCTGAATGTCGCGGTCGGCTGGTCCTCACGCAGCGTCAGCGACGCCAGCACTCGCCCGTCGGCCACCGGTAGCGGCGCCTGCAGGGACTGGCCTCGGCGGACCAGCGTCACCGGCAAGCTGCGGCCGGCCCCGTCGCGGATCAACGCCAGCACCTCCAGCCGGAATGTCGAGCCCGAGACGGGCACCGTCAACTGCACTGCGCCGTCAGGGATCGCGAGGCCGTCAGCCACAGGCGGGACCCGCAGCCGGTCGGCGATCGTGGCCGGCGCGGTCGCTGAGTAGTCGGGACGCCAGTGCGCCACCCGTCTCAGTGCGTCGGGATCGACTCCCAGCACCTCGATCGGTGCCGCCTCTGCCGGACTGACCGCGACGGTCGCCCCCGCACGCAGGACCGGGTACGCGACCGCCCCGCTTCCGAGCGCGGCCACCGTCGCGGGACTCGCCACGTCCGCCGGCCGGGTCAGCCCCGGCCCCGTGGTGAGCCGGGCGACCATCGGCACCGAGAATGCGGCTTGGTCGGCTGCTCCCCGGTCCACGGTGTCGCGGTAGGTGCCGGCGAAGACGATGGCGCAGCACGTCGCGGCCAGGACAGCCACCGTCGCGGCCGCCCGCAGTGGCTGGCGTCCAGCGC
>JBAVXU010000223.1:0-7729 GCA_049698415.1 Mycobacteriales bacterium
GAAAGCACCCGATCGCCGGCGGTCACGCTGAGATCGCCGGTGCGCGGATCCTGCGGCAAGTAGCCGATCTCACCCTTGCGCTCGATCGTCCCGGCGTGGGGTGCAGCCTCACCGGCGAGGACCCGCAGGCTGGTCGTCTTGCCCGCGCCGTTGCGGCCGACCAGCCCGATGCGGTCGCCGGGCAGGACCCGCAAAGAGACATCGCCGAGCAGGATGCGCGATCCGGCGCGCAACTCCAACGCCGTTGCGTTTATCACGAGAAGACTCCGATCGAGGATGCGGGCACGGACCATCGCCCGCCGCAGTCGGCGGGCACGGAGCCGGCATCAGCTCGGTTGGGTCACGATCATCAGGGTATCAGCGGGCGTCACGCAATTTTTGACGCTTGGCCGTCACCGGTCCCCGATTGGGCGTAGGTAGGCATGACTTTTGACGACAACGCAAACCTGGACACTTCTCAGGTCCAGGATCGCCGGGGTATGGGCCGGATCCCGGGCGGGGGCATCACCGTCGGTGGCGGTGCGCTCGGCGTGGTCGTCACGATCATCGCCCTGCTCCTGGGCGTCAACCCACTCGGCGGTGGCTCCGGCTCGCCCGCTGACGTCCCGCGCACCGACCTGGCGACGCGCTGCCGTACCGGCGCCGACGCCAACCGCGACGAGGACTGCCGGATCGTGGCCGTCGTCAACAGCGTGCAGAAGTACTGGAGCGGCGCGGTGAGCGGGTACCAGCCGGCGACGACCCAGTTCTTCACCCAGGCCACTCAGACCGCGTGCGGCGATGCCACCTCTCAGGTCGGACCGTTCTACTGCCCCTCCGATGACAAGGTCTACATCGATCTGGGCTTCTACGACGACCTGCGGTCGAAGTTCGGCGCGACCGGCGGTCCCTTCGCCGAGGCTTACGTGATCGCCCATGAGTACGGCCACCACATCCAGGACCTGCTCGGCACGACCGACAAGGTGGGCGGCAACCGCACCGGGCCGCAGAGCGCGTCGGTGCGACTGGAGTTGCAGGCCGACTGCTTCGCGGGTACCTGGGCCAAGAACGCCGTGGCGACCGGCTTCTACCAAGCCCTGACCGACAGGAACATCGCCGACGGTCTCAACGCGGCAGCCGCGATCGGCGACGACCGCATCCAGAAGGAGTTCCAGGGAAGGGTCAATCCAGAGTCGTGGACACACGGGTCGTCGGCGCAACGCCAGCGATGGTTCATGAACGGCTACCGATCGGGCGCAGCGGACGGGTGCGACACGTTCAGCGGCTCGATCTGAGCACGCGAACGGCTCAGACGTTGAAGCCGAGCGTCCTGAGTTGTTCGCGACCGTCGTCGGTGATCTTGTCCGGCCCCCACGGCGGGATGAACACCCAGTTGATCTTGAAGTCCTTGACCACTCCCCCGGTCGGCCCTCCGGTCAGCGCGTCCCGGGTCTGGTCCTCGATCACATCGGTCAGCGGACAGGCCGCGGAGGTCAGCGTCATGTCGATCGTGGCGACGTTGTCGTCGTCGACGTGCAGTCCGTAGATCAGCCCGAGGTCGACGACGTTGATCCCCAGCTCAGGGTCGACGACATCGCGCATCGCCTCCTCGACATCGTCGAGATTGGCCTTGGCCGGTGCCGCGCCTGCTGTGTCGGTCATGATGCCTTCCCTCCATTGACAGCCTGCGCCGTCGCGTCCTTCCACGCCATCCAACCGAGCAGCGCGCATTTGATCCGAGCCGGGTATTTCGACACTCCCGCAAAGGCGACGGCGTCCTCGAGGACATCCTCGTCGGGTTCGGCCAGCCCCTTGCTCTGCATCAGCGCGAGGAACTCGTCCTGAACGCGCATCGCCTGGGTCAACGGCTTGCCGATGACCAGATCGGTGAGGACCGAGGTCGAGGCCTGCGAGATCGAGCAACCCATGGTGTCGTAGGACACATCGGCGACGATCGGATCGCCGCCGTTGCCGGACAGCTTGACCCGAAGGGTCACCTCGTCGCCACAGGTGGGATTGACGTGATGCACCTCGGCGTCGTACGGGTCGCGCAGGCCCTTGTGATGCGGGTGCTTGTAGTGATCCAGGATGATCTCTTGATAGAGCGAGTCGAGCTTCATCAGGCGAAATACCTCTTGACCTGGTCGAGGCCCCGCACCAGCGCGTCGACCTCGGCCCTGGTGGAGTAGAGGTAGAACGACGCCCGTGCCGTCGCCGGCACCCCGAACCTCGCGCACACCGGGCGGGCACAGTGATGGCCGACCCGGACCGCGATGCCCTGCTCGTCGAGGACCTGCCCGATGTCGTGCGGGTGGATCTCGCCCAGGGAGAACGACACCGCCCCGCCGCGGGCGTCCATCGTGTCGGGTCCGATGATCGTCAGCCCACCGACGGCGCTGAGCTGCTCCAGCGCGTATCCGGTGATGTCCTGCTCGTGGGCGTAGACGTTGCCCATCCCGAGCTCGGTGAGGTAGTCGACGGCCGCGCCCAGGCCGACCGCCTGCGCGATCATCGGCGTGCCGGCTTCGTACTTGTGCGGCACCGCGGCGTAGGTCGAGCTCTCCATGGTGACGAGCTCGATCATCTCGCCGCCGCCGAGGAACGGGGGGAGCACCTCGAGCAGCTCTTGGCGTCCCCACAGCACACCGATGCCCGTGGGGCCGCACATCTTGTGCCCGGTGAAGGCAACGAAATCGGCACCGAGCGCGGCCACGTCGACCGGCATCTGCGGCACCGACTGGCTGGCGTCGACCACCATCAGCGCGCCGGCGGCGTGCGCCCGTCTGGCCAGCTCCTCGATCGGGTTGAGCGTGCCCAGGATGTTGGAGACGTGGACCGCGGAGACGACCTTGGTGCGCTCGTTGATCAGCTCGTCGACGGCGGACAGGTCCAGCCGCCCGTCGTCGGTGATACCCAGCCAGCGCAGCGTCGCACCGGTGCGCTGGGCGACCAACTGCCAGGGGATGAGGTTGGAGTGATGCTCCATCTCGGTGATGAGGATCTCGTCGCCGGGACCGACGCCGTACGGCTCGCCGGCGAAGGCCAGCACGTTGGCCACGAGGTTGAGCGCCTCGGTGGAGTTCTTGGTGAACACGATCTCGTCGCGGCTCGGTGCCTTGACGAAGGCGGCCACCTTGTCGCGGGCGCCTTCGTACAACGCCGTCGCCTCCTCGGCGAGGACGTGGATGCCGCGGTGGACGTTGGCGTTGTGCCGCTCGTAGTAGTCGCTCACAGCGTCGATGACCTGCTGCGGCTTCTGGGAGGTGGCGGCGCTGTCGAGATAGACGAGAGGACGGTCGCCGTGGACGAGCCGGTCGAGGATCGGGAAGTCCTTGCGTACCCGCTCGACGTCGAAAACCGGTGCGGTCATGTCGCGGCCCGGCTCACCTGCTCGTAGCCCTTCGCGTCCAGCCGCTCGGCGAGCTCCGGACCGCCCTCCTCGACGATCCGCCCGTCGATGAACACGTGGACGAAGTCAGGTGAGATGTATCGCAGGATCCGGGTGTAGTGCGTGATCAGCAGCGTGCCGGTCTGCCCGGTGGCCCGGACCCGGTTGACACCGTCGGCCACCACCTTGAGCGCGTCGATGTCGAGGCCGGAATCGGTCTCGTCGAGGATGGCGATCTTGGGCTTGATCAGCTCCAGCTGCAGCACCTCGTGCCGCTTCTTCTCTCCGCCGGAGAAGCCTTCGTTGACGTTGCGGGACTTGAAGTCCTTGTCCATCTCCAGGGCCGCCATCGCTGCGTCGAGCTCCTTGACGAACGTGCGCAGCTTGGGAGCCTCACCGCGTACGGCGGTCAGCGAGGTGCGCAGGAAGTTCGAGACGGACACCCCGGGGACCTCGACGGGATACTGCATGGCCAGGAACAGTCCGGCCCGCGCCCGCTCGTCCACCGTCATCGCGAGGACGTCGACACCGTCGAGGAGCACCTCACCGCTGGTCACGGTGTACTTCGGGTGACCTGCGATGGAATAGGCCAACGTGGATTTGCCCGAGCCGTTCGGGCCCATGATGGCGTGCGTCTCCCCCGACTTCACCGTCAGGTCGACCCCCTTGAGGATCTCCTTGTCGGCGGTGCCGTCGTTGATGCTCACGTGCAGGTCACGGACCTCGAGGGTGGCCACTGGCTCAGCTCTCCTTCAGGCGCACGAGCACGTCGTCGCCATCGATCTTGGTGGGATAGACGGGCACGGGCTTGGTGGCGGGAAGGCCGGTGGGCCGCCCGCTGGTGAGGTCGAAGCGCGATCCGTGCAACCAGCACTCGATCGTGGTGTCCTCGACATCGCCCTCCGACAGCGAGACGTCGGCGTGCGAGCAGACGTCGTAGATCGCGAAGATCTCGCCACCGGTCTTGACCAGGCAGATCGGCACGCCGTCGATGACCACGCGATGGGTGCCGGTCTCGGGGACGTCGTCGTAGCGTGCGGCGAGCACGAAGTCACTCATGCGCCCACCCGGCCCAACTCGTCCTCGAGCGCAGCCAGCAGCCGGGTCTCGACCTCGGGCACCCGGATCTGCGAGATCAGCTCGGCGAAGAAGCCGCGTACGACCAGGCGTCGTGCCTCGTCGGCGGGGATGCCGCGCGCCTGCAGATAGAACAGTTGCTGGTCGTCGAACCGGCCCGTCGCCGAGGCGTGACCTGCACCGGCGACCTCGCCGGTCTCGATCTCGAGATTGGGCACCGAGTCGGCCCGGGCGCCGTCGGTCAGCACCAGGTTGCGATTGAGTTCGTAGGTGTCGGTCTGCTCCCCGCCCGGCCTGATGTGCACGTCACCGATCCAGACGGTGTGCGCCTCGGCGCCCTGCAACGCTCCCTTGTAGGTGACCCGGCTGCGGCAGTGCGGCACCCCGTGGTCGATGAACAGGCGGTGCTCGAGGTGCTGGCCGGCGTCGGCGTAGTAGAGGCCGAGCAGTTCGGCGTCTCCCCCGGAGCCCGCGAAGCGCACCGTCGGAGCTATCCGTACGAGATCGCCACCCAGGCTGACAACGATGTGCCGGAACTGCGCGTCACGCCCGACCAGTGCCGCCTGTGCCTCGACGTGCACCGCGTCGGGCTCCCAGTCCTGCAGGCTCACCACTGTCAGCCGCGCGGCGTTGCCGATGCGGTACTCCGCGTTGGCCGCCAGCGTGGCGGAACCGACGTGGTCGATAACGACCGTCGCCTCGGCCCCGTCGGCGACGTCGACCACCAGGTGAAAGTAGGCCGTGCCCGGCTCGCCTCGTACGGTCAGGAAGACCGGCGCCGAGGCCACCGTGTTGCGGGGCACCGACACGACGAGAGCCTGCTCGACGTGGGCCATGGCCAGCGCGCTGACCCGGTCGGCCGGGGTGAGCACGGAGCCCACCACCTCGTCGGAGCGCTCGACCTGCCGGACCTCGATCTCGTCCGGGGTGCGGACGTCGACGACGACCTTGCCGTCGGGTGAGAACGGCTCGAGCAGCGGGCGCAGGCGATCCAGCGGTGTGAACCGCCAGTCCTCCTCGCGGCCCGTCGGCGTCGGGAAGTCGGCCGGGTCGGAGGAGGTGCGCCGCTCCGGCCGGGCATCGCTGGGCGGCCGCGAGGGCCCGCCGTGAGAGTGCGCACCCGGCGGGCCGGCTGGGGCCCCGCCGGTGGTGAAGCCGGTCGTGGTGCCGAGAACCTCCCCGGCCATCGTGCCGGGGGCGGCGGTGAGGTCAGGGCCGGCGGCACGTGCGTGTGCCGCCACCTCGCCGGCGCTGGTGCGGGCCGCGGTGGGATCAGTTGCCATCGTCAGCCGACGGACCCTTCCATCTGGAGTTCGATGAGGCGGTTGAGCTCCAGGGCGTACTCCATCGGCAGCTCACGCGCGATCGGCTCGACGAAGCCGCGCACGACCATGGCCATCGCCTCATCCTCGGTCATGCCCCGGCTCATCAGATAGAACAGCTGGTCCTCGCCGATCTTGGACACCGTGGCCTCGTGGCCCATCGACACGTCGTCCTCGCGGACGTCGACGTAGGGGTAGGTGTCGGAGCGGCTGATCTGGTCGACCAGCAGGGCATCGCATTTCACCGTCGATCGCGAGCCGTGCGCACCTTCCAGGATCTGTACGAGTCCGCGGTAGGACGTACGGCCGCCACCGCGGGCGACCGACTTGGACACGATCGTCGAGGACGTGTTGGGCGCGCAGTGCACCATCTTGGCGCCGGCGTCCTGGTGCTGGCCGTTGCCGGAGAAGGCGATCGAGAGCACCTCACCCTTGGCGTGCTCGCCCATCAGCCAGACGGAGGGGTACTTCATCGTGACCTTGGAGCCGATGTTGCCGTCGACCCACTCCATCGTGGCGCCTTCTTCGGCGATGGCCCGCTTGGTGACGAGGTTGTAGACGTTGTTGGACCAGTTCTGGATGGTGGTGTAGCGGCAGCGGGCGTTCTTCTTCACGATGATCTCGACCACCGCGGAGTGCAGCGAGTCGCTGGAGTAGATCGGCGCGGTGCAGCCCTCGACGTAGTGCACGTAGGCGCCCTCGTCGACGATGATCAGGGTGCGCTCGAACTGGCCCATGTTCTCGGTGTTGATCCGGAAGTAGGCCTGCAGCGGGATGTCGACGTGCACACCCGGCGGCACGTAGATGAACGATCCGCCCGACCACACCGCGGTGTTCAGGGCGGCGAACTTGTTGTCACCGACCGGGATCACCGTGCCGAAGTACTGCTGGAACAACTCGGGCTGCTCACGCAGCGCCGTGTCGGTGTCGAGGAACAACACACCCTGCTCCTCGAGGTCCTCGCGGATCTGGTGATAGACGACCTCTGATTCGTACTGCGCCGCGACACCAGAGACCAGCCGCTGCTTCTCGGCCTCGGGGATGCCGAGCTTGTCGTAGGTGTTCTTGATGTCGGCCGGGAGGTCGTCCCAGGTCGCCGCCTGCTTCTCGGTCGAGCGGACGAAGTACTTGATGTTGTCGAAGTCGATCCCCGACAGGTCGGATCCCCAGGTCGGCATCGGCTTCTTCGAGAACAGCTTCAGTCCCTTGAGCCGGCGCTGCAGCATCCACTCGGGCTCGCTCTTCTTGGCCGAGATGTCGCGAACGACCTCTTCGGACAGGCCACGCTTGGCGGCGGCACCGGCGATGTCGGAATCGGCCCAGCCGAACTTGTAGCTGGACAGCGCCTCGATCTGCTCGTCCTGCGTCAGGGCGGGCGTGTTCGGTGCTGTCGACGGTGGGGTGGTCATCAAGACGTCCTCACTGAGGTGGACGGGGCGGGGATGTGCGTGGTGCAGACACCATCGCCGTGCGCGATGGTGGCAAGACGTTGGACGTGCGTGCCGAGCAGGCGCGAGATCGCCTGCGTCTCGGCCTCACACAGTTGGGGGAACTCGGTGGCCACGTGCGCGACCGGGCAGTGATGCTGGCACAGCTGGCCGCCGCTCGCGATCGCTGTCGCACTCGCGGCATAGCCCTCGCGGGACAGCGCTTCGGCCAGCGCCTCCGCGCGCGCCTCGGGCTCGTCGGCCGCACCGGACATGGCCTCCCGGCACCGGTCCTCGAGCGCCGCGACCCGCTCTGCGGCGAACCGCTCCACGGCCGCGACGCCACCGTGGCTGGCCAGATGCCGCAGGGCGGCCGTGGCCAGATCGTCGTAGGTGTGCGGGAATGTGTCGCGCCCCGCGTCGGTGAGCGCGAATACGCGCGCGGGGCGGCCCCGGCCGCGCTGACCGCGAATCGGCTGGTCACGACTGGTGACCCGGCCCGCAGACAGCAGCGCATCGAGGTGCCGTCGGATGCC
>JBAVXU010000224.1:0-1509 GCA_049698415.1 Mycobacteriales bacterium
GTCGTAGGTCGCGCCCTGCTGGGGCTCGGTGAACACGCGAAGTTGCATCGGTCCACTCTGCCGCCCCGTGCGAGGAACGACAATCGGGTCCCGGTGGCACCGGATCGGCGCCCTCCCCGTCGCGCACCTAGGCTGGGTCGGTGACCTCGGATTCCGCGCTGCGCCGGGCGCTGCGGCGGGCCCGCGACGCGGTGACGCTCGACTCCACCGAAGCCGCCGTGCTGCTCCGTGCCCGTGGCGAGGACCTCGGCGACCTGCTTGCCAGCGCATCGCGGGTACGCGACGCGGGGCTGCTCGCTGCCGGTCGTCCCGGTGTGGTGACGTACTCCCGCAAGGTGTTCATCCCGCTCACCAGGCTGTGCCGGGACCGCTGTCACTACTGCACGTTCGTGACCGTCCCGCACCGGGTGCCCGCCGCCTATCTCGAGCGCGACGAAGTGCTCGACATCGCTCGGCGTGGGGCAGCGGCAGGGTGCAAGGAGGCGCTGTTCACCCTGGGCGACCGGCCCGAGGAGCGGTGGCCGGCCGCTCGCGAGTGGCTCGACGCGCGCGGGTACTCGTCCACTTTGGACTACGTACGCGCGTGCGCCATCGCGGTGCTCGAGGAGACCGGGCTGCTGCCGCACCTGAATCCCGGCGTGCTGTCGTGGACCGAGTTGCAGCGCCTCAAGCCCGTAGCGCCCTCGATGGGGATGATGCTCGAGACGACGGCGACCCGGCTCTGGTCGCAACCCGACGGCCCGCACTTCGGCTCACCCGACAAGGAACCGGCCGTCCGCCTGCGTGTGCTCGAGGATGCCGGCCGGCTCGCGGTGCCCTTCACCACCGGCATCCTCATCGGGATCGGCGAGACCCCGCTGGAGCGCGCCGAGTCACTGTTCGCGATCCGCCGGGTTGCCAGGTCGTACTCCGGGATCCAGGAAGTCATCGTGCAGAACTTCCGGGCCAAGCCCGACACCGCGATGCGCGACGTCGCGGACGCCGACCTGGCTGACCTGGCCGCAACCGTGGCGGTGGCCCGGCTCGTCCTGGGACCGTCGATGCGCATCCAGGCACCGCCCAACCTCGTCGACGGCCAGTACGACCTGCTGCTGCGCGCCGGGATCGACGACTGGGGCGGCGTTTCGCCGGTGACGCCCGACCACGTCAATCCCGAGCGGCCGTGGCCACAGATCGACGAATTGGCCGCTCAAAGTGCCGCGGCCGGGTTCGTGCTCGCCGAGCGGCTGAGCGCCTATCCGCCGTACCTCTCCGAGCCCTGGCTGGACCCGCGGCTGGTGCCGCACGTGCGTGCTCTCGCCGGCCCGGACGGGCTGGCCGATCCGGGGGCGACGCTGGCCGGCCGACCGTGGCAGGAGCCCGACGGTGGCTTCGCCTCGGCGGGCCGGGTCGACCTGCACGCAACCATCGACACCGACGGACGCAGCGCCGACCGGCGCGACGACTTCCACTCCGTCTACGGCGACTGGCAGGCGCTCGGGGAGCAGATCTCGGCCGTGGGGACGGCGC
>JBAVXU010000225.1:0-9315 GCA_049698415.1 Mycobacteriales bacterium
GCGCAGGGTCGAGGCGTTCGTCCTGGACTTTGACGGAGACTTGTACGGCGAGCAGGTCGCGCTCGATTTCGTCGCCCGCCTGCGCGGCATGGAGAAGTTCGACGACGTGGCGCAGCTGCAGGCGCAAATGGCCCAGGATGTTGCCCTGACCCGCAGCCTGGTGACGTGACCAGGCTCACCTGCTGAGGTCCGGCCCCGCCTGACCAGGGCGTTTCCCCGTCAGCGCGGCGGCTGGTAGCCTGGATGTGCGCCGGAGTTTTCGGTGCGCACCCGCTTGTCCGCGTGGGCTAGACCGCGGACCACAGAATCTGTCAGGAGATCAGTTGCCGCTCGCCAGCGAGACCAAGAAGCAAATCATGACCGAACACGCCACGGTCGAGCGCGACACCGGATCTCCCGAGGTACAGGTCGCCATGCTGTCCAGGCGGATCGCCGACCTCACCGAACACCTCAAGCTGCACAAGCACGATCACCACAGCCGGCGTGGCCTGTTGCTGCTCGTCGGCCGGCGTCGCCGGCTGCTGAAGTATCTGGCCAAGACCGACATCAACCGCTACCGGTCGCTGATCGAGAAGCTCGGCCTGCGCCGGTAGCCTGCTCCACCCCTTCTCGTACGACATCCGTCGTACGAGCCGACCGAGCCGGATCCGCTCGACGCCCACGAGGGCAGCCGCAGAGTCGGTCCTCGGTAGTGGCCCCCGGGAGAGCATCCCGAGAGCTTCGATCGAAGACCGGCCGGCACGTACTCGCCGGGACTGTCGGGCTCCGGCTTTGCAAGACCTAGGAGGTCCGCCTTGTCGGACACCACGTACGAATCCGTAGCCAAGATCGACAACGGCACCTATCCCGCCAGAGAGGTCCGGTTCCAGACCGGCCGCCTGGCCCGCCAGGCCGCCGGCTCTGCCGTGGCATATCTCGGCGACACCATGGTGCTCGCCGCGACGACCGCGTCGAAGAAGCCCAAGGACAATCTCGACTTCTTCCCGCTGACGGTCGACGTCGAGGAGCGCATGTATTCCCTGGGCCGGATCCCCGGTTCGTTCTTCCGCAGGGAGGGCCGGCCGACGGAGGACGCGATCCTCACCTGCCGGCTTATCGACCGTCCGCTGCGCCCGTCGTTCGCCAAGGGCCTGCGCAACGAGATCCAGGTCGTCTGCACGATCATGGCGCTCGACCCCGACTCCATCTACGACGTCGTCGCGATCAACGCCGCGTCGATGTCCACCCAGCTGGCCGGCCTGCCCTTCTCGGGCCCGATCGGCGCCACCCGGGTGGCCTACATCAACGGTGACTGGGTCGCGTTCCCGACCCGGACCGAGCTCGAGGAGGCGACCTTCGACATGGTCGTCGCCGGCCGCGTGCTCGACGACGGCGACGTCGCGATCATGATGGTCGAGGCCGAGGCCACCCCGGCCGCCTTCGTCAAGGTGCAGAACGGCGCGTCCGCGCCGACCGAGGACGTCGTGGCCAGTGGCCTCGAAGCCGCCAAGCCGACCATCAAGTCGCTGGTCGCGGCGCAGAACGAGTTGGCCGGACACGCAGCCAAGCCGACCAAGGACTACCCCCGCTTCCTCGAGTACTCCGACGACGTGCTCGCAGCCGTCGAGTCCGCCGTGGGCGACCAGCTCGGCCAGGCCCTCACCATCGCCGACAAGCTCGACCGCGAGGCAGAGTTGGACCGGGTCAAGGAGCAGGCCAAGGAGCAGGTCGGTCCCGACTTCGCCGGCCGCGAGAACGAGATCTCCGGCGCTGTCCGGGCGCTCACCAAGAAGCTGGTCCGCCAGCGCATCCTGCGCGACCACGTACGCCTGGACGGCCGCGGGCTCGCCGACATCCGGCAGCTCTCAGCCGAGGTCGACGTGATCCCGCGGGTGCACGGCTCAGCACTGTTCGAGCGCGGTGAGACCCAGATCCTCGGGGTCACCACCCTCAACATGCTCCGGATGGAGCAGATGCTCGACACGCTGTCGCCCGAGACCCGCAAGCGCTACATGCACAACTACAACTTCCCGCCGTACTCCACCGGTGAGACCGGCCGGGTGGGTTCGCCCAAGCGCCGCGAGATCGGTCACGGTGCACTCGCCGAGCGGGCCATCATGCCGGTCCTGCCCAGCCGCGAGGAGTTCCCGTACGCCATCAGGCAGGTCTCCGAGGCTCTCGGCTCCAACGGCTCGACCTCGATGGGTTCGGTCTGCGCCTCCACGATGGCGCTGCTCAACGCCGGTGTGCCCCTCAAGGCACCGGTTGCGGGCATCGCAATGGGCCTCATCTCCGACGAGGTCGACGGCAAGACGCAGTACGTCGCGCTGACCGACATCCTCGGTGCTGAGGACGCCTTCGGCGACATGGACTTCAAGGTCGCCGGCACCAAGGAGTTCGTCACGGCGCTGCAGCTCGACACCAAGCTCGACGGGATCCCGTCCGATGTGCTGGCCGGCGCGCTGGCCCAGGCCAAGGACGCCCGGCTGGCGATCCTCGAGGTGATGGCCGAGGCGATCGACGGGCCCGACGAGATGAGCCCGTACGCCCCCCGGGTCACCACGGTGAAGATCCCGGTGGACAAGATCGGCGAGGTCATCGGCCCCAAGGGCAAGATGATCAACTCGATCCAGGACGAGACCGGCGCCGACATCAGCATCGACGACGACGGCACGATCTACGTCGGAGCCTCGGACGGGCCGTCCGCTCAGGCCGCCGTCGACAAGATCAACCAGATCGCCAACCCGGTGATGCCCAAGGTGGGGGAGCGCTTCCTCGGCACCGTCGTCAAGACGGCACCGTTCGGCGCGTTCGTCTCGCTCATTCCCGGCAAGGACGGGCTGGTGCACATCTCCAAGCTGGGCAACGGCAAGCGCATCGGCAAGGTCGAGGACGTCGTCAACGTCGGCGACAAGCTCCAGGTCGAGATCACCGAGATCGACGCGCGCGGCAAGATCAGCCTCGTGCCCGTCAAGGAAGCCGTGGCTGCCGGGGGTGCCGGCGACGCTTCCGGCGCGCCAGCCGAGTCTTCCGGGGCGTGACACGCCCGGCCGGGCTGCAGAAGCCCGGGTCGACCCAGACCCTGTCCGCGGGGCGCTACGGCGGGACCATCCGCCGTACCGTCCTGCCGGGCGGCCTGCGGGTGATCACCGAAGCGCTGCCGGCGATGCGGTCGGTGGCGTTCGGGATCTGGGTCGGCATCGGCTCCCGCGACGAAGCACCATCGCTCGGTGGCTCGTCGCACTTCCTCGAGCATCTGCTCTTCAAGGGCACCAAGCGGCGCAGCGCGCTGGAGATCTCCTCGACGATGGATGCCATCGGCGGTGAGATGAACGCGTTCACCGCCAAGGAGTACACCTGCTACTTCACCAGGGTGCTCGACGCCGACATGCCGCTGGCCGTCGACGTCATCAGTGACATGGTGTCGGCTTCTCTCATCACCAGCGACGACCTCGAAGTCGAGCGCGGCGTGATCCTCGAGGAGATCGCCATGCACGACGACGACCCCGGTGACGTGGTGCACGACGTGTTCGGCGAGGCGGTGTTCGGTGATCACCCGCTCGGGCGCCCGGTCATCGGCACCGTCGATTCGATCAGAGCCATGCGCCGCGAACAGGTGGCCGGGTTCTACAAGCGCCGCTACCGCGTGCCCTCGATGGTGGTCGCGGCGGCCGGCAACCTCGAACACTCCAAGGTCGTACGCCTGGTTCGCCGGGCATTCGCCTCGTCCGGGCTCATCGCCGACGAGGCCGTACCCGACCTGCCCCGTCCGTCTGCGCGCCGGGTCCCCGTCCGCCCGTCTGCCGTCGAGATCGCCGAGCGGCCGACCGAACAAGCCCACCTGCTGCTCGGCGGTCGTGGCCTCGGGCGGCACGACGATCGGCGCTTCGCGCTGGGCGTCCTCAACAGCGCGCTCGGTGGCGGTATGAGCAGCCGGCTGTTCCAGGAGATCCGCGAGAAGCGCGGCCTTGCCTACTCCGTCTACTCCTTCGCCTCGCAATACGCAGATGCAGGGGTCTTCGGGGTGTACGCCGGCTGCGCTCCGGACAATGCTGACCGTGTGCTGACACTCATCCGCGAACAACTCGACCTCGCGGCCACCAAGGGGCTGACCGATGCCGAGGTGGAGCGCGGTCGCGGCCAGCTCAAAGGCGGTCTCGTGCTCGGTCTCGAGGACAGCGGCTCGCGGATGAGCCGCATCGGCAAAGGAGAGCTCGTGTACGGCGACATCTTGGAGGTCGACGACCTCATCGCCCGGATCGACGCGGTCACGCCCGACGACGTGCGTCAGGTCGCGGCGGACCTGCTCGGACAACCGCTGTCGCTGGGCGCCATCGGCCCCTTCGGCGACCAGGACTTCGCATCGGCGGTGGCCTCATGAGCGACGACGACCGGGCCGAGCCGATCCGGGTCGGGGTGCTCGGCGCCCGCGGCCGGATGGGCACCGAGGTCTGCCGGGCGGTCGACCGGGCCGAGGACCTCGATCTCGTCGCCATGGTCGACGTCGGCGACATCCTCAACTTCGTCTCGGACGCCGGCGCTGAGGTGGTCGTCGACTTCACCCACCCCGACGTCGTCATGGACAACATCAGGTGGTGCATCGACGAGGGCATCCACATCGTCGTCGGCACCACGGGTTTCGACACCGAACGGCTCGAGACCGTACGCGCGTGGGTCGAGGCCGCACCGCAGCCCGTCGGCGTCGTGATCGCTGCCAACTTCGGCATCGGCGCCGTCCTCATGATGGATTTCGCCGCTCGGGCGGCCAAGCACTTCGCATCCGTCGAGATCGTCGAGCTGCACCACGACGGCAAGGCTGATGCGCCGAGCGGCACCGCCCGGCGCACTGCCGAGCTGGTCGCGGCCGCGCGCGCGGCCGCCGAGTCGGGTGACATGCCCGACGCGACGACATCGGCTCTCGAGGGTGCGCGCGGCGCGGTGGTCGACGGTGTCCACATCCATTCGGTGCGCCTGCCCGGGTTGGTGGCGCATCAGGAGGTGCTGCTGGGCGCCGCCGGCGAGACGCTCACGATCCGCCACGACTCCCACGACCGCGCGTCGTTCATGCCCGGCGTGCTGCTCGCCGTTCGGGAGGTCCTGCAACGTCCCGGTCTGACGATCGGCATCGAGTCCCTGCTCGACGATTGATGCCGCCGCTGCCGCAACGACGTTCGGCAGGCACGCGGCGAGTGGCAGGCATACGCCTGGCGGCAGGGTCGAGCCTGCTGGGAGCGGCCTGTTTCGTGGTGGCGCTCGCCGTCGCTCTGGGGCGCACACCGGAGTTCTCCTCCACCGACTTCCTCAGCCAGCTCGGCGCCGTCGGCGCACCCGCGGCCTCGGTGTACCGCTGGGCCATCCTCGCCTCGGCGGTGGCGGCCGCTTTGCTCGGGCTCAGTGTGCACCTGGCGGTGCCCAAGGCCGCAGCGGCGGGCTACGTCGTCGCCGCATCACTCATGTTGGGTACGTCCTTTGTGCTGCCGTGTGACGCGGGCTGCCCGATCCCGGTCGTGGAATCCGGCGGCGGCCCGGCCAACGCGCTGCACTTCTTCATCAACGCCGCGGCGTTCCTCACGCTGGCCCTCGCGATGTACCTGATGTGGCGCCGGTGCGCCGACAGGGTGCTCCGGCGCTCCTCGCTGGCCGCGTTGACCGCGTCCAGTTCTCTGATGGCGCTGCTCGCAGTCCTCCTGCTGTTCGCGACCCATGGCGTTCTGAGCGCGACCGTCGAGCGCGTTCTGCTGGTCACCGCGTTCGGCTGGCTGGTGGTGACCGCCGCGCGACTCATGGTGCGCCCGGAGGTTCAGGCGTATCGGCCGGCTCGGTCAGCGACGTATGAAGGCGAACCTCGGTGACCATCTGGCCGTCCATGTCCAGGTATCTCGCCGCCCCGTCCGCCGCCCACCCGGCCGACTCGTAGAACTTCCGCGAGGCCGGATCGCGGTCGAACACCCAGGTGAGCGCGATGTCGGCAGCGTCTGCCCGGAGCAACTCGACGCTGGCCGCGAGCAGGCGGCTGCCGTGGCCGCGCCGCCCCCACCGAGGTTCGACGAGCAGCGTCGTGACCAAGCCGGTCTTTGTCGGGTCGTGCCCTTCGTCGACAGCCGGCGCCACCGCCACGAATCCCACCGGCAAGTCCTGCTCGAGGGCGATCAGCACCCGATGCCGCGCCGACGGCGGGTTCTCCACCGCCTCGACCCAGGTGGCCGCGACGTCCTCGGCGGTCAGCCGGTCGAGGACTCGGGCCGGGACCACGTCTGCGTAGGCGGTGCGCCAGGTGACGAGCTGGATCCGGGCGATCTCACCGGCGTCGGCAGCCGTGGCCGGTCGTACGCTCACGTCGGCCATGGTCGGACCCTAACGGTGCGCCGGCCGTGACGAGTCGCCGCCTACGAGTGGCCCGAACGCCGCCGCCGGACCAGATGGGCGACAACTGCCAGCAGCACGACGATGACGAGGATCACCCCACCGCTGATCCGCAGATAGCGCTCGAGCGTGCTCAGCGACGCGGCGAACAGGTACCCCAGCATCACGCAGCCGGCTCCCCACACCAGGCCGCCGGCTGCGTTCCACGGGAGGAACGTGGCGTACGGCATCCGCGCCGCACCGGCCAGCGTCGGAACGAGCGCTCGCAACAGCGCGATCGAGCGGCCGAAGAACACCGCCTTGCCGCCGTGCCGGGTCAGGAACTGCCCGGCGCGATCCCAGCGCTCGGGCCCGATCCGCCGACCGGCCCGCGAGATGCGTATCCGCGGTCCCAGTCGGCGGCCGACCTCGTAGCCCACCGAGTCACCGGCGATCGCGCAGCCCACTGCCACCACGATCATGATCGGGAGGCTCAGCGTGCCCTGGTGGCAGAGGAATCCACCCACCAGCAGTGCCGTCTCGCCGGGGAGCACGACTCCCAGAAAGATCGCGGCCTCGCCGAAGGCGAGCGCGCCGAGCACGACGTAGAGCCACCAGCCGCTGGAATTCGCCAGCCCGTCCAGCAATCCAGCCACCCGGCCAGTCTGCCCGAGTCGACCCGGCGCTCCTCGCAGCGCCGCGCGCGCAATGCTCAGCCGGTGCGCAGCACCGCGGCAAGCACTTCCACGCCGCATTGCAGGTCGGCGATGTCGGCGCCTCCGTAGGTGAGCCGAAGGTAGGGGGCGGGCGGCTCGCCGGCGTGGTACGGCGTACCCGGGCTGACCAGCAGGCCGCGCCGGGCGCAGCCGGCGGCGACGTCGGTGTCGTCGAGGCCGTCGGGCAGCCGCAGCCACAGGTGCAGGCCGCCCTGAGGCACCCGCTCGATGTTGACGTTCGGCAACTCGGAACGCACCGCCTCCACCAGCGCGTCGCGCCGCAACGCCAGCGTCCGCCGCAACCGGCTCAAGTGCCGTGGCCATGCAGCGGATGCGAGCAACTCGACGGCGGTTTCCTGCAGCGGCCGGCCGACGAAGAAGTCGTCGACGGTGCGCAGTGCGCGGAGCCTGGCCAGTGCCGGGCCGCGGGCGATGAGCGCGCCGATGCGCAGGCTCGGCGCGACAACCTTGGACAGCGACGAGAGGTGCACGACGTGGCCGTCGGTGTCGTCGTGCAACAGCGGCCGCGGTGCGGGAGCCCCGAGGGCCAACTCGCGGGCGTAGTCGTCCTCGATGAGGAAGGCGCCACGGGCGCGTACGACATCGAGAACGGCGGCCCGGCGCTCGGGCGGCAGTACCGCTCCGGTGGGGTTCGCGAAGGTCGGCTGGGCGTAGAACAGCTTTGCCCCGGTCATCGCGAAGGCCTGGTCGAGGTGTTCCGGGCGCACGCCGTCACAGTCTGCGGGCACCGGCACCGGGCGCAGCCCGGCGGCGCGGGCGACCGCAAGCGCTCCTTGATAGGTCGGGGACTCCACCAGCACCGGGGAGCCGGGCGAGGCCAGCGCGCGGAACGCTGTCGACAGCCCGGCCTGCCCGCCGGGCACGATGAGCACGTCCGCGGGATCGGCTCCGGCAAGTGCGCCCATGGCGGTGCGAAGTTCGGCGATGCCGGATACCGGTGCGCGGCCCCAGGCGCCGGGTCGGCGCCCGGCCCGCGCCAGTGCTTCACCCAGCGCATGCGTCGGCTGCAGCGACGCGTCGACGTAGCCACTGTTGAGGACGAGTTGGCCCGGCTCGGGGATCTGCAGCAGACGACCCGCCTCGCCGGCATCGACCACCCGCTCGGCCAGTGCCACGGTCTGCCAGCCCAGGTCGGCGGCGACCCGGGGCTCGCGGTCATCGGCGGCCACGAAGGTCCCGCGACCGGGCTCGCTCACGAGCAGGCCCTCGGCGGCGACGGTGGCGACGGCTCGCGACACCGTCACCGGGCTCACCCGGAACCTCGCCACGAGGTCGCGGGTCGAGGGCAGCGAGTCGCCAGGACGGCCGGCCTGAACCAGACGGCGTAGCTCGGCCGTCAGCAGGTGGGTACTGCTACTCTTGGACATGAGAGTTCAGAGTAGCGCTACTCCTCTCCAGCGTCGAGCGATTCCGGCGTGGGGATGGGGCGCGGCGGGGGTGGTCGCCTTCAGTCTCAGCTTCCCCGCGACCAAGGCCGCCCTCCCGGCCTTCGGCCCGGTCCTGACCGGACTCGGTCGTGCGGTGGTCGCCGCAGCGATCGCCGGCGTGGCCCTCATCGTCACCCGCGCCCCCATCCCGACCAGGTCGCAGTGGCGCCGGCTGGCGATCGTCAGCGCGTGCGTCGTCGTCGGGTTCCCCCTGCTCTCGGCCGTGGCCCTCGATCACGTGAGCACCGCGCACGTGGCCATCATCGCCGGGTTGATGCCGGCCGCTACGGCCGTCGCAGCCGTTGCCAAAGGCGACGAACGGCCCAGCCGAGGCTTCTGGATCGCCGCGCTGGCCGGTCTCGTCGCGGTCCTGGTGTTCGCCGCTGTCCGCGGCGCCGGCCGGCCCACACCGTCGGACCTGATCATGCTCGTCGCGATCGCCATCGTCGGCGTCGGTTATGCCGAGGGTGGTGCGCTCAGCCGCACGATGCCGGGTTGGCAGGTGATCGGCTGGTCCATCGTCCTCGCCGCTCCGGTGCTGCTGCCCGTATCCGTCTACACCGTCCTCACCCACCCGCCGCAGAACCCTGGCCTGTCCGCCTGGTTGGGCTTCGCCTATGTCTCGACCTTCAGCATGTTCATCGGCTTCGTCTGGTGGTACCGCGGGCTCGGAATGGGCGGGGTGGCCCGGATCGGCCAACTTCAACTCGCGCAACCCGTGCTGACCCTGGGCTGGGCGGCCCTGCTCCTCGGTGAGCGCATCGACGCGCTGACCGCCGTCGCCGCCGTCGTCGTGCTGGCTGCCACCGGCGCCACGCAGCGGACCCGGG
>JBAVXU010000226.1:0-16392 GCA_049698415.1 Mycobacteriales bacterium
CCTACTCCGAGCAACAGGCCGAGGAATGCGCCCATCAGAGCCGTCGCTCCGCTTGCCCGGCTCCCAGCACCGCCATCAGGTCGATCCCGGCCCGGGCGAATCGCTCGGGATGAGGAGGGAAACCCTCGGCGCGAGCCAACTGGTCGCCGCGAAGGGTGAACAGGTCGGCGGTCTCGATGACCGCACCCTCGGCACGGCCGGGCACGGCGACGATCTCGGTGACGCGGCGATGTCCAGCGGCGTCGGCGCGGGTGTGCACGACCAGATCGACACTGCTGGCGACGGTCGGCACGACGAAGGCGTGGCCGACGTTCTCACCCGCGAGCAGCGGCAGTGTGCACATCTTGCTGACCGCTTCGCGGGCGGAGTTGGCGTGGATGGAACACATCCCCGGCAGCCCGGAATTGAGTGCGATGAGCAGGTCGAGGCACTCTTCCTGGCGTACTTCGCCCACGATGATCCGCGACGGGCGCATGCGAAGCGCCTCTTTGATCAGTCGCCGCAGCTGGATCTCGCCGGTGCCCTCGAGATTGGCCTGCCGAGTCTGCATGGCGACCACGTCGGGCAAGTCGATCTGCAGTTCGAAGACTTCCTCGCAGGAGATCACCCGCTCGCCGGCCGGAATGGCCGCAGCCAGACAGTTGAGCAGCGTCGTCTTGCCGGCCTGGGTGCCGCCGGAGACGATGAGGTTGAGTCCCGCCGCGACGGCGGCTTCGAGGAAGCCCGCGGCGGCCTGGGTGAGTGAGCCGAGAGCGACCAGTTCGTCGAGGGTGTTGGCCTGCAGGACGAACTTGCGGATGTTGACTGCCCAGTGCTGCCGGGTGATGTCGGGGATGACGACGTGCAGCCGAGATCCGTCGGGCAGCATCGCGTCGACGAAAGGGGTGGACAGGTCGACCCGGCGCCCCGAGGACTTCAACATGCGCTCGACCAACTCCTGCACGTGCGCCGCGGTGAGGATCGTCGTCGTCAACTCGCTGCGGCCACGCCGGGCGACGAACACCCGGCCCGGGCCGTTGACCCAGATCTCCTCGACCTCGGGGTCGTCCAGGAACCGCTGCAGCGGGCCGAACCCGGCCACTGAGTCGTGCACGACCCGAGCAACCCGATGGCGGTCGCCCAATGCGGGCAGGGTCGCGCTGAGGGCTCGTACCTCGTAGTCCGTCAGAACGTCGTCGATCAGCGATCGGACGCTGGCGGGCTCGCGCGCTGGATCCACACCGAGCCGGCGGATGAGCGCGCGTACCTCCGCGTCGATGATGTCGACCGCACCCACGATGCCTCCCCCGCGAGACGGATCCGATGAGCCAGCGGCGGCTTTCCGCTGGTCAAGGTGCGGCGACCCTACGGGGACGACGCATACCGGGGCAATACCGGAAATCCGGCCCTGTGGATTGACCCCAAGCAGCACATGGGGAGGACGGCAGGTCAGTGCAGCGTAAGCGTACCCTTGCGGTTACGTAACTGTTCGGGTACGTTGCCGGGATGGACGCGGTGATGCAGGCATTGGCCGACCACAGCCGTCGCACGGTGCTGGAGATCCTGCGGGACCATCCGGCGACGGCCGGTGAGCTGGCTGGCGCACTGCCGATCGCTCGGCCCGGCGTGTCCCGACACTTGCGAGTTCTGCGCGAGGCCGGGCTCGTCGAGGTCCGCCAGGAGTCCCAGCGGAGGATCTACAGCCTGCGGCCGGAGGCGCTCGTCGAGGTTGACGAGTGGCTGGAGGAATACCGCGCGCTCTGGCACAACCGGCTCGATGCCCTGCACACGGAGATCGCACGAGGAAAGAAGGCGCAGATATGAGAATCATCGGGACGACGCGCGCACTCGACGAAACGCGTGGAGCGGTGCGCGTCGAGGACGTGTACGACACCGACATCCAAGATCTGTGGGCGGCGTGCACGACCCCCGAGCGACTTGCGCGCTGGATCGCGGAAGTGTCCGGCGACCTCCGCGAAGGTGGGACGGTCCACGCCGTCTTCACGAGCACATGGAGCGGGCCGGCACGGATCGAGGTCTGCGACGCACCTCACCATCTGTTGCTGACGACGGAGCCGGGCACGGACGACGAGTCCCAGCTCGAGGCCTGGCTCACCGAGGAGGGCTCTCGGACCAAGCTGATGGTCGAGGAGCGCGGTCTGCCGATCGACTCGCTGCACTTCTACGGAGCCGGCTGGCAGGTCCACCTCGAGGACCTCGGGCGTTCGCTTGCAAGTGATGGCCACGCACACGTCGGCGGCTGGTCGGAGCAGACGCCGGCCCCGGCCTGGCACAAGCGCTGGACCGAGCTCACCCCGGAGTACAAGGACACGGTGGGCGACTGATGTCCGACCGCATCAGGCTGAACGGGACCACGGTGAACGCACCCGATGCGCTGGCCCTGGCGCAGTTCTATGCCGAGATTACCAACGGGGTCGCGCAGGGCACCTCGCACTGGGCGGCGGTCACCGGCTCGAACGGCTCCATCGGCTCCATCGCCTTCCAGCAGGTCGACGACTTCCGACCGCCGGAGTGGCCCGGGAAAGACGTACCCATGCAGATGCACCTGGACTTCTTCGTCGACGACCTCGAGGCGACAGCAGAACGGGTCCTCGCCGCCGGGGCCACGCTGCTCGACTTCCAGCCCAACTCCGATCACTGCATCGTGTACGCCGACCCTGCGGGCCACCCGTTCTGCCTGTCGACGTGGGACGGTCAGGAACTGGTCGACGGACACGTGGGTTAAGCCAGGGCAACGAAATGCGCGAGGTGACCGGCCATCCCGCCTGGTCAGGCCTGGAAGCTGCTCGCGATGCTGCGCTCGGCGTCGGCGTAGTGAGTGCCGGCCTTGGACAGCAGGTGGCTGATCCCCTCGAGAGCGGAGTTGAGGTCGCGGGCGGATCGCTGCCACTTGGTCCACAGGGCGTTGAACTGCTGCGATGCCGCGCCGCCCCAGTCGCCGGCCACCAGCGGCGAGATCTGGCCACTGAGAGACGACAGCGTGCCGTCGATCTGCCCTGAGCCCTTCTGCACGTTGCCCGACAACATCTGCAGCTGCTCCGGTGTGACCTTGATGCCGCCTGCCATGACTGAACCTCCGATGACGTCTGAGGGCCGGCCGACCCGGCGCCTGCTCGTCAACGGTAGGGCGACCTGACGCTCCTGCAGCCCCCGACCTGCTCCCCTGTGGACGAGGGCGACTCCGCCGTCAGCAGTTGATGCATCGACAGCGGCGCCACCGAGGTCATCAGGCCGTGACGACCTCGTGCGCAACGAAAGCCCGAGCCGCCGCGGGGCGCCTCCACATGGCGACCGCGATCGAGAAAGCCCAGACGATGACGACGGGCGTCGCGATCGATGCCAGCATTGCCGCGGATGCGCCAAGAGTCAGGACTGCGCAGACGATCCCGACGATTCCGACCCACCTTGCGAGGCACCGAGACCTGAGCACCACGACGGATGTCGCGAGGATCGAAAGGCCGAGCACCCCCATCGCGCCGGTGCCGAGCAACGCGTAGCCGAGGCTGGTGGAGAACCGCAGCACGCCAAGGCCGGGCAGCGGGTCGCCGTCGACCTTGACGAGCCTGCCGACGACGCCGCGCATGGCGGCCACGACGAGCATGACACTGCAGAACGCCGCAGCCATCGAGTGCCCGAACGCGGCCAGCGGTGTCACCTCACCCTCGGCGTTCGATGCGACGGCTCGAAGGTGATTGGCAACCACGATGAACAAGACGGCCGCGCTCGTGGTGAAGAACAGCGACGCGATCGTCGATGTCAGGTTCGCCGGGTCCTGCCACCAACTCAGGACGTTGCTGTCGCTTGCCTTGTACGGAACGTTCACGCTCGCGACACACAGGAACATCGACACCGCGAAGAGTCCGGAAGCGATCGAGGCGACGCGTGCATGGCGGTCTGCTGGAGCGGTCATGAGAGGTTCCCCCTCGTGCTGCAATCACCGGCACATCCGGCCTGACCCCAAGACTTCACTCGGGCGGCGGGCGACTCCACGGGGCAGCCTCCAGTCTTCGCGTCAGGGTCTGCACCGGACTCACCCCGCCGAGCGGGTCAACACCGTGGACATGGGTGTCCCACCCCGCAACTGCTGCGAACATGACCGAGTGAGGACATCGGCGACTCTATGGATCGGGCGCACGCTTGCGTGGTTGCTGACTCCATTGCTGCTGATCGGGATCGCGCTGGTCGAGAACCAGCTGACCGCGGCAGGTCGCACCGACCTCGTGTCCTGGAACTCGAGCTCCACTGTTCCCTTTCTCGCCGCGGAGCTGACGTGCTGGGCCGTCGGTGTCGTACTCACGTTCAGAGTGCCCCGCCATGGGGTCGGCTGGCTCTTCCTCGGGCTTGCGACGTCGATCGGCGCCGGCGGGTTCTTCGACTCCTTCGCCAACCTTGCGCTCCGTGCAGAGCCGGACGGCTGGCCTCTCGGGGGAACGGCCGCGGTGCTCGGTGACTCGATCTTCGTGTGGTGGTTCCTGTTCGTGGCGTTGATCCTCCAGCTCACACCGACGGGGAGACCGCTCTCTCCCCGGCTGTGGTGGCTGGCCCGGTTGACGGTCCTGTCCGCCGGCGGCTTCGAGGTGGCGGCGTTTCTGCGGTCCACCCCGATCGAGGGCGAGAACGCCGGCCTGGTCAGTCCGCTGGCGGTGAAGAGCCTTGCGGGACCGCTCGCAGTGGTGGCGAGCGCAGCGATCCTGGTTCTCTGTTCGTGCCTGCTTGCTTCCGTTGTTGTCCTCGTGCTCCGATTCAGGCGCTCACAAGGCGTCGAGCGACAGCAGATGCTCTGGCTCGTTGTCGGAGTCGCACCACTACCCATCTGCGTGGTCGGCTCTTTCCTCGCGGCGTACGCACACTATGAGACGTTGGCAGGCGGTGCGATCTCGGTCGGCATCGCCGCCCTGGCGGTGGGAGCCGGATTCTCCGTCGCGAAGTACCGCCTGTACGACGTCGAACGCGTCCTGAGTGATGCCGGGGCGTACGGCATCGCCTCGGCTTCGGTCATCTCGATCTACGGCGGTGTCACGTTCGTACTCACCCGGAGCATCCCTATTGAAAGTGGTTCAACGCTCACGACGATCGCCTCGACGCTGGCAGCTGCCGCGGTCGCGCTGCCTGGCTATCGATGGGCGCGAACCGGGATCGACCGGCGCTTCAACCGCCGCCGGTTCGATGCGGTTCGGCTGGTGCGCGCCGGGCTGACTGAGGACAACCCGGATCTCGAGCGGCTGGTGGCACTCGCCTTGGGCGACCCGAACGCCCGCATCCTGTTTACGGCCGAGGGCGGTGAGGCCACCTGGGTCAGCACAGGCGGGCAGCCGGTTCTACCCGGCACCAATGTTGTGGACGTCGTGCGTCGACGTGCCGTCACAGCCAAGATCGAGTTCGACCCGCTCCGTACCGAACGCAGTGTGGTCGAAGCAATCGCCCGCGAGGCAGCAGCTGAGATCGACAACCTCGGTCTCCTGGCGAAGCTCGGCTGGCAGCTCCGCGAGGTCAGCAATTCCAGATCCCGTCTCGCCGGCGCGCACCTGGCAGAGCGGCGCCGGATGGAGCGCGATCTCCATGACGGAGCGCAGCAGCGTCTTCTTGCGATCGCGCTGCAGATCCAGTCAGCAAGGGTCAACGGTTCGGATGAGCTACTTCGCGATGAGGCCGACCGTGCGGTCATCGACCTCGGCCTCGCCGTCCAGGAGCTGCGAGATCTTGCGCATGGCCAACAACCGGCCTCGCTGGCCGGGGGTGGACTGTCAGCGGCCGTCGACGAGCTGGCCGGTCGGATCCCGATCCGGCTCATCACGGACATCGTCGATGAGAGATTCGACGCCGGGATCGAAGGCGCCGCCTGGTTCGTCATCGCCGAAGGCGTATCGAACGCCGTCAAGCACGCCGTCGTCGACACCATCCAGATCGTGATCAAGCACGAGCGCGGCGCGGTTCGGGTCAGCGTTTCCGACGCCGGAGCGGGCGGCGCCAACAATCACGGCCCTGGTCTGCAGGGCCTTTCTGATCGCGTGGCCGCCTTGGGCGGAACGTTCGCGGTACGCGACCTCCAACCAAGTGGCACCCGGATCGAAGCGGAGATTCCATGCGGGTTGTGATCGCCGACGACTCGGTCCTCCTGAGGGAGGGACTGGCGCGACTCCTGCGCGAGAGCGGCGTAGAGATCTGCGCGACAGCGTGCGACGCCGCAGAACTTGTGGCTGCTGTCGATCGGTGGCAACCCGATGTCGCCATCATCGACATCAGGATGCCGCCGACCTTCACCCACGAAGGCGCGGCTGCTGCGATGGAGCTTCGAGAGAGGCTGCCCGAACTCGGCGTGTTGCTGTTGTCCCAGGCAGTCGAAACGCATTTCGCCTCGCAGCTCCTGGACCGCTATCCCGACCGCTTCGGCTACCTGCTGAAGGACCGGGTCGTCGACGTCGAGACGCTGATGAGCGCGTTGAGGACGATAGCTGCGGGGGGTACGGCGCTCGACCCCGAGATCGTGCGCCATCTGCTGAGGCGCAGCAGGGCCACCGACCCGGTCCGAACCCTCACCGAACGGGAACAGGAGGTTCTCGTGCTGATGGCTGAAGGCCGCTCGAACTCTGCCGTTGCAAAAGGGCTCACCGTCACCGTCAAGACGGTGGAAAGCCACATCGCGAGCATCTTCAGCAAGCTGGGTCTGCACGGTGCGCAGGATGATCACCGGCGCGTTCTGGCCGTCCTGGCTGCTCTGCGCAGTGCAGGTTTGGCCGAGTAGCCTTCGCGCCCGAGCGTCAGCGCGCGAGGAGCGCGAGATCCGCGGGCACGATGAGGTCGTTGCCGATGGCGTAGTCCGCCAGCGCCGGCAGCGCGCTCCAGCCAACCAGGTCTGGCACCCCGGCCTTGGTGAGCCGACTGCAGAGGTACTCCACCCGCTGGATCAGGGTCGTCTTGGACCAGCCGAGGCGGGCAGCGGCATCGGCGTACGTGCGCGGGCTGGGTTCGTAGCGCGGTGGGGCCTCGAGATACCCCGCGAACAGGGCCACCATGGCCAGCCGATCGGCCTCGTTGATCAGGACCCCGTTGGCGATGGAGGTACGGGTCGCCGGCATCGGCTCCTGCTCAGGCGGCCGACCGGCGCCATGCGGAACGATGACCACCAATTCATGCGTGGCGTGCATGCCCACCACGCCCACGGCAACCGGCGCATCGAGCAGGATCCGGCCCTGCGGCGGAAGCATGTTGCGGAAGCCCAACTCGTCGACGACGACGAGATCGCGGCGGTCGCTGCGATTGGCTAGCCACCACCCGCCGGCATCGCTCTCGACCGCGCCGGCAGTGCGCGATATGGCGATGTCCCGGGGATCGAGCACAACCGTGCAGTCCCGGGAGCGCCCGAAGGTGAACGGCGCCTGCTCGCTCAACGCGTAGCGCGCACCCCCCACCCTGACCCATGCAGCGGTGAGCGTGGCCAACGGTGTCCCCTCCCTCCCTCGAACGCTAGGTGAGGCGCAACCCCGCGGAACATGGGCCGTTCGGCCGACACCATCTAGTCACTCAGCACGGCGGCCCCATGACCTATCCCCCTGTGGACGACGCCGGCGCCGCGAGCCTCCCGTCCGAAACACTGATCTGGTCAACGTCCGAGGCGATCTGGAGTTCCCTGTGCAGTTGCGCTTCACCGTCGCCGCGGCACCGGCTCGCCCGGCCGTTGACGTCGAGGTCAGCGCCGCCGAGGGAACGACGCTGGGCGAGCTACGTCCCGCGTTGCTGGCTGCACTCGGGACGGCCGCGTCGCCCGGCGCCCTGTACGCCGGCTCGACGGCACTCGGGGCAAGAGCCAGGCTGGGCGCGCCCCCACTCACGCATGGCGCGCTGCTTCAACTCGGCCCCGGTGACCGAGCGGCGCCGCACGACGTCCCGACGCTGCTGGAGTTGTGGGTCGTCGGCGGGCCGGACGCCGGTCCGGTGTTCGGACTTACCGCGGGTCAGGTCCGGATCGGGCGCGACCCCGAGGGCGAGATCGCTCTCGACGACCCCGACGTCTCGCGGTCGCACGCCCTGGTCACCGTCACCGACGATGGCGTCTCCGTGAGGGATCTCGGCTCGACCAACGGCACCACCCTCGACGGGCGCCTGCTGACCTGCGACCCCGTGCCGCTGACCGTCGGCTCGCGCGTGCGGGTCGGCGAATCAACTCTGGTCCTGGCGACACCGGACGATCCCGCGCTCGCCGTGCGGCCCGACGGCGGCGGGCGGCTGGCGGTCAACCGGCCGCCACGACTCGCTCCTCCCGAGCCCACCGTCGAAGTCGCGTACCCCGCCGAGCCCGTTGCCCCGGACCGCCCGCGATTCCCCGTACTCACGCTCGTGATCCCGCTGGTGATCGGCGCGGTGATGGTCAAGGTCATGGGCTCGTGGACGTTCGCGCTGTTCATGCTGCTCTCGCCGCTCATGCTGGGCGCCAACTTCGTGAGCGACCGCGTCGGCGCGGGCCGGAGGTATCGCAAGGCGCGAGCGGCATACGAGCGAGCGCTGGCAGCCGCTGACGTCCGGTTGCGCGCGGCGGTCGAGGCAGAGGCGAGGGATCGCCGGGTCGCCGCACCCGACGCGCCCATGCTGCTGCGGGCCGCCGCGGGACCGCGGCGCCGGCTGTGGGAGCGGCGACCTGTCGACCGAGACGCGCTGACGCTCCGTCTGGGCAGCGCCGATCTGCCGGCCCTGCTGACCGTCCGCCCCGACGACGCGGCCGCCCCCCCATGGCATCCGGTGATCCCCGATGTCCCGGTCACGGTCCCGCTGGGCGAGGTCGGAGTGCTCGGCCTGGCCGGCCCACCGGCCCGGCTCGGTGGACTCGCCCGACACGTCGTGGCTCAACTGGCCGCACTGCACAGCCCGCGCGACCTCGACCTGATCATCCTGTGTGACCCCGTCTCCGACGCGGCGCACCGCTGGCACTGGGCGCGCTGGTTGCCGCACCTGATGCCGGCCCGCGGCGAGGACTGTTCCTTGCTCGTCGGTCTGACGCCGGCACAGATCAGTGCGCGGGTCGCCGAACTGATCGACACCCTCGACGCGCGCATGACGATCGGGCCTGGTTCGGCGCGCTGGACCGGGCGCGCGACCGTGCTGGTGCTCGACGGTGCCCGCACCCTGCGGGGAGTGCCCGGGATGGCGCGGTTGCTCGAAAGCGGGCGCCAGGTTGGCATCTACGCCGTCTGCCTGTCGGTCGATCCCCTTGACCTGCCCCAGGAGTGCGGCGCGACAGCGGTCGTGACCGGCGATGTCAGCACCCGGCTGACGGTGCGCCGGATGGGCCATCCGCCGGTCCTCGACGCAGTCGCCGACCTCGTCAGCGACCAATGGGCGCGTGAGTTCGCCCGCCGGTTGGCGCCCATGCGCGACGCGACCCCCGAGCACGGCCACGCCGCGTTGCCTGCCTCTGCCCGATTGCTCGACATTCTCGGCCTCGACCCGCCGACCGCGCCGCAGATCGTCGCTCGGTGGGAGGCGGGCACCGGTTCGACGACGGCCCTGATCGGCGTCGCTCATGACGGCGCCTACGTCGTCGACCTGCCGGTCGACGGACCGCACGCTCTGGTCGCCGGAACGACCGGTGCCGGCAAGTCCGAGCTGTTGCAGACGCTGGTCGCCTCGCTCGCCGCCGGCGCGCGCCCGGACCAGATGACCTTCGTTCTCGTCGACTACAAAGGCGGATCTGCGTTCAAGGACTGCGCGCGGTTGCCGCACACGGTCGGCATGGTGACGGACCTCGACGGCCACCTCACGCAGCGGGCGCTCTCGTCGCTGGACGCCGAGCTCAAGCGCCGCGAACGCGTTCTAGGCGCCGCAGGCTGCAAGGACATCGACGACTACAAGCGGGCCGGCTCCCCCAGCGGCCCGGTGCCCCGGCTGGCCCTGGTCATCGACGAGTTCGCCTCCTTGGTGCAGGAGTTGCCGGACTTCGTGACGGGGCTGGTCGATCTCGCCCGGCGCGGCCGGTCCCTCGGCGTCCACCTCATTCTCGCCACCCAGCGCCCGGCCGGGGTGGTGTCCGCCGACATCCGGGCCAATACCAACTTGCGGATCGCCCTTCGGGTCACCGATCCGGCCGAGTCCCAGGACGTCATCGACGCCAAAGATGCAGCGCTCATCGACCGCAGCACACCCGGCCGCGCCATCTGCCGCACTGGCGCGGGCGGCGTTGTCGCCTTCCAGAGTGCGCGTATCGGCGGCCGGCCGGCGCGTGACATCGCCGGAACTCCATGCGTACGAACGCTGACCTGGGCCGCGGCCGGCGACCCGCCGCCGATCTGGCCGGGAGCTTCCGACGACGAAGGTCCGACCGATCTGTCCCGGCTGGTCGAGGCCGTACGCGAAGCCGCCCGGTCGATGGGCATCTCGGCACCGGCCAGCCCGTGGCTGCCGCCGCTCCCGCCGGTCGTCGCCCTGACCGAGCTGATCCCGTCGGGTCCGGAGATGCTGCCGATCGGGCTGGTCGACCTGCCGGCCGAGCAGACCCGAGCTGCGTACGAACTCGACCTCGCTCACGGCGGGCATCTCCTTGTTGTCGGCGGTCCACGCAGCGGACGCACGACGCTGCTGCGCACGGTGGCCGGTTCGCTGGCCCGGCATGCAGCCGCCACCGACGTCCACCTGCACGCACTCGACTGCGCTGGTGGTGGTCTCGCGCCGCTGGCCTCGTTGCCACACACCGGCGCAGTGGTCGCGCGCGACGACACCGAACGAGGCGACCGGGTGCTCACCCGACTGGTGTCCGAAGTCGCCCGGCGGCAGCAGATCCTCGGCCAAGGCGGCTTCGGCTCGCTCGTTGAGCAACGCGCGGCCGCCACCGGAGAGCCGCTGCCATGGCTGCTACTGATGCTCGACGGGTGGGAGGGATTCGTCTCGGCCTACGAAACCATCGACGGCGGCCGCCCGGTGGAGACGATGCTTCGGCTGCTCCGCGAAGGCCCCGGGGTCGGCCTTCGTGCCGTCGTCGCGGGCGATCGCAGCGCGCTGACCGGTCGGGTGTCGTCGTTGATGCCGGCTCGGCTGGTGCTGAGGATGCCCGACGACATTGACTACGCGCTGGCCGGTCTGACCCCGCGGCAGCTTCCCGAAGTCCTGCGACCCGGCCAGGCCATGATCCCCGGCGAGGTGGTGACCGAGTGCCAGGTCGCATTGCTGTCCGGCGACCCCGCCGGTCCCGCTCAAGTGGCCGAACTGACCCGGCTGGCCAAGGAGTCCGACGCGCAGGCAGCCGCCCTGTCCGCAACGCCGCGACCTTTCCGGGTGGATGCCCTGCCCGAGCGCGTCGCATATCCCAGCGTCGCGGCCGCCGTACCCCCAGACGCCGGTCCTTTGTGGACGCCAATCGGGCTGGGTGGTGACGAGCTCGCCGTTGTCGGGATCGAACTCGGTGAGGACGCACCGGCTTTCGTCATCTCCGGCCCGGCGCGCAGTGGCCGGTCGACCGCGCTCATCACGATGGCCAGCGGCCTGATCCATCGGCGGGTGACGGTCCTCGCGGTCACACCACGGCGTTCCCCACTCAGCCGGCTCGACGGCGTGTCCGGCGTCTACGCAGTCACCGATTCCGACCGGTTCCGCGCTGTGGTCGCCGGAGTCGACGGCCCGCTCGCCGTATTCGCCGACGACGCCGAGGCTCTGCTGGACACTCCCCTGGCTGATGAGCTGTGCGAGATGCTTCGCCGTACCACCCACGAGCCATGGGCGATTGTCGTCGCCGGCCTGGCCGACGAGATGGCAGCCAGCTATCGCGGGATCGCCGCCGATGCGCGCCGCCACAGGGTGGGCCTGTTGCTCAGCCCGACCAGCCCCGTCGATGGGGACGTGTTCGGGGTCCGGCTGTCGCGTGGTTTCGACGCCCGGCCGGGTCGCGGACTGCTCTGCAATCGGGGCACCACGATGCCGGTGCAGGTCGCGGATTGCGACGCCTCAGCCGAAGCCGCGGTCGCCGAACTCAGCCGTGCTTCGACATAGCCAGCAACACGACGTCACGAATTGTTCTGCATTTTCGGAAATATGATCCGCTACGAATTCAGCAATCTCCTGCGGGCCGCTCACCGACGCGACCAGAATCTGCCTTGCCGCATGTGGTGAGGAGGACCCATGGCGCAGCAACCGAACCCGGATCCGGACGACTCCGACGAAGGCCAAGGCGACGAATCCGCCTACGACGGTCTGGCCGTCGAGCACCTGAACAGCGAGGCCGGTCAACGCGAAGTCGCAGAAGAGGACCCACCGATGCTCAATGACGAGATGGTCGTATGAAGTTCCATACCAACCTCGCCGCGGTGGCTCGCGCCACGGGTTTTCCCGTCACCGAAGTCGCGGGTTGGCAGAGCCGAGGCAAGGACTTCATGGGCCGGCACAGCGGCATGGTCGACCGGCCGACCGGAGTCGTCTGCCACCACACCGCGACGACGACGCCGACCGGTGACTACCCGTCGCTCAGGACGGTCACCAACGGTCGCAAAGGCCTGATCAACGCGCTCGCCAACTTCGGTCTGGGCAGGTCAGGCCGGATCTACGTGGTCGCCGCAGGTCAGGCCTGGCACGCCGGGCCGGTCAACGACGACCGCTGCTCCAATCCGCAGGCATTCGGCATCGAGGCGGAGAACAGCGGAAGGGGCGAACGCTGGGGCGCGGCGATGCTCGAGTCCTACGCCCGGCTGTGCGCCGAAATCTGCCGGGCATTCAACATCTCGCCCAGTCTCGTCCGCGCCCACCGGGAGGTACGCATCCCGCTCGGCGCCAAGATCGACCCGACCGGCATCGACATGAACGCGTTCCGTCGCACCGTGGCGGACCGGCTCGCACACAAGTCAACCCAGGAGGACGTCACCATCGTGGACCAGGCGACGAAGGACTTCTTCAAGAAGATGGAAGACCGGCTCAACCAGCGGCTCGGCGCTCTCGACGCCAACAGCCGCGCGCGCCTGTCGGCCATCGAGGCGGCCCTCGCCGCCGACCCCAGCAAGCCCGTCACCCAGGATCAGCTCGACAAGGCAGTGGCAGCCGGCCTGGCCGACATGCACATCACGCTCGGCGCCGACACCCCCGCCAAAGTCGGCTAGCGGGCTACCCCATGTGGGGGTAGCGGTGATCGGTCGGTGGCACGAACGTCTCCTTGATCGTGCGCGGAGAGACCCAGCGCAGCAGGTTCAGCACCGACCCGGCCTTGTCGTTGGTGCCCGATGCGCGCGCACCACCGAAGGGCTGCTGGCCGACCACGGCGCCGGTCGGCTTGTCGTTGACATAGAAGTTGCCGGCTGAGAAGCGCAGCACCTCGCTGGCCTCGTCGACAGCCACCCGGTCGGTGGCGAAGATCGCGCCGGTCAGCGCGTACGGCGCCGCATCCGCCGCCTGCCGCAGGACCGAGTCGTAGTCGCCGTCGTCATAGACATAGACCGACAGGATCGGCCCGAAGTACTCCGTCGTGAACACCTCGTGCGTCGGGTCGGTGCACTCGACGACGGTCGGCCGGATGAAGTAGCCCTCAGTGTTGTCGTACGTGCCCCCGGCGATGACCGTGCAGGAGGCGTCGTCGCGGATCCGGTCGATCACTCCGGAGAGCCGCGCGAAGGCCCGCTCGTCGATGACCGCACCACCGAAGTTCGACAGATCGGTGACATCGCCGTACGACAGCGACTCGGTCGTCGCGGCCAACCGGTCGCGCAAGCCGGCCGTCCACAGCGAGCGCGGTATGTAGGAACGTGAGGCGGCGGAGCACTTCTGGCCTTGGTATTCGAAGGCACCTCGGACCAGCGCGGTGTGCAGCGCATCGGCGTCGGCGCTGGGGTGGGCGACCACGAAGTCCTTGCCGCCGGTCTCCCCGACGAGGCGGGGATAGCTGCGGTAGGACGAGATGCGCTCACCGACGCCCTGCCACAGCCGCTGGAAGGTGCCGGTGGAGCCGGTGAAGTGGATGCCGGCCAGGTCGGGGTCGGCCAGCGCGACCTCGGAGACCGCCAGCCCGTCACCGGTCACCAGATTGACTACGCCCGGCGGCAGCCCGGCCGCCTCGAACAGCCGCATCAGGTAGTGCGCGGAGAATTGCTGCGTCGGCGACGGCTTCCAGACCACAGGGTTGCCCATCAGGGCCGGCGCCAGCGCCAGGTTGGCGGCGATCGAGGTGAAGTTGAACGGCGCGATGGCGAGGACGAACCCCTCCAGCGGCCGGTGGTCGAACCGGTTCCACGCCACCGCGGTCGACAGCGGCTGCTCGCCGAGGATGCGCTGGCCGAAGTGAGCGTTGAAGCGCAGGAAGTCGATCAGCTCGCACGCCGCGTCGATCTCGGCCTGATAGACCGACTTCGACTGGCCCAGCATCGTCGAGGCGTTGATCGTGTCGCGCCACGGACCGGCCAGCAGTTCGGCGATCCGTAGCATCACGGCGGCCCGCTCGTCGTAGGGCAACGCCCGCCAGGCAGGGGCGGCTTGCTTCGCCGCGGCGACTGCCGCCTGCACGTCCGTTGCTGTGGCGTTGTTCAGTGTGCCGAGGATGGTGCTGTGCCGGTGCGGCTGTACGACGTCGACCGAGGATCCCCCGGCCATCCGCTGCTCACCACCGACGGTGATGGTCAGCTCGGTCCGCTCGCTGGCCAGCTCTTTGAGCCGGGCTTCCAGACTCGCGCGTTCGGCGCTGCCCGGGGCGTAGGACCGGATGGGTTCGTTGGTCGGCGTAGGCACTGTGGTGATGGCGTCCATTCCCACATGGTGGCACCTCGCCGGGGCAGGTCCTACTCCGGCCAGAGCTCGAGCAGCGGGCCGATCTCCTGGGCGGCGTACCACGCCAGCTCGTGCCCCTCGGCACCGTCGACGACGAACTGCGCGTCGTCGCTGCCCAGCTCGGCCTCCAGGATCGCGGCTGCAGCAGCGCGTACATCGCCCTCGGCGTCAACACCGTCGACGTGTACGGCGTCGATCTCACGCATGGTCACCGGGACGATCACTCGGACGGCCGAGCGGTCCAGGTCGCCGAGCAGCCGCATATCGCCGTCCTCGACGTCGACGACGACGACGACTCGCCGGCGGGCGGCGAGCGGGTCGGCGTCGAGCAGCCGCAACGACGCGCGGGCGGCGTCGGAGAGCGCGGCGTACTCCAACTCCTCGATGTCGCCGCTGGCATACCACTCCCGTAGCGTCGGGGTGACCGCAAACCCGGTCAGCGGTGGCGGCAACTCACCGGTCTCGAGCAGGGCGCGCAGGATGGAAACGGTGCCGGGGAGGTAGACCCGCATCACATCGCACTTGGCAGGACGTCGAGATCCTCGGACGCAGCCAGGCCGCGCAGGCTCTCGACGCTCGTGCGCAGCGAGGTCTCGAGGACCTCCCGCCGCCGCCGCGGGTCCATCAGGTTGGGGCCGATAGCGGCGAGATCCTCGGGGCCGGGACCGAGCATGATGACGTCGGTGCCGGCCTCGCGCACCTTTTCGGCCTCGCGCATGAGCCGCCGGGCGACGGTGCGCCGAAAGCGCCGCTCGAACTGCCCGGCAACCGAGTGCGGCCGGTCGAAGGCGAAGGACGCCATCGGAGCCACGACGAAGATCTCGTCGAGACCGAGGCCTGCGAGCAGGTCCAGCGATGTCGACGAACATGCGCCGCCGTCGACGTAGCGGCGGCCGTCGATCGTGACCGGGGTGTACCACCCGGGGATCGCACACGAGGCCATCACGGCCTCGGGCAACTGCGCCGGTGGCGAGCCCTCGCGGCCGAAGGGCACCCTGCGCCCGCTGTCATAGTCCATCGCGACGACCCACGTGGCGGGGTGCTGGGTCCAGCTCGACTCGCCGGCGATGTCGGCGACGATCTGCCCGACGGGTTCGAGGCTGCCCCGGCCGCGGGGTAGCACCGCGGACAGCGCGGCCAGCGGGGTGATCTGGCGGGGATGCCGCGCAGTACGCCACAGCAGACCGGTCGAGCCGATGCCCGGTGCCGGGATCGGCGGCAGGCCGCTGCCCCCGTCGGCTTCGTAGTCGTACTCGATGGCGGCGTCGTCAGGACTTGGCCGCCCACTCTGGTGCCGCAGCATCACGTCGACGCCGACCCCGCACCCGAGCAGTGCGGCAGTGATCGAACCGGCAGAGGTGCCCACGACGAACTCCGCGTCGCGGCAGTCAAAACCATGCTCCTGCTCCAGCGCGGTGAGCGCGCCGACGGCCCAGGAGAACCCCAGCACGCCACCGGCGCCGAGGACGAGGCCGCGCCGCGGTGCGGTCACCGGCAGGTCTCCACGAGTTCGGCCAGCGACTCCTCGATGAGAGACGCGATGACGTCGATGTCGGGCATCGCGTCGCGGTCTCCGTTGAGCCCCCAGTAGATCCCGCCGTCGTACGACGTCGCGCCGATCGACAGCGCCTGGCCCTTGGCCAGCGGGACCACGGGGTAGACCTCGAGCAT
>JBAVXU010000227.1:0-3716 GCA_049698415.1 Mycobacteriales bacterium
GATCTGCTCGGCAGCGCGGGGCGGCCCGGCCGCCCGTAGCGACCGCGCGGCGCGCGCGCTCGGGTGGCATGCGCGGTCCGTCCGCTGCCCATGACCGAACGCAGCGGGGCCAGCGTGTCGTTGCTGACGTAGCCGGCCCACACCAGATCCCACAGTGCGGCCGCCAGCGCGGGGTCATCGACCGATTCGCAGCGGTCGGAGAGCGACCGGAAGAACAGTGCCTGCCCGTCGCCGAGCGCGGCGAGCACGGCGTCGTGCAGCGCTGAGCGGGTGAGGCCGTCGTCGGGCGGGTGCAGGAGAAGGGGAGCCGTGTCGGGCAGCGCCAAAGTGATCCACCCGTCGTTGCCCGGCAACGTGCCCGCGCCGGCCCAGACCACCTCACCGGCCGTGCACAACTCGTCGAGCATCGCGGGGGAGTAGTCGATGACTCGGGACGGCAGCACCAGCCGCTCCAGCGCCGATGCGGGAATCGCTGCTCCCTGGAGTTGGTCGATGGCCCGCATCAGTCCGTCGACGCCGCGGCTGGCCGCCGGGCCGATGTGTTGCCACGCGGGCAGGAAGCGACCGAGCACATCCGCCCGCACCGGCTCGACCTCTTTGCGCAGCTTGGCCAGCGAGCGCCGGCGCACCATGCGCAGGACCTCGGCGTCGCACCACTCGATTCCGGCGCCGCCGGGACGGAACTCACCGGCGACCATCCGGCCGGTCGCGGCCAGCCGCTGCAGGGCAGCCGTCACCACGGCCACTCCGAGGCCCAGCCGGCTGGCGCACTCACCGGCGACGAACGGCCCGTGCGTACGCGCGTAGCGAGAGACGAGGTCGCCCAGCGGGTCGCGTACCGGCTCGGTGAACGCCTCCGGAACGCCGACCGGGAGCGCCGCCCCGAGCGCGTCGCGAACCCGCCCGGCATCCTCGATCGCGAACCACCGGACCTGGCCGGAAACCCGCACCCGGATGGCTCGCCGAGCGGCCTCCAACTCGGCCAGCCACGGCGCCGTGGCGCCCCGGGCGGTGGCCTCGTCAGTCGTCAGCCCGCCGAGCACCCGCAGCAGGTCGGCGGTGCCGTCGATGTCGCGCGCGTGGCGCTCGGGGGCGAGGCGTTGCAGCTCGAGGTCGATCTCGGCGAGGGTCTCGGGATCGATCAGCTCTCGGAGCTCCGCCTGCCCGAGCAACTCCGCGAGCAGGCCCGAGTCCAGCGACAGCGCCTGAGCGCGGCGTTCGGCCAGCGGCGCATCGCCTTCGTAGATGAACATGCCGACGTAGCCGAACAGCAGCGATCGGGCAAACGGTGAGGGTTGAGCGGTCTCGACTTCGACCACCCGAACCTGCCTGCTGTCGATGTCGGCCATCAGCGAGGTCAGGCCGGGCAGGTCGAACACATCCTGCAGGCATTCGCGCATCGTCTCGAGGACGATCGGGAAGCTGCCGTAGTCACTCGCGACCTCGAGCAACGCAGCCGCGCGCTGCCGCTGCTGCCACAGCGGAGAGCGGCGACCGGGGTTGCGCCTGGGCAGCAGGAGTGCCCGGGACGCGCACTCGCGGAACCGGGCCGCGAACATCGCCGAGCCGCTGACTTCGGCGGTGACCAGGCCCTCGATCTCGCCCGGCTCGAATATCGCGATGTCGGACGGTGGCTCGTCGTCGGTCTCCGGCAGCCGCACGACGATGCCGTCGTCCGAATGCATCGACGCGACGTCGACGCCGTAGCGCTCACGGAGCCGGGCAGCGATGGCGAGCGCCCAGGGTGCGTTGACCTGCGCTCCGAAGGGGGAGTGGATCGCGACTCGCCAGTCACCGAGCTCGTCGTGGAAGCGCTCGACGACGATGGTGCGGTCGTCGGGCAGGTGGCCGGTGGCATCGCGCTGCTCGGAGAGATAGGCGACCAGATTGGCCGAACCCCACTCGTCGAGTCCGGTCGCGGCGGCACGCTCGATCGCGGCGGCCGGCTCCAGCCGGGAGAGCTCGCGAACGAATCCGCCCAGCGCCCGGCCCAGCTCCAGCGGTCGGCCGAGGGCGTCGCCCTTCCAGAACGGCATCCGCCCGGGCTGGCCCGGTGCGGGGGTCACCAGCACCCGGTCGTGGCTGATGTCCTCGATCCGCCAGCTGCTGCTGCCGAGCAGGAAGACGTCGCCGACGCGCGATTCGTAGACCATCTCCTCGTCGAGCTCGCCGACGCGCGCGCCGGGCTGGCCCTCGCGGCCGGCGAGGAACACGCCGAACAGGCCGCGGTCGGGAATGGTGCCGCCACTCGTCACTGCCAGTCTCTGTGCGCCACCGCGCGCGGTGAGGACCCCGCCGACCCGGTCCCACACGATCCGCGGCCGCAACTCGGCGAAGTCGTCGGAGGGATAGCGCCCGGCCAGCATGTCGAGCACGGCCTCGAAGGCCGACTGCGGCAGGCCCGCGAACGAAGCGCTGCGCCGGACCAGACCGGCGAGCTCATCGACCTCCCACGCGTCCATGGCCACCATGGCGACGATCTGCTGGGCCAACACGTCGAGGGGGTTACGGGGATAGGCCATCGCCTCGATCGCCCCTGCCACCATCCGCTCCGCGACCACCGCGCACTGCACGAGGTCGCCGCGATACTTCGGGAAGATGACCCCGCGCGACACCGCGCCGACGTGGTGACCGGCCCGGCCGATGCGCTGCAACCCGCTCGCGACCGACGGCGGTGACTCGACCTGTACGACCAGATCGACAGCACCCATGTCGATGCCGAGCTCCAGGCTGCTCGTGGCCACCACGGCCGGCAGCCGGCCCTCCTTGAGGGCCTCCTCGGTGAGCCGGCGCTGCTCACGGGAGACCGAGCCGTGATGGGCGCGGGCGACTTCGAGCTCGTCGGCCGGCGGCCCGGACGATGACTGCCCCATCAGCTCGGCCGGAACGCGGCGCGGCTGCGTCGACACCTGCGTGTCCCCCTCCGGATCGGGGTGCGCCTGTTCGTAGGCGATCTCGTTGATGCGCGAGCAGAGTCGCTCGGCCAGCCGACGCGAGTTGGCGAACACGATCGTGCTGCGGTGTGCCTGGATCAGCGCGAGCACGCTCTCCTCGACCGCCGGCCAGATCGAGGCCCGGCGCGGCTCGTCGTCGGCACCGGGCACCATCTCGCCGAGGGCGGACATGTCCTCGACCGGGACGACCACCTGCACCTCGATGGACTTTGGTGACGGCGGCTGCACGACCGTGACCTCCTGGGCGCCGCCGAGGAAGCGGGCCACCTCGTCGACCGGTCGCACGGTGGCCGACAACCCGATGCGCTGCGCCGGTCGTTCGAGCAGGGCGTCGAGACGCTCGAGGGAGATGGCCAAATGCGCGCCGCGCTTGGTCGCGCAGACCGCGTGGACCTCGTCGATGATCACCGTCTCGATGCCTCGCAGCGACTCGCGCGCCTGGCTGGTCAGCAGCAGGAACAGGGACTCCGGCGTGGTGATCAGGATGTCGGGCGGCCGACGGCCGAAAGCCCGGCGTTCGTCGGCGGGGGTGTCACCCGAGCGCATGCCGACGGTGATGTCGGGCTCGGGCAGACCCAGGCGCTGCGACTCCTGCCGGATGCCGGTCAGCGGCGAACGCAGGTTGCGCTCGACGTCGGCCGCAAGGGCCTTGAGCGGGCTGACATAGAGAACCCGGCAGCGTCTTTGCGGGTCGGTCGGCTGCGCTGCCGACGCGAGCCGGTCGAGGGACCACAGGAAGGCGGCCAGCGTCTTGCCCGATCC
>JBAVXU010000228.1:0-6992 GCA_049698415.1 Mycobacteriales bacterium
GCCTGCACCCGGGTGCCGTCGGCGGGCATCCGTTCGTAGACCTCGCGCCAGTCGGTGATGCGCACGTCGACCGGCCGGCGGCGGGCGACGGCACGGCCGTGTTTGAGGAAACCGGTGGGGTCAGCCACGGGCCACCTCCATGACGACCTCGTCCTCGGGCCGGCCGGTACGCACGGCCTCTGCGCGGGCTGCCAGCACGCGCGCGAACTCCCGCGGTAGCACCTTGGTGAGCCGGGCCAGTGTCACGGGCCAGTCGGCCAGCAGTGCACGGGCGACCTCGGAACCGGTCTCGGCCAGATGCGCCTCGATCAGGCCCAGCGCCATCGCCTCGTCGTCGGGATCAAGCCCGACGAGGTCCACCCCGCCGGGATTGACCAGCCGCGGGTCGAGATCGAGGGCGTAGGCCAGGCCACCGGACATTCCGGCCGCCAGGTTGCGGCCGGTCTTGCCGAGGATGACGACGACGCCGCCGGTCATGTACTCACAGGCGTGGTCGCCGGTGCCCTCGACGACGGTCTCGGCCCCGCTGTTGCGTACGGCGAAGCGCTCCCCCACCCGGCCGCGGACCAGCAACCGGCCGCCGGTCGCGCCGTACAGCAGGGTGTTGCCGGCGATCACGTTGTCCTCGGCGACGAACGGTGCCAGCCGGTGCGGGCGGAGCGTGATCCGCCCGCCGGAGAGCCCCTTGCCGACGTAGTCGTTGGCATCGCCCTCGAGGCGGAGGGTGATCCCGCGCGGCAGGAACGCCCCGAAGGACTGCCCCGCCGAGCCGGTGAAGGTGATGTCGATCGTGTCGTCGGGCAGTCCGTCGCCGCCGTAGCGGCGGGTGACGAACGAGCCGAGCATCGTGCCGACGGTGCGATTGACATTGCGTACGGGGAGTTCGAGGGACACCGGGGAGCCGTCCAGCAAGGCACCCACGCACAGGTCGATCAGCGTGTTGTCCAGCGCCAGGTCGAGCCCGTGCTCCTGCTCGGTGGTGCGACTGCGAGCGGTGCCCGGCTCAAGCTCCGGGACATGCAGCACGTCGGAGAGGTCGAGGCCGACCGCCTTCCAGTGTTCGATCGCCGGCTGGGTCTGGAGCACCTCGGCGTGCCCGATCGCCTCGTCGAGGCTGCGGAAGCCCAGGGCGGCCAAGTGCTCGCGCACCTCCTCGGCGAGGTACTCGAAGAAGGTGACGACGAACTCCGGCGTACCGGTGAACTTCTCCCGCAGCACGGGGTTCTGCGTGGCGATGCCCACCGGACAGGTGTCGAGGTGGCAGACCCGCATCATCACGCACCCCGAGACGATCAGCGGGGCGGTGGCGAAGCCGTACTCCTCCGCGCCGAGCAGGGCGGCCACCACCACGTCGCGGCCGGTCCGCAGCTGGCCGTCGACCTGGACGGTGACCCGGTCGCGTAGCCCGTTGAGCAGCAGCGTCTGCTGGGTCTCGGCCAGCCCCAGCTCCCACGGACTGCCGGCATGCTTCAGGGAGGTGAGCGGGGAGGCACCCGTCCCGCCGTCGTGCCCTGAGATGAGCACCACGTCGGCGTGCGCCTTGACCACGCCGGCCGCCACCGTCCCCACGCCGGATTCCGCGGTGAGCTTGACGTGCACGCGGGCCTGGGGATTGGCGTTCTTGAGGTCGTGGATGAGCTGGGCGAGGTCCTCGATCGAGTAGATGTCGTGGTGCGGTGGCGGGCTGATCAACCCGACGCCCGGCGTCGAGTGCCGGGTCCGGGCGATCCACGGCCAGACCTTGAACCCGGGCAGCTGGCCGCCCTCCCCCGGCTTGGCCCCCTGCGCCATCTTGATCTGGATGTCGTCGGCGTTGACGAGGTACTCGCTCGTGACGCCGAACCGCCCACTGGCGACCTGCTTCACGGCACTGCGCCGCTGCGGGTCGTAGAGCCGGTCGGCGTCCTCGCCACCCTCACCGGTGTTCGACCGCCCGCCGAGTGCGTTCATGGCGATCGCCAGGGTCTCGTGGGCCTCCTTCGAGATTGAGCCGTACGACATCGCACCGGTGGAGAACCGGCGCACGATCGAGGAGACCGGCTCGACCTCCTCGAGGGGAACCTGGGGGCGGCTGCCCGCGGCGAAGCGGAACAGCCCGCGCAGGCTGCCCGATTCGGTGGCGAGCCGGTCGACGGTGGAGGTGTAGCGGCGGAACACGTCGTACTGGCGGGACCTGGTGGCGTGCTGGAGCAGGAACACCGTCTCGGGGTTGAACAGGTGCACCTCGCCCTCGCGCTTCCATTGGTACTCACCGCCGATGTCGAGCCGCCGGTGCGCCGCGTCGGCGGCGTTGTGCGGCCAGGCGGTGCGATGGCGGGCCGCGACCTCGGCCGCGATGACGTCGAGGCCGACGCCACCCACCCGCGAGACGGTGCCCCGGAAGTACTCCTCGATCAGGTCTGGTGCCAGCCCGATCGCCTCGAAGACCTGGGCGCCGGTGTAGGACGCCACCGTGCTGATGCCCATCTTGGACATCACCTTGAGGACGCCCTTGCCCATCGCTTTGACGTAGTTGCGCAACGCGTCGGCCGGCCCGATCCCGGTCAGATGACCCGTCGCGCACATGTCCTCGATCGATTCGAAGGCGAGATAGGGGTTCACCGCCGCGGCGCCGTAGCCGATCAGCAGGGCCAGATGATGCACCTCGCGGCAGTCACCGGTCTCGACCACGAGGCCCACCTGGGTACGGCTCCGCTCCCGGATGAGTGCATTGTGGACGGTGGCGGTCAGCAGGAGCGACGGGATGGGGGCGAGGTCGGCCGTGGAGTCACGGTCGGACAGCACCACGATGCGTACGCCGTCCTCGATCGCCTCCGAGACATGCCGGCAGATCTCGGCCAGCCGGTCACGCATGCCCTCACCACCGTCGGCGACACGGTAGAGACCGGAAACGGTGACCGACCTGAAGCCCGGCATGTCGCCGTCGTCGTCGATGTGGATGATCTTGGCGAGCTCGTCGTTGTCGATGACGGGGAACGGCAACACCACCTGGCGGCACGATGCAGGCCCGGGCTCGAGCAGGTTCTGCTCGGGGCCGATGGTGCTGGCCACCGACGTCACGATCTCCTCGCGGATCGCATCCAGCGGGGGGTTCGTGACCTGCGCGAAGAGTTGGGTGAAGTAGTCGAAGAGCAGCCGGGGGCGGGTCGACAGCACTGCCACGGGAGTGTCGGTGCCCATCGATCCCAACGGCTCCAGCGCGTTGGTCGCCATCGGGCCGACGATGAGCTTGAGCTCCTCCTCGGTGTAGCCGAAGGTCTGCTGCCGGCGCAGCACCGACTCGTGGGAGTAGAAGACATGCTCGCGCTCGGGCAGTTGATCGAGTTCCATCAGCCCGGCATGCAGCCATTCGTCGTAGGGGTGCTCGGCAGCCAGTGCCGACTTGATCTCGTCGTCGTCGACGATGCGACCGAGCGAGGTGTCGACCAGGAACATCCGGCCGGGCTGGAGCCGGCCCTTCTCCACGACGGTCGCCGGGTCGAGGTCGAGGACGCCGACCTCGCTGGCCAGCACAACCAGATCGTCGGAGGTACGCCACCAACGTGCGGGCCGCAGGCCGTTGCGGTCGAGGACCGCCCCGATCCGGGTTCCATCCGTGAACGTGACGCTGGCCGGTCCGTCCCAAGGTTCCATGAGAGTGGCGTGGAAGCGGTAGAAGGCCCGGCGTGCCGGATCCATCGAATCGGCGTTCTCCCAGGCCTCCGGCACCATCATCAGCACGGCATGTGCGAGTGGCCGGCCGGTCAGGTGCAGGAGTTCGAGGACCTCGTCGAAGGTCGCGGAGTCACTGGCCTCGGGCGTGCAGACCGGATACAGGCGGGTGATGTCGCCACTGATCACGTTGCTGCTCAACAGTGCCTCACGGGCCCGCATCCAGTTGCGGTTGCCCTTGATCGTGTTGATCTCGCCGTTGTGCGCGAGGAAGCGGTACGGGTGGGCCAGCGCCCACGACGGGAACGTGTTGGTGCTGAACCTGCTGTGCACCAGGACGAGCGCCGAGGTGAACCTCGGATCGGTCAGGTCCGGGAAGAACGTCGCCAACTGGTCGGTGGTGAGCATCCCCTTGTAGACCAGCGTCCGGCCCGACAGCGAAGGGAAGTACAGGTCGACGTCGGCATCGCGGGCAGCGTGCTCGGCCCTCTTGCGTACGACATAGGCCAACCGCTCGAGGGCCATGCCGCTGGCACCGCCGACGAACAACTGCCGGAACCTCGGCATGACTGCCACAGATGCCGCGCCCACCCCTGCGGTGTCGGTCGGCACTTCGCGCCAACCGAGCACGTCAAGGCCCTCCTCGGCGGCGATGCGCTCGACCAGGTCCACCGCGCGCTCGCACGCGTCGCCGTCACGCGGGAGGAAGACGTTGCCGACCGCATAGGCCGGCTCACCGTCGGTGGCCGGCTGGGGCAGTGCGAAACCCGCGACTGCGCGCAGGAACCGGTCGGGCACCTGGGCGAGCAGGCCGGCCCCGTCGCCCGAGCTGGGATCGCTGCCCGCGGCACCGCGGTGCTCCATGTTGTGCAGCGCAGTGAGGCCCTGCTCGATGATCCGGTGGGAGCGTCGGCCGCGTGCGTCAACAACGAACGCGACACCGCAGGCGTCGCGCTCGGTGGGATCAAAAAGTCCCTGAGCCTTGGGGGTGGATGAGAACGGCAAGCCCGGATCGCCCTTCGTCAGGAGCCACGTACGGTCACTCAGCAATCGGTCATGGGTGCTGGCGGGACGGCGTCGGCCCGGGATAGCTGTCAGGATACCCCGCAATGCTGGTATCCCTTGCACCCGCGGGCGTCGGCTGACCACACTTCGGGACGCCGCCCGAAGCGGATGCTCCGGGCCGGCCGGGCGACTCAGGAGGGCGGCGGGGGAGATGGACGACGAGGAGATCCGCCGACGCCTCGAGCGCTATCTCGACGCCGTGCCGCGCCCGAACACCGAGGTGGAAACCATTGGCGCTCTGACACTGTTCGCCAAGGTCGGCAATGGCTGGCCCTACTACGCCCGGCCGACGCTCGGCTCGGCCGAGGTCACGGCCGACGACGTGAGCCGGGTACGCGAGCGCCAACGCGAACTCAACCTGCCGCAGACTGTCGAATGGGTCGACGAGACCACACCGTCGTTGCGACCGGTCATCGAGCAGGCGGGCATGCCGTACCAAGCCCTGCCGCTGATGGTGCTGCGCACCCTCCACCCGGTCGGGCCGCCCGAAGGGGCCGACGTACGACTGCTGAGACCCGACGATCCGCTCCTGCCATTGGCGATCGCCGTCGCCTACACCGGTTTCGCGAGTCCCGGGACCGCCGCCGGTCCGGCGGGTGTCGATGAGCGAGACGCCGCGGTGGCCGAAATGACACCGGAGCGGGTGGAGTTCGTCCGCGCCCGGATGCATCGCGGACTGACGGTCAGCGCGGTCGCCGTCGATCACCACTTCGGCCCGTTGTCGGTGGGATCCCACAACCCGCTCGACGGGGTCACCGAGATCGTCGGCGTCGCGACCCTGCCGTCGGCCCGGCGGCGCGGTCTCGGAGCGGCGGTCACTGCACGTCTGGTCGCAGATGCCGAAGAACGCGGTGTCACGCTGATCTTCCTGTCCGCCGGCTCCGAGGACATCGCCCGGCTCTATGCGCAGCTGGGCTTCGAGCGGGTGGGTACGTCCTGCATCGCCGAAGTGCCGCTGGCCGCCGAGGCCGCGCCCGACACCGCTTGACCTGCCAGGACGTCACGATCGGGAGCGCTGCACCACCTGCAGATCGTCCGGGGTGTCGACGTCGTACGGCGACCCGGTGCCGTCGCAGGGAACGAGCGTGACGACATCGGGATGCTCGCGCAGCCAGGGTCCGGCGCCGCGGTCGTCGCCCAGCGAGCCCTCGATGTCGGTCCAGAGCGAGCGGGCAAGCAGCACCGGGTTACGCGGCTTCCCGGCGTACGTCGCCACAGCGGCCACCGCACCCTCACGCCAGGCCGCGATGAGCCGGACCACCGCCTCACTGCCGACGAGCGGCTGGTCGGCCAGGGCAACCACGACAGCCTCGGCATCGCCCGGTAGTGCCCGCAGACCGCACAGCAACGACGTGCCCATCCCCCGCTCCCAGCCGGGGTTGACCGCGACGAAGGGCAGGTAGACAGACGCGAGCACCTGCTCGGCCTGCGCGCCCAGCACCGTGAGGACCGGGCCGCAGCCGGCGGCGGTGAGCGTGCGCACCGCGCGCTCCACCAGCGTCTCGCCATGCACGGTCACCAGCGCCTTGGGGCGGCCCAGCCGGGTTCCCGCCCCGGCGGCGAGCACCAGGCCGGCCGGGATCACGCCGGCGCCTTGGGATGGATGTCGTCACCGGTGTCGGTCAACGGCCGCCCCGATCCCACCCAGCGCAGGGCGATGATCTCGGCCGCGATCGAGACCGCCGTCTCTTCGGGGGTGCGGCCACCGAGATCGAGGCCGATCGGTGAGCGGAGCCGGCTCAGTTCGGCCTCGGTGAGCCCCACCTCGCGCAGGTGCGCCAGCCGGTCCTCGTGCGTGCGCCGGCTCCCCATCGCGCCGACATAGGCCGCGGGGGTTCGCAGCGCGACCTCGAGCAGCGGTACGTCGAACTTGGGGTCGTGGGTCAGCACGCAGATGACCGTGCGCGAGTCGACTGGCGTACGCGCGAGGTAGCGGTGCGGCCATTCGACAACGACCTCATGCGCGTCGGGGAAGCGGCGGGCGGTCGCGAACACCGCCCTGGCATCGCACACGGTGACGTGGTAGCCGAGGAAGGCGCCGACCCGCGCCACCGCGGCCGCGAAGTCGATGGCACCGAACACCAGCATCCGCGGCGGAGCGGCGTAGGACTCGACGAAGACGGTCACCTCGTCGCGGCGCCGTTCGCCGTACGGACCGTAGTGGCGCTGACCGGTGGCACCCTGCTCGAGCATGCCGCGGGCGTCGTCGGTGACCGCCGCATCGAGGCCGGTGGTGCCCAGCGTGCCCTCGGTCCGCCCCGGCCACACCGCGAGCC
>JBAVXU010000229.1:0-1637 GCA_049698415.1 Mycobacteriales bacterium
CTCGCGCACGACAGCCTCGTCAGCTCGAGTCCCGCTGACGGTTCCACCGTCACCGCGGCCCCGACCCAGGTGTCGCTCACCTTCGACGAGGACGCCAAGGCACCCTCGGTGATCGTGGTCAGCGACCCGGACGGCGCACGCGTCCAGCGCGGGCAGCCGCAGATCGCCGGCAAGACGGTGAGCACGGCCGTACAAGCAACCAAGAAGGGCGTCTACACCGTCGCCTTCCGGGTGGTGTCCGTCGACGGGCACCCGGTCTCCGGGGAGATAAAGTTCACCTACGCGGGCGCGGGTTCGGTGTCAGGTACGTCGACAGCCTCGACTGCACCGGCGGCAGGTCATGAGCATCACCATCAGCAGGGCGGCGTGGGCAACGGCTGGATCGTCGGCGGTCTGGCCGGCGCCGCACTGATCGGTGGCCTGGCGCTGCTGATGACCCGCCGCCGCGCGATCGTCGCGCCGCAGGGCGCGACGGGAGAGGACTCAGCTTGACCGAAGCTGTGCGGCAAGCCCCGACCGACTCCTCGGCGCAACGTGCGGCACTGTTGCGCTGGGGCGGCGGCGTCGCGCTGATTTCCGTAGCGGTCCTCGTCGTGGTGCTGCTCGTCGGCGGCGGCGCTCCGCAGGCGGCCGTGCCCGGCCTGCCCGATCCCGGTCCGATCACCGGCTGGGGCCTGCCGTTGTCGCGACTGCTGGCCGATCTGGCCGGCCTGGCCACCATCGGCTTGTTGCTGGCGGCCGCTGTGCTCCTGCCATCACCCGCCGATCGGCTGGCCGGGATTCCGGCGCGAGGCGTACGCCTCGCCGGAGTGTCGGCTGCGGTCTGGGCCGGCGCTGTCTTCGTCGAGTTGGTCTTCAACGTGTCGGACTTCCTCGGCATTTCTCCGCAGCACGCACTGCGGCCCACGGTTTTTCTCAGCTTCGTCACCCAGGTCACTCAGGGCCGCGCACTTCTCATTCAGGTCGTGCTTGCCCTCGCCGTGGCAGCCATGACCAAGGCGGTTGTCAATTCCTTCGGAGCGTCGGTCGTCACCGTGCTTGCGCTCTCGGCTCTTGTGCCACCCCTGTTGACCGGGCATGCGGCATCGGCAGGGAGCCACGAACTCGCCATCGCCAGCCTTGTGGTGCACGTCGTGTGCGTCGCGCTTTGGGTCGGCGGTCTGCTCGCGCTGGCCTGGGCCGCGCTCGCCGGCACCGAGGGGCTGCGTCATGCGGTGCCAAGATTCTCGACGCTGGCCGCATGGTGCTTCACCATCATCGGCGTGTCCGGCGTCGTCAACGCGGCGGTCCGGCTTGGGGCGTTCGCTCCGCTCATCACATCGTCCTACGGCGCCCTGGTGCTGGCCAAGGCGACGGCCCTGGTGGTGCTCGGCGGATTCGGTTACTGGCACCGGGCTCGCACCGTGCGGCAACTGGCGGCGGGGGAGGAGTCGTCGTCCGGCCGCCGCGCGGCCGCCCTGGCGTTCCTCAGTGTCGCTGCCGCCGAGTTGGTCGTCATGGCGGCGACGGTCGCGCTCGCGGTCGGGCTGTCTCGTTCCCCAACGCCGAGTGCCGGCGGCGAGAGCGCCTCGGCCGCGGCCGACATCCTGGGCTTCCCGCTGCCCGGACCGCCGACGGCGGCGCGGTTCGCCTTGGGC
>JBAVXU010000230.1:0-2012 GCA_049698415.1 Mycobacteriales bacterium
CGCTTGCGCTGCGTCGCGCTCCAGGCGAGCGCGGCGACCAGCAGCACTGCCACCACGATCAGGACGACGATGATCCACGACATCTTGTGCTCCCTCGTTCGGGACGCCGCCCAACGCGTGCGCCCGCTCCCTGCTACTGGCGTACCCGGGGGCGCGCGTGCCAAACTTGGAGGCATTACTGACCGATCGGTCTGTTATTCGCCGTCGCACCCCAGGGAGCTGTCGTGGCCGTCTCCGAGCAGGACCTGTCCGCCCGGTTCCAGGAGACCGTCGACCGGCACGACCGGATCGAGCCCCGCGACTGGATGCCGGAGAGGTACCGGAGCACGCTCGTGCGCCAGGTGGCCCAGCACGCGCACTCCGAGATCATCGGGATGCAGCCGGAGGGGAACTGGATCACTCGCGCACCGTCGCTGCGGCGCAAGGCGATCCTCTTGGCCAAGGTGCAGGACGAGGCGGGCCACGGCCTCTACCTCTACTCGGCCTGCGAGACACTCGGCACCTCTCGTCGCGAGCTCACCGAGATGCTCCTGTCCGGACGGCAGAAGTACTCCTCCATCTTCAACTACCCGACGCTGTCCTACGCCGACGTCGGCACCATCGGCTGGCTGGTCGACGGCGCGGCCATCTGCAACCAGGTGCCGTTGTGCCGCACGTCGTACGGCCCCTACGGCCGGGCGATGATCCGGATCTGCAAGGAGGAGTCATTCCACCAGCGCCAAGGCTTCGAGCTGCTCGCGACCATGATGCGTGGCACCGACGAGCAGCGCGCCATGGTCCAGGAGTCGGTGGACCGGTTCTGGTGGCCGGCGCTGATGATGTTCGGTCCGCCCGACGCGGAGTCGCCCAACACCGCCCAGTCGATGGCCTGGGGGATCAAGCGCGACACCAACGACGACCTGCGCCAGAAATTCGTGGACATGACGGTTCCTCAGGCCGAGGCGCTCGGCGTGACCCTTCCTGACCCCGAGCTGCGGTGGAACGAGGAGCGGCAGGCGCACGACTTCGCCCAGCCCGACTGGGAGGAGTTCGCCGCCGTGCTCCGGGGCAACGGCCCGTGCAACACCCAGCGGATCGCGCACCGTCGCAAGGCCCACGACGACGGGGCCTGGGTGCGCGAGGCTGCGGTCGCCTTCGCCGAGCGGAGCGCACGATGAGCGAGATACGTGACGAGTGGCCGCTCTACGAGGTCTTCGTGCGCGGAAAGCGTGGGCTCAACCACGTGCACGTCGGATCACTGCACGCCGCCGACGACGAGATGGCGCTTCGCCACGCGCGCGACGTCTACACCCGGCGCAACGAGGGCGTCAGCATCTGGGTCGTCCGCTCGGACCTGGTCGCCGCGTCCAGCCCCGACGAGAAGGACCCACTGTTCGCGCCGGCCGGTGACAAGGTCTACCGGCACCCGACCTTCTACGACATCCCCGACGACGTCCCGCACATGTGAGGCGGCCATGACCGATCCTGTCGACCACCAGAACGTGTACGACGAGGCGCTGCTCGGCGGCGACGCGACCCACTGGGCCTTCGGCACCTCCTTCGAGGACCCCCTCGCCGGGGTCGACACGACGGTGCCCGCCGATGTCGACGCCGCCGCGCTCGCGTCGTACTGCTTGATGCTCGGCGACGACTCGCTCGTGTACTCCCACAGGCTCTCGCAGTGGTGCAGCCGTGCCCCCGACCTCGAGGAGGACATCGCCCTGGCCAACATCGCGCTGGACCTTCTGGGACAGGCTCGGCTGCTCCTGGCGCGCGCCGCCGCCGCAGACCCGGCCGTCGTCCCGGTGCTGCCGGAGGGTTCACCGGTGCCGCCGGAGGATGCCCTGGCGTTCTTCCGCACAGACCATCAGTTCCGCTGCACCCGCCTCGTCGAGGGCGACAACGGCGACTTCGCGGTGACCGTCGTGCGGTTGCTGCTGTTCTCGACCTGGCGGCTGGCCCTGCTCGAGCGCTTGCGCGACTCGCGTGACCCGGTGCTCGCAGCCATCGCCGCGAAGGGCGTCAAGGAGGTG
>JBAVXU010000231.1:0-16554 GCA_049698415.1 Mycobacteriales bacterium
GAACAGGGTGAGGTACCACGGCGTCCCGGCGGCCAGGAACTGTCCGTCGGGTCGTCCGGAAAGGCTCATTCGCAACGCATCGAGGTCGTCGAGAGACTGCGTCACAAGTGCCGCGAGCCCGGCGTCATCGGCCACGACGGTGGGTCGCGTCCAGGGGGCCGCTCCCGGTGCGGCGCCCACGACCGCCCCCGCGTCCGTCGTCGTCAGGCTCCAGCCGAGAGTCAGTTCGTCGCGGGGGAATACGCGAACGTCCCAACTCGCCCGCGTGCCGGCCTCGGTCGACTGCAATTGCGCGCCCGGGGCGGTGACCGTCACGCGTATCCCGTCGGCGGCCTCCCAGGTGGCAGAGGTCCCGTCGATGGTCGGAGGCAGCGGCGGCGGAGCCGTCTCGCCGGCGTTGACCGCGTGAACGCTGGCGAGGTCCACCGCCAGGTCGACGCTCACCGTGGTGGTGAAGGCGTCCACCGCAGTCGAGGTGATGGACAGCCTCTCCTCGAGTCCGGCGGCGGTCGCGAGCCGGCGACGCTCCAGGCGCACGGTCGGATCCGGGCCGGGGTTCCCGTGCCTGCGATCGAGGGAGACGAACCGGGCACCTGACGGGCCGTCGAGGACGGAAAGCACGGGCAACGGCTCCGTGTCGTCGATTCGGACCTCGGCCAACGACAGCACCCGCAGACTTCCGCGGAAGGCACCCTGTGCCCCGGTCTGGCGGACCTGCCCATCGGCCGCGCTCAGCACCACGGTCGGCGCGTGGACGCAGGTCACGAGGTCGTGCAGGGCCGGTTGCAGCCGCATTCTCCGGGTTCCCTCCGGTTTGACAGTCAGTGGGAGGCGTAGCAGGCTTTCCACGATTTGATCGTTCAAAACCCGATCATCGGGCGATACTAGCGAGGGGGCTGGGTGTCAGGGCATCGACCGACTCTGCAGTCCGTCGCCGACCGTGCCCAGGTGTCGCGGCAGACGGTCTCCAACGCCATCAACTCGCCCGAGCGGCTGCATCCAGAGACCTTAGGGCGAGTGCGCGCGGCCATCGAGTCGCTGCGCTACCGGCCCCATCGCGCGGCGAGGTCACTGCGTACCCGCCGGTCCCACCTGATCGGTGTCCGGCTGATGGCTTCCGGCGACGGCATCAGCGGGGTGGTGGTCGACCGCTTCGTGCACCGGCTCGCCGAGGCTGCCGACGCCAGAGGCTTCCGCGTCGTGGTGTTCACCGCGGCCGAGGACCGGGCCGAGATCGAGGCGTACGACGACCTGCTCACCACCCTCGATCTGGACGCGCTGGTGCTCACCGGCACCCACCATGGCGACGGGCGCACGGACTGGCTGGCCGACCGGGCCGTGCCCTTCGTGACCTTCGGCCGGCCCTGGGGTGCGACGGCGCGCCACAGCTGGGTCGACGTCGACGGGGCGCTCGGCGTGCAACGGGTGACCGCCGACCTGATCGCCGCCGGTCAGCGACGAGTGGCATTCCTGGGCTGGCCGCAGGGCTCCGGTGTCGGCGACGACCGCCGGTCCGGTTGGGCTGCGGCCATGGGCGCTGCGGCGGAGCCGGCAGACGGCCTGTCCGCGCAACGGCTTGACGGAGTGGACAGCGGTCGCGACGGCATGCAGACGCTACTGGCCTCCACGTCGCCACCGAACGCGGTGGTGTGCGCCAGCGACTCCCTCGCCCTGGGTGCGCTGCAGGCTCTGGAGCAGGCCGGGCGGTCAGCCGGACCGGAGTTCCCGGTCATCGGCTTCGACGACACCCCGGTCGCCGCCGCAGTGGGCCTGTCGAGCATCGCCCAGCCACTGCGCGAGTCCGCGGCGGAGTGCCTGCGCCTGCTCACAGCCTTGCTCGATTCGGCCCGCCAACGCACGCCACCAGCGCGGGTCCTGCTCGAACCCACCCTCGTCGTACGCGCGACCGGTGGGGTCCACCCGTCCACCAACCGCCACCCCGCGGTGCAGCAGAGATCTCACCCAAGGAGCAGCTCGACATGACAAGACGTACGCGCAGAGTCCCCGTCGCCGTCCTCGCCGTCGGCCTGCTGTGCCTTTCCGCAGCCTGTGGCGGTGGCTTCAGCAAGGACAGCGGCTCGGCCCAGAAATCCGGCAAGGCCTCGCTCCAGATCCTGATCGGCTCATCAGGCGACGCCGAGACCAAGGCGGTCAAGGACGCGGCCGGGGCGTGGGCCAGCAAGACCGGGAACACCGTCAAGGTGACTCCCGCGCAGAACCTCGACCAGCAACTCGGCCAGGCGTTCGCCGCGAACAAGCCGCCGGACGTGTTCTACCTCGACGCCTCGAAGTTCGCCGACTACGCCAACCAGAATGCGTTGTACGCCTATGGCGACAAGACCAAGCAGCTGGCCGACTTCTACCCGGCTTTGAAGGATGCGTTCACCTACAAGGGCACGTTCTATTGCGCGCCCAAGGATTTCTCGACTCTGGCCCTCGAGGTCAACACCGACCTGTGGACCAAGGCCGGGCTGACCAAAGCGGACTACCCGAAGACGTGGGACCAGCTGACCACCGTGAGCACGACACTGAAGGCCAAGCTGCCCGGTGTCACGCCACTGGTGATCAGCCCGGAGCGCGACCGGGTCAACGCCTTCCTGGTCCAGGCGGGCGGCACGATCGTCGACAAGAACGGCAAGGTGACCGCTGACACCCCGGCGAACGTCGAGGGCCTGACATATGCGAAGTCCCTGTTGACCAAGGGATTGATGAAGTACTCCTCCGCCGTCGGCGCGGGCTGGGGCGGCGAGGCGTTCGGCAAGACGAAGTCGGCCATGACGATCGAGGGCAACTGGATCGCGGGCGCGATGAAGACCGATTTCCCGGGCATCAAGTACGACGTGGCGCCGCTGCCGGAGGGGCCGAAGGGTCAGGGCACGCTCGCCTTCACCGTCTGCTGGGGGATCCCGCAGGCGTCAAAGTTCCACGACCAGGCCGTTGACTTCGTCAACACGATGACCGCACAGAAGCAGCAACTGGAGTTCGCGAAGGCGTTCGGCGTCATGCCGTCCATCACCACGGCACGTGATGCGTACCTCGCGCAGTTCCCGACCAACAAGGTGTTCATGGACGGTGCCGACTACAGCGCCGGGCCGATCAAGGCGCCCAAGGTCACCGAGGTGTTGGCCGACTACAACAACTCGCTGAGCAAGCTCGCGACCAGCGACCCCCAGCAGATCCTGGTCCGGCTGCAGAAGAACCTGCAGCAGGCCACCGGCGGCTGACCGGCGCTTGCCCGCGGGAGCCGGCCCCGGCTCCCGCGGGAACGCCTCCCATCAGTTCCTCGCCCAGGAGAGCACATGTCGACGCCCACCCGCGACAGGCCACCGGCTGCAAGCTCGGCGCCGGCGAGACGGCGTACCAGCGGCGGGATCCGCGGCCGGGAGCGGCTCGCCGGCTGGGTCTTCATCGCTCCTGCGGTGATCCTGCTCGTGGTGTTCCTGGCCGTGCCCGTGCTCATGGCCCTCTATGTCAGCTTCACCGACTGGAACGGCATCGGCAGTCCGTTCAGTTCGGCGGTTCCGCAGTCGGGGGTGGGCAACTACTCGAAGCTCCTGACCTCGGACGGCCTGGCCCGGCAGGACTTCATGACGAGCGTGCGGAACATCTTCTACTTCACCGTCATCGTGGTCCCGGCGCAGACCGCACTCTCGCTGTTCCTCGCGTTGATCGTCAACGCCCGGGTGCTCAAGGGCAAGGGCTTCTTCCGGTCGGCGTTCTACTTCCCGTCGGTCACGAGTTCGGTGGCCATCACTACCGTGTTCCTCTTCCTGTTCAACGGCGGCGCGATCAACGCCGTGCTGTCGACGGTGGGGATCAGGGGCCCGCAGTGGCTCAACGACTCACGAGGGGTGTTCCACTCGTTGATCGGACTGCTGCCGGGGGTCGATGCCGACAAGCCTCCATCAGCTCTCGCCCAGCACGGCTTCGCCAGCCTGTCGTGGTGGGACTGGCTGTCGGGACCGAGTGTGGCGATGACGGCGCTGATCACTCTCGTCGTGTGGACGACGTCCGGCACGTTCATGCTGATCTTCCTCGCTGCGCTGCAGGACATTCCCCGCGAACTCGAGGAGGCCAGCACGCTCGACGGCGCCGGTCCGTGGCAGCGATTGCGATACGTGATCCTGCCGCTGCTCAAGCCGGCTACTTTCCTGGTGCTCACACTCGGCTTGATCGGCACCTGGCAGGTCTTCGACCAGGTGTTCGTCGCCACCCAGGGCGGCCCGGACAAGACGACGCTCAGCCCGGCGTACCTGTCCTACAGCTACGGCTTCGCCAACCATTCGTGGGGGATCGGCGCGGCAATGGCATTCGTCCTCTTCGCGATCATCATCGTGTTCACCTTGGTGCAGCGCTTCGTCATGCGGGATCGGACGAGATGAGCACCGACACCGGCCGGCGCGCCCGGCAAGCGGCCGAACGCTCCACCGGCCCGACCGGCGGCCGATCGTTCCTGACTGTCTTCGTCGGCTACGCGATCCTGATCTTCTTCGCCATCGTCTACATCTTCCCGTTCCTCATCCAGATCGCGACGTCGTTCAAGACCCAGTCCGATGCCGCCAACAACCCGCTCGGATTGATCCCTCGCCCCCTCTCGACGGCGGACTCCATCGGGCGGCTGGCCACCGGTGCGTCGGGCTTCCCGCGGGCACTGACGAACTCCGTGATCATCACGGTGTTCGTGACGGCGGGCCGGGTCTTCCTCGACTCGCTGGCCGGATATGCGTTGGCCCGGTTGCGGTTCCCCGGTCGCCGCGTGGTGTTCGGCGCGATCCTCGCCGTGATGAGCGTGCCCGGCGTGGTGCTGCTCATCCCGAAGTTCCTGGTGCTCAACCAGCTGGGGATCTACGACACGTACGCCGCCCTGATCCTGCCGTTGCTCGCCGATGCCGCGGGCGTGTTCATCATGAAGCAGTTCTTCGAATCGGTGCCGGCGAGCATCGAGGAGGCGGCGCGCGTCGACGGTGCGGGGACGTTCCGGATCTACTGGTCGGTGGTGTTGCCGATGGGCCGCCCGGCGCTCATCACGTTGACCATCCTGTCCTTCCAGTCATCGTGGAACGAGTTCGCCCAGGTGCTGGTCGCCGTGCAGAGCCAGAGCCTCTACACACTGCCGCTCTGGTTGGCGAACCTCGTGACCGGCTCGCTCGGGGCGGGCACGCAGTATCCGCTCAAGCTCTCCGGAGCCCTGTTGGCGACGATTCCGGTGGCGCTGTTGTTCGCCACCCTGCAGCGCTACTTCATCCGCGGCGCCAACGAGGGCGCGGTCAAGGGCTGAGTCTCGCGGCCGGCGACCGTTTTCCGGCCCGCCCGGGTCGGAGTACGCCTAGCGTTGAGGCGTGAGCGCCGATCAGCCAACCGTGCCGGGCAGTGTGGGCGTGCTGTCGGTGACTCGGCTGCGGCTGATCCGACTCGCGGTGACGGGCGGACTGTTCTTCCTCGCGGGCTTCGTCACCTTCCTGCTGATCTCGTGGAACGACGCGGGCTCGCCGGGCCTGGCCAACTACCTCAGTGAGTTGGGTGCGACGGCCGCCCCCGGCGCCGATCCGTACCGCATCTCCGTCCTGAGCGTCGCTGCTGCCGCCGCCCTGGTCGCGCTGGCCTGGCGGCTCCGTGCGCCCCGGCTCGCGGCGGCCGGCTACCTCGCCCTCGCAGCGGCGAGTTTCGTGGTGTCGGCGGTCGTACCCTGCGCCGACGGCTGTCCAATCCCGGTCCGGGAAGGGTTCGGCACGCTGCCGAACTTCGTGCATTTCTCGGTGAGCGGGCTGGCCTTCGGGCTCGCCATCGGGGCCATGGTCTCGGCAGGCGGAGCGGGCATCGAGCCGAGGCTGCGCCGCGTCTCCTCCACGGCCGCCCGGACCGCGATGATTCTGTACGGGATCCTCGCGGGATTCATGGTCGTGCTGGGTCACGGCCTCCCCAACGGCTTGGTCGAGCGGTCCCTGGCCGTGGTGTGCCTGGGCTGGTTGGCCTGGGCCGCGGTGCGCTTGTGCCTACGCCGGCCGGTGGACCTTTCCGACGTTTGATCGTCTGAGGTGTCTGGCACCATCCTGTCCGTGTCCCGATCGAGCGCCACCCTGTCCGCAGCGCAGGCGAGGCGGATCGCACTGGCCGGCCAGGGCTTTGTCGACCGGCGCCCGGCCGGGGTCCCCGATCGTCGCAGTCTGCGCCGGGTGCTCTCGAGGGTCGGGTTGATCCAGATCGACTCGGTCAACGTGCTGGCGCGGTCGCACTACCTTCCGTTGTTCAGCCGGCTCGGGGCATATCCGATCGCACTGCTCGACCGGGCGGCTTATCGCGGGCCGCGTGAGTTGTTCGAATACTGGGGTCACGAGGCGTCGCTGATCCCCGTCACGACCCAGCCGCTGTTGCGCTGGCGGATGGCGGCGTGGCGCGACGTCGCCTGGGGCCATGTGCGGCGGATCGCCGACGACAAGCCCGACTTCGTGCGATGGGTGCACCAGGAGGTCATCGATCGCGGGCCGTTGGCCGCGGGCGACATCGAGCACGACGTGCCGCGGTCGAAGGATGGCTGGGGGTGGAACTGGTCCGAGGTCAAGATGGCGCTGGAATACCTGTTCTGGTCCGGTCAGGTGACAGTGGCATCCCGGGTTGCCTTCGAGCGCCGCTACGACCTGCCCGAGCGGGTGCTGCCGGCTGAGGTCCTGGCCACTCCCACACCCGCTCCGGCCGAGGCGCAGCAGGGACTCGTCGACATCGCAGCACGAAGCTTCGGGGTCGCCACCGAGCCGGACCTGCGCGACTACTTCCGGTTGCCGACCGCCCAGTCGCAGGCAGCGGTCGCAGCCCTGGTCGAAGCAGGACGGCTGCTGCCGGTCACCGTCGAAGGCTGGGCGAAGCCGGCCTACCTTCATCCCGAGGCGCTGCTGCCGCGGCGGGTGTCGGCGCGTGCGTTGCTCTCGCCGTTCGACTCGCTGGTGTGGAATCGCGATCGCACCCAGCGGATCTTCGGAATGCGGCTGCGGCTGGAGATCTACACCCCGGCGCCCAAACGGGTGCACGGCTACTACGTGCTGCCGTTCCTGCTCGGCGACGCCTTGGTGGCCCGGGTGGACCTGAAGGCCGATCGGCAGGCCGGCGTGCTGCGCGTGCTTGCCGCCCATGCCGAGCCGTCGGCGCCCGGCGAGACCGCCGAGGAGTTGGCGGTCGAGTTGGTCGCGATGACACGGTGGCTGGGTCTTGACGCGGTCGAAGTCGCCGACCGGGGCGACCTCGCGGCGGCGCTGCGGACGGCATATGCCCGGGCCGTGCCATGAGACCCGCGGGTCGCGCGGCGAAGCCGGTGCTGCTGCCCTTGCTCGACTACAGTCGCGGCTACCGCGACTTCCCCCCGAGCGCGGCCGCCGTACGACTGAGAGACGCTGCCCGTGCCTGAGATCGCCCCGCTGTCCGCGCAAGTCATCGCCTACACCGCCTTCGACCCCCCCGACGACATCCCGTGGGAGACCGACGCCGACGGCGGCCAGGCACTGGCGGAGTTCGCCGGCCGGGCCTGCTACCAGTCGTGGAAGAAGCCCAATCCGCGGACGGCGACCAACGCCGGCTATCTGCGGCACATCCTCGAGGTCGGCCATCTGTCGGTGCTCGAGCACGGCAGCGTCACCTTCTATCTCACCGGCGTCTCGCGGTCGCTGACCCACGAACTCATCCGGCACCGGCACTTCAGCTACAGCCAGTTGAGCCAGCGGTACGTGCCCGAGCGCGACGCCGCGATGGTCGAGCCCGAGGTCATCGCCAGCGACCCGGAGTTGCACGCGCGGTTCCAAGCGGCCACCGAGGCGTCGTTGCAGGCCTACACCGAGTTGCTGGAGGGCCTCGAGAAGCGCTTCGCCGATGTGGAGAACGCCACCGCCCGCCGCAAGCAGGCCAGGCAGGCGGCCCGCGCCGTTCTTCCCAACGCCACCGAGACGCGCATCGTCGTGACCGGCAACTACCGGGCGTGGCGGCACTTCGTCGCGATGCGCGCCAGCGAGCATGCCGACGTCGAGATTCGCGAGCTGGCGGTGCTGTGCCTGCGCGAACTTCAGCGGGTGGCCGGCAACGTCTTCGCCGACTTCGAGATCAGCACGCTGCCCGACGGCACCGAGGTCGCCTCGAGTCCGCTGGTCGCTGAGGGCTGATTTCCTCGATCGCTATGACGAAACGAGGGTTATAGCCTATCCTGGTCGTACTCTACGACCTTGGAGCTCTCGTGACGCACACCTCGTCGGCTTCTCGCGCCCGGCATGCCAGCGGTCTGCCGGGCGCCCTCGCGCGCACGTCCTTCGCGGTCGTACGCCCCAGCGACGCGCGAGAGGTCTACGCCCATCCCAGCCCGGAGTTCCGCCGGCTCACCGAACGCGGCCTGCTGCACCGCCTCGCCACCGGCTACTACGCGGTGGTGCCACCGGGCGCCGATGGGCTGCACTGGCTGCCCGGGCTGGAGTCGGCGGCCTACGGCATCGGCGCTGCGGACTACGGCAGCGACGCGGTTGTGCTCATCGGCCTCAGCGCAGCACGCTTGCACGGCGCCGTGCCCCGAGCGCTCGCCGTGGCCGTCGTCGCCGTCCCCAAGCAGCGACCCATCCTCAGTCTCGCCGACCGGGAGGCCCGGGTGATCTTCGTCCGCCGCGACACCGACCGGCTCGACGCCGAGCGGGTACGCACCGACCTGGGTACGGCACTGGTCACCGGTGCCGAACAGACGGTGCTCGATCTGGCCCACCGGCCCGAACTGGGCGGCGTGCCCCGCGAAGCTCGAGCGGCGGCGGTCGCCCTGTGGCCGCGCTGCGACAACCGCACACTCGACCGGCTCGCGCAGGACCAACGGCTGCGGGCCGCCCGAGACCGGGCCGAGTCCTGGGCCGGGCGCGCGGATGCTTGACCCGGCCGAGGCGGCGGCTGTCGCCGCGCAGTTCGGTGTCGCTGACCTCCAGGTCCGCCGCGACCACCTGCTCTCGCACTTGCTGGCGGTGCTCAGCACGCAGGCCGCCGAGCACGTCGTGTTCTGGGGCGGGACGGCGCTGGCGCGTACCCACCTGCCGGACGGACGGCTGTCGGAGGATCTCGACCTGCTGAGCACCGGGCGGCGGCACGACGCCGCCGCAGCGCTCGAGGCCGTGCTGGCCGTCGGGGTACGCCGGGAGTACGGGCGGCTGACCTGGGACCCGCCGCTGCGGGCCGTACACGGGGCGCAGCCCGCAGTGCTCCGGTCGTCGGACGGGATGGTCGTACGCGTCCAACTCCTCGACCCGGCCGGCTATCCGCCCTGGCCGACCGAGACCCGGTCGCTGGTCCAGCGCTACGCCGACGTACGGCCGGCCCGGCTCGCAGTGCCGACACGTCCGGCATTCGTGGCCGCCAAGACGATGGCCTGGCACGACCGGGGTGAGCCACGCGACCTGTACGACCTGTGGGGACTGGCACAGATCGGCGCGATCGACCCCGACAGTGCGGCGATGTTCGCCAGGTGGGGCCCGACCGGCAAGGCGCCGCGCAAGTGGATGTTCGAGCGGCCTCCGGCGGCCGCGGACTGGCAGACCCAACTCGGCGGGCAGACCAGGATCGCCGTCGACCCCGACACGGCCGCGAAGGACGTCTGGGCCGCATGGCAGCGGACCGTTCGCAGCGCAGGCCGGTAGCGTGAGCGCATGGCAACCCTCCACACCGATGCGCGGCGGCCGTTCGGCCGGGTGCTCACCGCGATGGTCACACCCTTCACCGCCGACGGGGCGCTCGACGTCGCCGGCGCCGCCCGGCTGGCGGCCCACCTCGTCGACGAGGGTGGCAACGACGGACTGGTGGTGAGCGGCACCACCGGTGAGTCACCGACGACCAGCGATGCCGAGAAGGACATGCTACTGCGCACGGTCATTGACGCGGTGGGCGAGCGAGCCACGGTCGTCGCCGGCGTCGGCACCTATGACACGGCGCACAGCGTCGAGTTGGCGCGGGCCGCAGAGGCGGCCGGCGCGGATGGGCTGCTGCTGGTCTCTCCCTACTACTCCAAGCCTCCGCAGGCCGGCCTGATCGAGCACGTGCACGCCGTCGCCGATGCCACCGCGCTTCCCGTCATGCTCTACGACATCCCGGGCCGTACCTCCGTGGCGTACGAAACCGAGACCCTGGTCCGGCTTGCCGAGCACGAGCGGGTGGCGGCGGTCAAGGACGCCAAGGGCGACCTGGGGTCGGCATCGTGGGTGATGGCCCGCACGGAGCTGGCCTACTACTGCGGCGAGGACATGGTCAACCTGCCGATGCTCTCGATCGGGGCCGTCGGGTTCGTCAGCGTCGTCGGGCACCTCGTCGGCGACCGGCTCAAGGAGATGCTCGACGCCTACGAAGCCGGCGACGTCCGGCGTGCGCTGGAGATCCACCAGGGCCTGCTGCCCGTCTACACCGGAATCTTCCGGACCCAAGGAGCCATCCTGACCAAAGCCGCGCTGAAACTGCTCGGCCTGCCCGGTGGACCGATGCGACTGCCCCTGGTCGACGCGACCGAGGATCAGGTCACGGTGTTGCGAGCAGACCTCGCCGCGGGCGGGGTGAAGATCGACTGATGAGTCACCCGCATCCAGACCTCGGCCCACCACCGCCTCTCGACCCGTCCGGCCTTCGCATCATCGCCCTGGGCGGGCTCGGTGAGATCGGCCGCAACATGGCGGTCTTCGAACATGCCGGGCGACTGCTGATCGTCGACTGCGGGGTGCTGTTCCCCGATCCCGACCAGCCCGGGGTCGACCTGATCCTGCCCGACTTCACCGCCATCCGGGACCGGCTCGACGACGTCGAGGCGATCGTGCTGACCCACGGACACGAGGACCACATCGGCGCTGTGCCGTACCTCCTGCGCGAGAGGGCGGACATCCCGCTGGTGGGGTCGCGCTTCACGCTGGCGCTGATCGAGGCGAAGCTGCGCGAACACCGGATCAAGCCCTACACCCTCGAGGTACGCGAGGGCGGCCGCGAACAACTCGGTCCCTTCGACTGCGAGTTCTTCGCGGTCAACCACTCGATCCCCGATGCGCTGGCAGTGGCGATCCGTACCGCCGCCGGGCTGGTCCTGCACACCGGCGACTTCAAGATGGATCAACTTCCGCTCGACGGCCGTCTCACCGACCTCGGCGGCTTCGCCCGGCTCGGCGCCGAGGGCATCGACCTGCTGATGTCGGACTCCACCAACGCCGAGGTGCCGGGGTTCGTCACCTCCGAACGCGCGATCGGCCCGGTGCTCAACGAGGTGATCCGGGCGGCCAAGCGGCGGGTCATCGTGGCCTGTTTCGCATCGCACGTGCACCGGGTGCAGCAGGTGATGGATGCCGCGGCAGCGCACGACCGGCGAGTCGCCTTCGTCGGGCGGTCGATGGTCCGCAACATGGGGGTGGCTCGCGACCTGGGCCTGTTGCACATCCCGGACGGGCTGATGATCTCCCTCGATGCGGTCACCGATCTCCCTCCGGAGAAGATCGTGCTCGTCTCGACCGGCTCGCAGGGCGAACCGCTCTCTGCACTGGCGCGGATGGCCAACCGCGACCACCGGCAGGTACGCATCGAGGCCGGCGACACCGTGATCCTCGCCTCGTCGATGGTGCCTGGCAACGAGACCGCGGTCTTCAAGGTCATCAACGGGCTGTCCCGGTGGGGAGCCACCGTCGTACACAAGGGCTTGGCGATGGTCCACGTCTCCGGCCATGCTCCTGCCGGCGAGTTGCTGTATCTGCTGAATGCGACCCGCCCCTCCAACGTCATGCCCGTGCACGGCGAGTGGCGCCACCTGCGCGCCCATGCCGCTCTCGCGCAGGCAACCGGCGTTCCGCGCGAGCGTGTGGTGCTCGCCGAGGACGGGGTCGTGGTCGACCTGGTCGACGGCATCGCCTCGATCACCGGGACGGTTCCGTGCGGCTATGTCTATGTCGACGGCCTGGCCGTCGGCGACGTGGGCGAGTCGTCGCTCAAGGACCGCAGGATCCTCGGTGAAGAGGGTTTCATCGGTGTCACCGTCGTCGTCGACTCGGTGTCGGGCAAGGTGGCCGGCGGCCCGTTCGTGGCCGGCCGGGGATTCAGCGACGAGCCGGCCGCCTTCGATGCCGTCCTGCCGCTCATCCGCGACGAGATCGAGAGCGCGGCCCGCGAGGGCGTTGTCGACACGCACCAGTTACAGCAGGCGATCCGCCGGGTAGTCGGCAAGTGGGTGAGCGACACCTATCGCCGCCGCCCGATGATCGTGCCGACCGTCCTGGAGGTCTAACCGTTGTCAGAGGCATCCGACCGCTACCGCAGGTTGGCCGCCCACTTCACTCAGCGGGTCTGCGCCGTGCCCCCCGACAGGCGGGACGAGCCGTCGCCGTGCCAGGGGTGGAGCACCCGCGATGTCCTGCGGCACATGATCGACAACCACCGCAAGATGCCGGTTGGCGCGGACGCGCCCGCGTACGAGCAACTGCTGGCCCACTTCGGTCGCCGGCCCTAGACCCGCCACGGCCGCGGCCTGCGGTGTGGCTGCGCGAGAACCCGGCATTTGCCGACTACCTTGGAATCCATGCCTGCCCGCAGCGCGACCCGCAGCCGATCCCGCGGCCGCAGCGCGTCCCGGCGCAGGCCGCCGCCCAAGCGGGGGGTGTTCGCTGGCATCGGCGCTGCACTGCGGGGGATCTGGATGCTGCTGGCCCGCATCGTCGGCGGGTCCGCCCGCGCCGTCGGCCGCCAAGCGGCGACCGCACGCGATCTCGACCCGGCGCACCGACGCGACGGCATCGCCCTGGCCGTCCTCGGGCTGGCCATCGTCCTCGCCGTCGGGGTGTGGTGGCAGGCCGCCGGACCGGCCGGCGGCTTCATCGCCGAGGCCGTGCGCTACCTCGTGGGATCCGCCGGGGTCCTGGTGCCCCTGCTCCTGGTCGCCGCTTCGGTTCACCTCATGCGCCAGCAGCCGGAGGAGGGTGGCGGCGGACGCCACCTTGTGGGCTGGTCGGCACTGGTCCTCAGTGGGCTCGCGCTGCTGCATATCGCGCACGGGTCGCCGACGACCGGCGCGGGGCGGAAATCCGCCGCCGGCCTGCTCGGCACGCTGGCCGGCGCGCCACTCGAGAGCGCGCTGACGGCCTGGGTGGCCGCACCACTGCTCGTGCTCCTGTTCGTCTTCGGGCTGCTCGTGGTCACCGCCACCCCCGTCCACCAGGTGGCCGACCGCATCACCGGCCTGCGCGACTTGCTGCTGCGCCGCGGTGAGGCGACCGACGATGAGTCGACCGAAGACGAGATCGACGAGGACGACGAAGAGGAACCGGTCACCAGGCTGCGCCGGCCGGCCCGTCGGCGCCAGGGCGTCCTTGCAGATGACGAGGACGACGAGGACGACGTCGAAGTCGACGTCGACGCCCCGCGGCCTGGCGTGCTCCGCCGGCCGCCTGGCAGCATTCCCGCGACCGAGCCGCCGCCGCACGCCTCCGGCCCCACCAGAGCCGAGCAACTGGCGCTGACCGCGGTGGAGGGTGACTACCGGTTGCCGCCGCCGGAACTGCTGGCGCCCGGCTCCCCGCACAAGGTGCGCAGCAGGGTCAACGACGCGGTGATCGAGTCGCTGGTGCACGTGTTCGACCAGTTCGACGTCGACGCCGCTGTCACCGGATTCAGTCGCGGCCCGACCGTCACAAGGTACGAGATCGAACTCGGATCAGGTGTCAAGGTCGAGCGGATCATCCAGCTCTCCCGCAACATCGCCTACGCCGTCAAGAGCCCGGACGTCCGCATCATCAGTCCGATCCCCGGCAAGAGCGCGGTCGGCGTGGAGATTCCCAACGCCGACCGCGAGATCGTCAGCCTGGGCGACGTCATGCGGTCGCATGCCGCGACGAGTGACCACCACCCGATGACCGTCGGTTTGGGCAAGGACATCGAGGGCGGCTTCGTCGTCACCAACCTGACCAAGATGCCGCACATCCTCATCGCCGGCGCGACCGGGGCCGGCAAGTCCAGTTGCATCAACGCGATGATCACCTCGATCCTGACCCGGGCCACTCCGGACGAGGTCCGGATGGTGCTCATCGACCCCAAGCGCGTCGAGCTCACCGGCTACCAAGGTGTCCCGCACCTGATCACGCCGATCATCACCAACCCGAAGCGGGCCGCCGAAGCGCTGCAGTGGGTCGTACGCGAGATGGAACTGCGCTACGAAGATCTGGCCGCCAACGCCGTGCGGCACGTCGACGACTTCAACCGCAAGGTGCGCAGCGGCCAGATCACCGCGCCACCGGGCAGTGAGCGGGTCTACGCGCCGTATCCGTACATCATGGTGATCGTCGACGAACTCGCGGACCTGATGATGGTCGCGCCGCGCGATGTCGAGGATGCGATCTGCCGGATCACTGCCATGGCCCGAGCGGTCGGCATCCACCTCGTACTCGCCACCCAACGGCCCAGCGTCGACGTCGTCACCGGTCTCATCAAGGCAAATGTTCCGAGCCGGCTTGCCTTTTCCACCGCCAGCCTCTCCGACTCGCGGGTCATCCTCGACCAGCCCGGCGCCGAGAAGCTCGTCGGGCAGGGTGATGGGCTGTTCCTGCCGATGGGCGCCAGCAAGCCGATGCGCATCCAAGGCGCCTACTGCACCGAGGCCGAGATCGCCGCTGTGGTCAAGCACTGCAAGGCGCAGGCCGAGCCGACCTATCGCAGTGACGTGGTGCCGCTGGGGGGCGCGAGCAGCAAGATCGTCGACGAGGACATCGGTGACGATCTCGATCTGCTCTGCCAGGCGGTGGAACTTGTGGTCACGACGCAGTTCGGCTCCACGTCGATGCTCCAGCGCAAGCTGCGCGTCGGCTTCGCCAAGGCCGGCCGCCTGATGGATCTGATGGAGAGCCGGGGGATCGTCGGCCCGACCGAGGGCTCCAAGGCTCGCGACGTGCTCGTCAAAGGCGACGAACTGGACGACGTGTTGCTCACTTTGCGTGGACAGCCGGCCAACCAGTAGTAACGCCGCTGCCGCGACGGGCACTCCTCCCGGCGCTGTTCTAGAATTCACCTCAAGCGAACCGCGGCGCGCCGCGCTCTGCACTGTCAGCTGAGGGGGTTCAACCGGATGCCGTTCGATTCGCTGCCGTCTGTCGGCGCGATGCTCCGGGCGGGTCGGGAGCGGCAGGGCTTGTCGGTCAACGACGTCGCCGAGCGGACCAGGATCCGCTCCACGCTGGTGCGCGAGATCGAGAGCGACAACTTCTTCGGCTGTGGAGACACCTTCTTCGCCCGCGGCCACGTTCGTTCGATCGCGCTGACGGTCGGCGTGGATCCCGGTGTCGCGCTGGCCGAGTTCGATGCCGCGCACGGACCCTCGGTGCGGGACCGGATGACCGAGTGGCTCCCGATCTACAACCCCGGCAAGTCCAAGGCATCATCGCGGACGTCGTCGCGCCGTCAGGCCGCTGCGGTCGAGGCGAGCGGCCCGCCGTTCTCGTACACCGGCGCCCCTCCGGCCGGCGTACGAACGCGCAAGGTGTCGCGGGCCAAGTCCGCTCCCAGCTGGAAGTCCGCCATGCTCGCCGCGGTGGTCGTGGTCGCGATCCTGGCCGTCGCCAGCTTCCTGATCGGCTACGCCCAGGGGCCGCGCGCGCCCTTCGCTGCGGAACCCATTCCGACGTTCAGCCCGAGCATCAGCCCGGAGCCGGCGCCGACGCCGTCGCCGACCGTCGCGCCGGCCGGCGGGCTCCCCGTCCGCATCGAGGCGACCACCGGTTCGACCTGGATGCGGGTGACGAATTCGTCCGGCCGAGAACTCTTCCAGGGTGTGCTCAACCCGGGCGATGCCAAGGAGTTCACCGATCCCCGCCAGCTCACCGTGCGTTTCGGCGACTCGACCGTGGTCGACGTCGTGGTCAACGGTGTCGACAAGGGTGCGCCGCCGTGCGGTGCCGCGGTCTGCTCGCAGACGTACAAGCTGGATCAGGGATCGGGCTGAGCGTTCGAGCGGAGCAATTCGACGGCCGGGCCGACGGTTACTCTGGCCCTGTGCCCAAGCCAACCCCCCGCGATCGGCGAGTATCCATCGTCACGCTGGGTTGCGCGCGCAACGAGGTCGATTCCGAGGAGCTGGCCGGGCGCCTCGAGGCCGGTGGCTGGCAGCTGGTTGCCGACGGTGATGACGCCGACGCCGTAGTCGTCAACACCTGCGGTTTCGTCGCCGCGGCCAAGAAGGACTCCATCGACTCGCTGCTGAGCGCGGCTGACACCGGCGCCAAGGTGGTGGCCGTCGGCTGCCTGGCCGAGCGCTACGGCGAGCAGCTGGCCGCCTCTCTGCCCGAAGCCGACGCGGTGCTGGGGTTCGACGCCTATCCGGACCTCTCCGCCCGGCTCGACGACGTGGTGGCGGGCCGTCCGCAGACCTCGCACACACCGAGCGATCGCCGCAAGCTGCTGCCGCTCGCCCCGGTGCAGCGCGCGGATTCCGACGTGGGGATCCCGGGCCACGCCGGCGGCCCGAGGGTGCTGCGGCGCCGGATCGAAGGCGGTCCCGTCGCCCCGCTCAAGATCGCCAGCGGTTGCGACCGGCGGTGCACCTTCTGCGCG
>JBAVXU010000232.1:0-3472 GCA_049698415.1 Mycobacteriales bacterium
GGAGGAGTCGGACCATCGGTCACAGCAGCTCGAGGATGGTGGCGTTGGCCTGGCCGCCACCCTCGCACATGGTCTGCAGTCCGTACTGGATTCCCTTGTCCCGCATGTGGTACAGCATCGTCGTCATGATGCGCGCGCCAGACCCGCCCAGCGGGTGGCCCAGGGCGATCGCACCGCCGTTGGGGTTGAGCTTCTTCTCGTCGGCGCCGATGTCCTTGAGCCAGGCCAGCGGAACCGGCGCGAACGCCTCGTTCACCTCGAAGACGCCGATCTGGTCGACCGACAGGCCGGAGCGCTTGAGGGCCTTCTGCGTGGCCGGGATCGGGGCGGTGAGCATGATGACCGGATCGGCGGCGGCGAGCGCGGTGGCGTGCACGCGCGCGATCGGGGCCAGCCCGAGTTGGCCGGCCCGTTCGCTCGTCGTGACGAGCAGAGCCGCCGCACCGTCGGAGATCTGCGAGGAGGACCCGGCGGTGACCACGCCGTCCTCGGCGAAGGGTGTCTTGAGCCCGGCCAGCCGCTCCATCGACGTGTCGCGGCGGATGCCCTCGTCGGCCTCGACGATCCCGGTCTCGACGCGGACCGCGGTGATCTCCTTGACGAAGGCGCCGGAGTCCTGTGCGAGGGCTGCCTTCTGGTGCGAGGCCAGGCTGTACTCGTCGAGTTGCGCCCGCGAGAATCCCCAGCGCGCGGCGATCATCTCCGCACCGACACCCTGGCTGAAGGGGACGCCGCCGTAACGCTTCTCGACAAGCGGCCCCATCGGCGCCCCGACACCGGAACCGACCGAGGATCCCATCGGAACCCGGCTCATCGACTCGACCCCGCCGGCCACCACGACGTCACACTGGCCGGCCACGACAGCGGCCGCGGCGAAGTGCACGGCCTGCTGCGACGAGCCGCACTGCCGGTCCAGCGTGGTCCCCGGCACCGACTCCGGCCAGCCGGCGGCCAGGACCGCATTGCGCCCGATGTTCCAGGACTGCTCACCGACCTGGCTCACGCAGCCCCAGATCACGTCGTCGACGACGGCCGGATCGATCCCGCTGCGTTCGGCCAGCGCCATCAGCACGTACGCCGACAGGTCGACCGGATGCACTCCGGACAGGCCTCCACCGCGCCGGCCGACCGGCGTGCGTACGGCTTCGACGATCACGGCATCGCGCATGGTGGTTACTCCCGAGTAGTCCCGACTCTCGATGATAAGCCGACTGTGCAACGCTGGCCTGCGTGCAGTGGTCGGTGCCCCCTCGGTACGCAGTGCTCGCGGGTGTGGGCGCTGCCGCGTTCGTGCTGGCCGCGCTCGGCGCGCTGTTCACCGGCGACCGCTTGGCTGTCGGCGTCGCCGCCGCAGCCGGGTTGGTGCTGGCCGCGTTGGCCGTCCGCGATCGGCTGGTGCCGGTACGCCTCACAGCCGACGCGGACGGTGTCACTGTCGTCGAAGGCGTGGCCCGGCTACGGCGAATTCCGTGGAGTGATGTGGACGGGCTCAGCGTGCAGGGCCGCGGCCGCAATCGGCGCTCCGGGCGGCTACTTGAGATCGACACCGGCGACCGGGTCCATCTCGTCTCCGGCCGGGAGCTGGGTGCCGAACCGTCGGACGTGCTGGCCGCACTCGATCAGATCAGGACCGGTCGGCTCAACCCGTGAGTTGACCGGTGCGGGCCAGCATCACGACGACGAGCAGCACCACGATCACCACGCCGCCTACCACCTGGATGAGGGTGCGCTGCGGGCCGCGCGGCGCGTAGGCGAGCACGGCGGTGAACGCCGCCCCGGTGATCAGGCCGCCGACGTGCGCCTGCCAGCCGATGTTGGGGATGACGAAACCCAGCGCCAGGTTGATCGCCACCAGCGCGATGAGGCCGCCGGTCTGCGCACCCATCTTGCGGGCCGTGATGAAGTACGCGCCGAACAGCCCGAACACCGCTCCTGAGGCACCGGCCAGCGCCCGGTTGGGATTGCTGATGAGGTACGCGAGGACGCCGCCGCCGAATGCGGAGATCAGGTAGATCGCGATGAAACGCAACCGCCCGTAGAGCCGCTCCAACTCCTGACCGAACAGCCACAAGGCGTACATGTTGAACGCCAGGTGCAGCGGGCCGTAGTGCAGGAAAGCGCTGGTGAAGACCCGGTAGTACTGACCGGTCGCCACCTGCGAGCCGATGAGGGCGAAGCGCTCGTGGATCGTGGTCACCACACCGGCGGTGAGGGCGGCCGGCGTGGTCGCGGCAACGAGCAGGAACACCGCGACGTTGATGCCGATGATCCCGATCGTGACGGCGTTGCTCCGGCCGGTGACCCTGCCGCCGAACGCGGTGCGGCCGGTGCGTACGGACCGGTTGCCCTCGCGCAGGCACTCCGGGCACTGGAACCCGACGGATGCGGCAGTCATGCACTCGGGGCAGATCGGTCGGTTGCAGCGCACGCACCGCACGTAGGTCTCGCGGCCGGGGTGGCGGTAGCAGACCGGCACCTCCGGCTGGCCGCCGATCGGCGCGACGTCGGAGCTCATCGGAAGATCAGCTGTCGATTCGCTCGATGTCGACCGAGGTGATGGTGACGTCCTTGGTGGGGCGGTCGCGGCCGTCTGTCGAGGTGTTGGCGATGCCGTCGACCACCTGGCGGCTCGCGTCGTCGGCGACCTCGCCGAAGATCGTGTGCTTGCGGGTCAGGTGGGGGGTGGGCCCGACAGTGATGAAGAACTGCGAGCCGTTGGTCCCCGGCCCGGAGTTGGCCATGGCCAGGAGGTACGGACGGTCGAAGGCGAGCTCCGGGTGGAACTCGTCGCCGAACTTGTAGCCCGGGCCGCCGGTGCCGTTGCCGAGGGGATCGCCACCCTGGATCATGAAGCCGCTGATCACGCGGTGGAAGACGGTGTTGTCGTAGATCGGCGTGGACTGCTTGGCCCCGGTGACCGGATTGCGCCACTCCTGGGTGCCCTCGGCCAGCCCGACGAAGTTGCGCACCGTCTTGGGGGCGTGCTCCGGGAACAGCTTCACCTTGATCGGGCCGGCACTGGTCTGCAGGGTCGCGTAGAGCTCCGTGGGCACGCGGGGACTCCTATCTGTGTCAAGTGAGCGTCTGGGGTCGGGCGGGCATCGAGCCATCGGGCGCAGGCGCTGGGCGCTGGCGCTGGATCCGGCCTTCATCATCCCACGTTGTTAGGCGAGCACGAGGTGGGGCAGGATGAAGTGGACAGCTCGTGCCGACCCGCGCGGAGGTCCACAGTGTTCCGCAGACGCAAGCCGACGTTGCTCGAACGCCTCAACGCCGAAGACATAGCCAGCAATGCCAGCAGTTTGCGCGACCGGGCATACGTTGCCGCCCAGGACGCAGCCAGCGACGCCGCGGATGCCCTTGGCCCCCGCTACGACGCTGCGCGCAAGTCGTTGGCGCCCAAGATCAAAGCCGGTCGCAAAGCCATGGCCCCCCGGGTCGAGGCAGCGCGGGACGCCATGGCCCCTCGAGT
>JBAVXU010000233.1:0-2953 GCA_049698415.1 Mycobacteriales bacterium
TCGTGATCGTGATCCTCGGCGTGCTCGCCGGAATCGTGGTGTTCGGGGTCGGGCAGTTCCGCGACGACTCCAAGAACGCGGCCTGTGCCGCCGCCAAGAAGACGGTGGAGGTCGCCGCGGACGCCTACGACGCGAGCACGGGTGCGTACCCGAAGAGCGTTGCGGATCTCACGACCGACAAGAAGTTTCTCGCCACGACGCCGGAGGGTAACTACAGCTTCGACGGCACCAACAAGACCGTCACGCAGACGGGTTGCCCGGCGCCGTAGTAGCCGTATTGATAGACCAAGGCACCTGGGGGCTAGGTATGCCGCACGCTCAGCACGGACGGGTGCGCCCTGACCATGGGTTCACGCTGATCGAGTTGCTGATCGTGATCGTGATCATGGGCGTGCTCGCGTCCATCACCGTGCTCGGCATCACGCAGTTCCGTGGCGACTCCAAGACCGCCGCCTGCGACGCCGACTTGCACAAGGTGCGCACGGCGGCCAACGCCTTCCAGGCCGGCCACGGTGGCAAGTTCCCGGCCAGCCTGGGTCAGCTCACCGACGCGGGATACGTCAAGGCCTCAACGGCCGGCGTGGCGTACACCTTCAATACGAGCTCCGAAACCGTGCAACTGGCCGCCTGCCCGCGCTAGACCTGCCTGATGTCGCGGGGATACAGCGAACGGCTGATCGCCTCGTCGTAACTCACCACCCCCGCGACGACCAGCGCGGAGAGCGCGGCCTCGAGCGTCTGCATCCCGTCGCGCTGCCCGGTCACGATGGAGTTGCGCAGTTGGTTGGTCTTGCCCTCCTTGATCAGGTTGCGGACCGGAGTGGTGGCCACGAGCACCTCATGGGCGGCTACCAGGCCACCACCCACCTTGGGCACCAGCCGCTGGTAGACGACCCCGGTGAGCAGGCTGGCCAACTGCACCCTGATCTGCGGCTGCTGGTCGCCCGGGAAGACGTCGATGAGCCGGTCGACGGCCTGCGCGCTGTCGTTGGTATGCAGCGTGGCCAGCACCAGATGCCCGGTCTCGGCGAGGGTCAGCGCGAACCTGATCGACTCCAGGTCGCGCATCTCGCCGACCAGCAGGACGTCGGGATCCTCGCGCAGCGCGGCGCGCAAGGCACCCCCGAAGGACTCCGCATCCGTGCCCACCTCGCGCTGGTTGACCGCCGACATGTTGTGGAAGTGGACGTACTCGATCGGGTCCTCGATCGTCAGGATGTGCACACTGCGGTGGGCGTTGATCCAGTCGATCATCGACGCCAGGGTCGTGGACTTGCCGGCCCCGGTCGGCCCGGTGACCAGGATCAGGCCCTGCTTGATCGCGGCGAACTCTCGTACGGCGACGGGCAGTCCGAGTTGGTCGAAGGACGGGATGTATCTCGGGATCAGCCGCAGCGCCACGGCGACCGTGTCCTGCTGGCGGAACGCGTTGCCGCGGATCCGCGCCTTGCCCTGCCAGGAGAAGCTGAAGTCGATGTCGGAGGACTCCGCGAACTGTTCGCGCTGGCGCGGCGAGAGCAGGGACGTCACCATCTCGGCGGTGTCCACCGACGTCAGCGGCTCGTGGTCGGGCAGGCTACGCAAATCGCCGTCAACCCGGACCATCGGCGCCGCGCCCGCGGTGAGCAGGAGGTCGGTGCCACCGGCCGTCCAGAGCGCTTCGAGCAGGCTCGCCACCTGCGGCGCAGCCGACCGGGGTAGGGCCGTCATGGCGGGCAGCCTACGCGGAGGACACTGGTGATGTGACCAGTCCAGTAGGCCGGCCGAACCGCACCCGCCGGCGAAACGCGCTGGCCTTTCCGCTGTTCGGGTTCCCGGTGGTCATCGACCTGTCGTTCATCATCGTGCTGGGCTTCCTCGGCTACACCACGGTCAGCCGGGGGCTGGTCTATCTGCTCATCTGGATCGTGGTCGCCGTCGTCGCCGTCCTCGTGCACGAGTTGGGCCACGCGTTCGCGGCCCGGGCAGCCGGGGCCGCACCGACGATCGAGCTGTCCGGGTTCGGCGGGGTCACCAGCTTCCAACTGGCCACTCGGCTCTCCCGTCTGCGCAGCCTCGGCATCAGTGCCGCCGGGCCGGCCACCGGCCTCGTCATCGGCGGCGCCCTGATCCTGATCGGGCGTACGGTCGGGATCCAGTCCGGCTCGATGACGGCGTTCGTGGTGAGTGTCGCGATCTACGTCACGCTCGGCTGGGGAGTGCTGAACCTGCTGCCGATCCTGCCGATGGACGGCGGCCACATCCTCGCCGACCTGCTCCCGGGCGCGCCCCAGCAGCGCGAGCGGCTGGCCGCTGGCGTCTCGATCGTCATCTCGCTCGTCGCGGCGGTGCTCGCCCTGATCTACGGCTGGCTGTTCGCCGCCCTGCTCTTCGGCTGGTTCGCCTTCATCAACATCGGCGGGGTGCGTCGCCCGGCGCCGGAAGCGCGGGTGGCGGCGCGTCTCACGCCCGACCAGGTCCAGCGGCGTACCCAGGACTCCCGGGCGGCGCTGTGGCTCATCGAGCAGGGCCGGGTGGACGAGGCCCGGCACCTTGCCGAGACCGCGCCTGTCGGCATCGATCCGGCGGTGGCCGGGGTGGTGCTGGCCTACCTCGGCGACGTCGCCACCGGAACCGAGGTGGTCCGGCAGGCGGTGGCTGAGGAGCCCGACAACCCGCTGCGGCAGGAGAGCCTGCAGCGGTTGCGCCTGCTGCGCCCGGCGGGTGAGGTCGGCTAGCCGATGCCGATGGGCGACCCGGATGACACGATGGGTCGTATGCCCAACCGCCTGGCCGATGCCACCAGCCCGTACCTGTTGCAGCACAAGGACAATCCGGTCGACTGGTGGCAGTGGGCGCCTGAGGCGTTCGAGGAGGCCCGGCGGCGGGACGTCCCCGTGTTGCTCTCCGTCGGGTACGCCGCCTGCCACTGTTGCCACGTCATGGCGCACGAGTCCTTCGAGGACGCCGACAC
>JBAVXU010000234.1:0-3591 GCA_049698415.1 Mycobacteriales bacterium
CCGTACGCCCCCACGGCGATGATGACCATGCCGCCGCAACCGAGGCCCCCCAAGCCTCCCAAGGAGCGTTCGGCACTGGGCCGGGTCGTCCTGTCGGCGATCCTCGTCGTGATGGGGGTGCTGCTCGCGGTCGACCGACTGCTGGACGTGTCCATCCCCGGCCGGGTCTACGTCGCCGTCGCGCTCGGGATGGTCGGCGCCGGCCTGGTCGTCGGCGCGTGGCTCGGCCGGTCGCGCGGTCTGATCCCCATCGGCATCGCGCTGTGCCTTGCTCTTGCCGCCACCACGGCGTCGGCCGAATGGGACTCTCAGGGCGGAGTCGGCAGCCAGCGGTGGACGCCGGCGACGGCGGCGGACATCAGGCCGAGCTACGACATGAGCGTCGGCGACGGCACCCTCGACCTGACCGGCGTCGACTTCACCGATGCCACGGTCACCACGAGGGCGAATCTCGGATTCGGTCACCTGGTGATAAGAGTTCCACAGAACGTGGACGTCACCGTGAAAGCGCAGGCCGGCGCCGGAAATCTCAACATCCTCGGTTCTCAGACCAACGGCAACGGATCCCAACGAACAGTCAGCGACCTCGGGCCCGACGGCGCCGGTGGCGGCACGCTCAACATCGATGCCGAAGTCGGCTTCGGAGAACTGGAGGTCGTTCGTGGCTAGGACAACAGTGACGTCGCTCAAGCGTCATGGCACGGATCTGGTGTCGCTCGTCGCCGGGGTCATCTTCCTCGGCGTGGTCGGCACCTGGATTCTCGACCGGACCCACCTGCTGCCCGGCATCCGGGGTTGGCTGATCCCGGTATTGCTCATCGGGGTCGGGATTGCCGGTCTGATCGGGATCCGCCCGTCCCGCAACTCCGCCGCCGAAGTCGCAACGGACGAGCAGCCCCATCCGAACGCGCGCGACGCCGTGAACGGCGACGACGCGTGATCACCCTCGCCAAGGACGGTCAGGCCCGGCGCTCGCCCAGCGACGCGGGGACCGTCGGACGCGAGACACGATCGCGTACGAACTCCGCCCGCGCCGCCACGGCCGTGTCGGCGTTGTCGCTGAACACGCCGTCGACGCCGGTCCGGAAATACCACGAGTACTCCTCGAACGCCCGGCCGTACGCATGTGGGTCACCGCCGTCGCGGAACTGCGGGTCCAGGAAGGCATTCTCGTTGCGCAGTGTGTAGACCAGTGCCCTCAGCCCGGCCGCGTGTGCCTGCACCACCAGATCATCGCCGAGCAACTGCTTGTCCACGCCGACAGCCGACGCGTAGGTGGAGATCTCGCGCTGGCCGACCGGCGTGAGCAGGTATGGATCGCTGTCGAGCCCGACGAGTTGCACGAGCGGGACGTTGAGTGCAGCCCTGAACTCGCGGAGGAACTCCGCATCGAAGGACTGCACCACCACGGGCGTGAAGGCCCGATCGAGGCCGTGGCGGCGCAGCGTGTCCGCCAGCGCTGGCCCGATCGGCAGGCCGAGCGACGAGAAGTACGCCGGGTGCTTGATCTCGGGATAGCAGCCGATCACCCGGCCGGTGCGCAGGCTCTGCGTACGCGTCAGGAAGAGCACTTCGTCGAGGGTGGCGACGCGGTATCGCCCGTCGTACATCGTGTTCTGCTGGCGCAGGTCGGCGAAGCGCTCGCGGCAACGCAGCGTCCTGATCTCGGCGAGGGTGAAGTCCTCGCTGAACCAGCCGGTCACCTCTCGCCCCTCGACGACCTTGGTAGCCCGCAGGTGGGCGAACTCCTCGTGCGAGGCGACGTCGGTGGTGCGGGACAACTCGTTCTCGTGCCGGACGATCAGCGCATGGTCCTTCGTGGACACGACGTCGGGTTCGATGGCGTCGGCACCGAGATCGATCGCCACGCCGAAGGAGTCCAGGGTGTGCTCCGGTCGGTACCCTGACGCGCCGCGGTGCCCGATCACGATCGGGGGCGAAGTTCTCACGTACCAAGCAAACGTGCCCCGGTGTCGCGGCCGCCCAACTCCGGGCGAACTCCCGATGTACGTCGGCCGACGGGTCGGCCTAGCTGCTGGTCAGCGCACTCCGCCTGCTGTGCCTGTCCCGGCCTGGGCGGCGAGAAGGTCGCGGATCTCGGTCAGCAACGCCACGTCAGCCGATGGCGGTGCCGGCTCCTCGCCCCTGGCCATCCGCTCCTGCATCCGGTTGTACGGCGTGACCACGAAGAAGTACACGACCAAGGCGATGATCAGGAACGCGAACGCCGCGGTCAGGAAGACTCCCACGGGGATCCCGCCAGGCTTGTACGACGCCATGTCAGGGCTCTTGCCACCCAGCACCTTGGCGATCAGCGCGAGCAGGACCGCAGTGAAGGTCGTCACCACCGTTGCGAAGGCGCCGCCGATGATGAACGCCACGGCGAGCTCGACCAGATTTCCCCGCATGACGAACGCTTTGAAGCCCTTCATCTCGCCACTCCCTTGCTCCCGGATGTCACGACCACATTAGGGTCGGGCCCGCGACAGTGTGGGGACGCGCACGGCCGCCGGTGACATCCGGCCCGCTCGATGCCATCCTGCTCGCCATGGACAAAAGTGCCGTACGGGACGGTCTGGAACTGGCTTTCCTGAGCAACCTCGAGTACTTCCGCGAGCTGACGCGTCGATCCGGTGGCACCGTGCTCGACGAGGACGGCGTGACATGCTTCGCCTCGCCACACCCGTTTCCGTTCCTGGTCAGTGGCGCCTTCCGCACCGACCCGTCGAGGCCGCCGGCGGACGTGCTCGAACATCTGGGGCGTTTCCGCGCCAGCAGGGGACGCAGCCTCCCCCTGTCTGCGCTCGGCGGCCGCGACGACGACCTCATCGAGGCGGCGCTCGAGGTCGGCTGGACCCTCGGCGAGAGCCCAGATCCGCTGCAGGTTCTCGACCGGCAGCGTTTGGAAGGACACGACGTTGCCGGCATCGCCTTTCGCCCGGTCGTCGACGCCGCCGGGGTTGCCGACCTGACCGCTGTCTGTCAGGGAGCGCATGCGGCGTACGGCTTCCCCGACGACCTGTTCGCGACGCTGTTCGCCCGGCCGGAGGCGGTCATCGCAGCGCACATCCGTGCCGTCGTGGGCTACGACGGGGATGCGCCCGTCGCGACGGCAACCCTGTTCCTGACGCACGGCGTGGCCTACGTCGGCTGGATCGCGGTGCTGGACGACCACCAGCGCCGCGGCCTGGGTGCCGCTGCCACCGCCGTCGTGACGAACGACGGCTTCGACCGCGGTGCACAGTGCACCGTGTTGGTTGCCTCCCCCATGGGCGCGCCGCTCTACCGCAAGCTGGGTTTCGTCGACGTGGCAGAGATAGTCGGGCTGGAGCCCCCCGAATCCGCCTAGCGTCAGCGACCTGATCGGACCCGGTGGCTCACTCCCACTCGATCGTGCCGGGGGGCTTGCTCGTGACGTCGAGGACGACCCGGTTTATCTCGCGGACCTCGTTGGTGATCCGGGTCGAGATCCGGGCGAGTACGTCGTAGGGCACCCGGGACCAGTCGGCGGTCATCGCGTCCTCGCTGGAGACCGGACGGAGCACGACCGGATGGCCGTACGTCCGGCCGTCGCCCTGCACACCCACCGAG
>JBAVXU010000235.1:0-4351 GCA_049698415.1 Mycobacteriales bacterium
CGGCGATGCCGACCGCGAGTGGTGTCACGCTGGATTGACCCGGCGCCCCTTGGAGCAGCACCCGCGCGGCCGGTCGGGCGGCGGCTATCAGCGCAGCCGTGGCCAGAGCGCAGACCAACAGCACGGCGCGCAGCGAACCGGCGATCGAGCGCAGGTAGCCAGCCCGATCCCCGGTCTCCCATCGCGACGAGAGTTGCGGGAACACCGATGTCGCGATCGGCACCGCAAGGATGGCCCACGGCAGCAGGAACATCGTCTGGGCGAAGGTGAACGCCGTCATCCGGCCGACCGGCACGCCACGGCCGTTGGCCAGCAGCAAGGTGACGGCGACAGCGGCCTGCTGGGCGGCGAGGGCCACGGTCCCGGCCCCGGCCAGGGCCGCGGCACGCGCAGCCATCCCGGCCGGGAAACGCAACCGGGGCCGAAGCCGGAGACCGGTCCGGGCCAGCGGCCACAACAACGACAAGGTGAGCGCCACCACGCCGAGCGTCGTGCCGACGGACAGGATGAGCTGCTCGGCCGTGGTCACTGTGGCAACGTCGGCGCCGGTCGGAGCGACCAGCGCGAAGGTGACGTACGCACCGATCACCACGAGGCTCGACAGCAGCGGTGCCACGGCAGGTCCGCCGAACCGGCGGTGCGCCTGGAGGATCCCGGTCAGCACGATCCCCACGCCGTACAACGGGACCTGAGGTGCGAACACTCGCAGCATCGACGCACCCACGCGTACCGCGTCCTCGCCACAACCGGTCTTGGAGCTGAGGAGTATCCGCGCCAGCGGCTCGGCGAAGGCGGCCAGCAGGACAGCGAGGGGGGTGAGGACGAGCAGCGTCCAGGTGAGCAGCGCCGACGCACCGGCGCGCACCCGCGACTGGTCGGCCGTGGTGGCAGCGCCTGCGAGGAGCGGCACGACGAGGCTGGCCAGGGCTCCCCCTGCGACCACCTCGAAGACGATGTTGGGAAGTGTGTTGACCGCCTGATAGGTGTCTCCGAGGCAGGTCGGGCCGACCGTACGGCCGAACGCCACGATGCGGCCGAAGCCGGCCACCCTGGCCAGCGCGGTGAGCGCGGCGATGAGCAGGGCAGCGCCGGCCACGCTGCGCAGCGGCGGGAACCTCATTCGACGGGTGCCGGCAGCCGACCCAGTGCGTCCAGCTCGCGCAGCAGCGGGGTGCGCTCGATAACCGCCGTGAAGCTGATCCGCTCGCTGCACAGGGTCGCCGCAACCAGTGCGCCGAGCAGCGCCACCCGGCCGACCCGGCTCGCTGAGGCCGCCAGCCCGAGCCCGACGATCGCGCCCAGTGCGTTGGCACCTGTGTCGCCGAGCATGGTGCGCTCGCGGAGGTCGTCAGGCAGCAACCCGGCTGCCGCGCCCACCGGACCCGCGAGCACGGCGCCGGCGGGTCCCCCCATCAGGGGTACGCCGAGCATGAGGCCGACCTTGAGTGCCCGGCCGGGACGCAGGTCGAAGAGGTTGACCAGGTTGGCGCTGCCGGCAATCACGCAGCCGGCAACCAGCCGGTCGAGAGGGCCGGTCGCTACGGATCCACCCGCGAGCAGGCCGGCGGCGCCGAGGCCGGCGACCTTGACCAGACCGGCGCTGACCCGGCCTTCGCGAACGGCCCTGAGATGCCCCCCGATCCCCTTGTCAGTGATCTGGTCCGGCCGCGCGCCGGCCCGGTCGTCGTAGGCCCCCAGCGCACCACCGGCAAGGGCGACGAGCAGCGCGCTACGGCCCAGCCTCGAGCGGGGCGCCGCGGCATAGGCAGTGGCTGCGGCGACGCCGGCGAGCACGGGTCCGGCAAGTAGGCTCACCGGCCGGCCGCGATGATTGCGTCGTTCGAACCTCCCGGCCGCGGGCAACTTGCGCGCGCCGGCCAGGGCTGCCCGGGCGGCGGTCGCACCGGCCGCGGCGAGCAGCAGCCGGCGTCCCCCGCCCCCGCTCACGTCGAGAAGGGTGGCAGACGACTGGTCGCACCGTTGCCGATGCCGTACTGGCCACTGACTCCCTTGGCCTCAGCCGCCAGGCTCAGCACCACGGCGATCCGGCCGGCTGCATCTCCGACGTCGTCGACCGTCGTCATCGACTTGGCCACCGAGTCGTCGCTGCGTATCCCGGCCACGACGTTGCCGTCACCGGTGGCGGAGTCGGCTCCCAGCACGGTGGCCTTGGCCTGGTTGTCGAACTCCGTGACGAACTTCAGCATCGAGGCGTTTCGCAGTTTGGCGTCGGCAGTGGTGTCCGGCGGCGTGGTGAGAATGACGGCCAGGTCGGCGCTCCCGGTGATGTCCCCGTCGACCGCGACCAGCCCGAGGCTCTGAAATCCCGAGAGCACCGACAGCCGGGTCGCGGCTCCCACCGTCGTCTTGGAATCGGCATTCGACAACACCGCGGCGAGCAACCGGCCGGCCTGGGCAGCACCGTCCGCGCTCTCGGGGATCTGCACGCCCGCGGGAAGCAGTTGCGACACCAGTCCCTTGAGCTCGGCCGAGCGCTTCGGATCGGTGAAGTCACTGGCCAGGCGTACGCGGGACACCACCTTGGCGCCTGCCACGTTGAGGTCGGCGACGACGGCATCGCGGTCCTTGGTGTCGCCACCGGGCCCGGATATCACCGTGACCGACTTGCCGCTGAGCCGGCCGGCGAGGACCGCCGGCGCCACCTGCTCGGCGAAGCTGTCCTGCTTGCCGGCAGCGCTCTTGAGAGTTCGTAGGTCCTGTCGTAGCCCGCGGTTGTCATCGGCCAGCCGGGAGACCTGCCCGCGCAGATCGGCCAGGATCGGGCCCTTGAGTGCGGTGGTGCCGAGCACCACCCCGACCGCCAATGCCAGGAAAACCGCAGTCAGAGAAACGATGTGGTAGCGGAAATCGATCACACGAGTCCTTGGAACCAGAACAGGATGCCGTCCCACAGGTCGGCAAAGACAGTGACATAGGACCGGCCGACATCGGATGCGCCGAGTGCGGCCGCGATCGCGACCAGCGCCGCGGTCACGAGGATCAGCAGCGGCCGCGCCCCGATGCGCTGGCGATAGAGCCGACTGACGCCCTTGGCGTCGATCAACTTGCCGCCGAGGCGCAGCCGGGTCAGGAACGTGGAGGCCATGCCGGCCCGGCCCTTGTCGAGGAACTCCACCAGCGTCGCGTGCGTGCCGACCGCGACGATGAGTGCCGCACCGTGCTCGTCGGCCAGCAGCATCGCGATGTCCTCGCTGGTGGCCGCCGCCGGGAACGTCAGAGCCTTGACTCCGAGATCCTGGACCCGGGCCAGGCCGGGTGCATGGCCGTCGGGATATGCGTGCACGACGACTTCTGCACCGCAGCGCAGTGTTTCATCGGTGACCGAATCCATGTCGCCGACGACGAGGTCGGGCCGGTAGCCCGCCTCGCGCAAAGCGTCGGCTCCCCCGTCGACCCCGATGAGGACCGGCTTGAACTCTCGGATGTAAGGGCGCAGCACCCGGAGGTCCTGCTCGTAGTCATAGCCGCGCACGACGATGAGGCAGTGCCGTCCGTCGATCTTGGTCGTCACGTCGGGGACGCCGACACCATCGAGCAGCAACTCCCGCTCGCGCCGCATGTACTCCATCGTGTTGGCGGCGAACGCTTCGAGCTGGGTCGACAGACCTGACTTGGCATCGAGCATGGCCGCAGCCACGGTCTCGGCGTCCTGACGTACGCCGGTGGCCACCAGGGTGTCGCCGGCGTAGAGGCTGTCGCCGTGCAGGCGAACCCGCTGGCCATCGGACAGTTGCTCGAACACCTTCTCGCCCACCGCGTCGAGCACCGGGATCCCGGCCCGGATCAGCACCTCGGGGCCGAGATTGGGGTAGCGCCCCGAGATGCTGGGGGCTGCGTTGACCACGGCAGCGACCTTGCAGGCCACCAGAGCGTCGGCGGCAACGCGGTCGAGGTCGACGTGGTCGATCACCGCGATCTCCCCAGGGCGCAGGCGCTGAGTGATGCGCTTGGTACGCCTATCGAGGCGGGCTATCGCAGTGATACCAGGAGCAGCAGCCCCCCGGCCACGACGCAGGGTGGCAAGTCTCATCGTCGGGACAGTGTGTCACTCCCGGGCTGGATGGGGCGACACCGACACTCGATTGTCACGCTGCGCAGCCTCGAGCAACTCTTCGGCGTGGGCGACGCCGGTGTCGCTCTCGTCGAGCCCGGCCAGCATGCGGGCAAGCTCACGGGTCCGGTCGTCAGCAGCCACCTCTTTGACGCCGCTGGCGGTCACCGAGCCGTCGTCGTCCTTGCTCACCACCAGGTGCCGGTCGGCGAAGGCTGCGACCTGGGGCAGGTGGGTCACGACCAGGACCTGGTGGGTGCGGGCAAGCCGGGCGAGCCG
>JBAVXU010000236.1:0-10971 GCA_049698415.1 Mycobacteriales bacterium
CCAACTGCCAGGACATCCTCGAGACCTGTCCTTCAGTGAAGAACAGGCCTGCCACCGCGGCGGCTGCCCCGGTGGCGATCGTGGCGCTCGCCGCGTTGAAGAGCGCCTTGATCGGCACTCTCCTCGGCAACAGCGCGAGGAATGTCATGCAGCAAGCCGTGATCAGCACGAGCCACGGGCCGGGAAGCACCACCAAGCCGAGCAGCAAAGCGCCTTCGCCCCAGACGAACTCCACCACCTCGCCGCGCATGCGCACCCGCAGGGCCGCAACTTGACTGAGGACAATGACGCCGCACGCAAGGACGATGCGCCACCACGTGGGCTGCGACGACTCGGCCACTGCCAAACTCGCGAGTGCCACTGCGAGCGCAGCGCCAAGCATCACGGCCGCAACCAGCAACCGAAGACGGACAGGGCTGTCCCTCACGCGCTGTAAACCCCCCAACCACGCCGAGTAATACTCTCCCATACATCGGTCAGAAATTGAACTCCTGAACAGGAAATCCACGCGGGTCGGGAAATGACAAGGCTGACGTCCCCGAAGGGAGCGCCAGCCTCATCGGCCCCTAACGGGAATCCGCGTCAGCGGCGATCGTTGTCAGCCCCATTGCGTGGTCATTCCGGTCACCCCATTCCGAAAGTCCTGCTGTGGAGGGCCCCCTCCGTCTTGCAAACTAACTTGCCGATCGGGACGGACTAAACAATTGACGTCAAGAATGCAAAAGCGTCACATCGCGTCGCTACCCAGTAACAAATCAATCAAGATATGCGTGATCCACAAAGGACAGTTATCATATTAGTCACATCGACATCACGATGCGTGACGAAATCCGTGAATCGGAGTTCTAGGCCTTTGTCAATGGCGGCGCGCTGGGAATGTGAACCGCGCTCAGATATCCGGCGCAAAGGACGATCAGGACACCGGCAACGGCGACGACGGACAGTGGCGAGAAGAACTCCGCGAGCAGCCCCGCGAGGAGCAATCCGATTCCCTGCGCGACCATCATTCCCGAAACCACAAGGCCGAAGGCCTGACCACGACTCGCGTTGGGAACGGCCAGCGCGAATTCGGCGTTGGCGGCGAGGTCGTAGGCGCCAAACACGCCAGAGATCGCCCAAAGGAGCCAGGTGATGAGAAGTCCTGGCTGGGCCACGCATGCGATCAGGGGGACTCCACTTAGGACTGCCATCGGCAGCATCCACCGCCGCCTGGTGCTCGTCGAGAAGAAGCGGCCGACCAGCACAGCACCCACAGTCACGCCGACCGGACTGGCTGCAAGCATCAGCCCGACGGCCGCCGCCCCTCCCCCCCGGCTGCTCACGTAGGGCACGGCCAAGGCCTCCGGAACGATCGAGAAACCGCAGAGCCAGGCGAGCATGACCAGCTTGCGCAAGCGCGGGTTGCGAAAGATGAGCATCGCGCCATCGCGAAGATCCGCAACAGAACGGCCGCGAGATGGCCGGTCGATTTTGGCCGCCGCCCGGCTGCGGACCCCGACGACGACAGCCAGCGCTGACGCGAGGAAGGTCAGCCCGTCTATCACCAGCGACGTACGCGCCCCTACGAGGCCCACGAGTGCGCCACCGACGGCGAATCCCACGATCTGCGCCGACTGGTCCGTGGTGATGCCGATCGCGGATGCCGCGATATAGCGGCCTTCGTCCGGGAAGACCTGCGGCATGAGCGCGGCGCGGGCGGCCGAGAAGGGTGGCGCGAAGAGCCCTCCGAAGAACAATATCGCCAGCATCAGCCACAGGGGCATGCCTGGAATCGCGACCGCGCTGACGGTGACCGCGCGCACGACGTCACAGACGATCATGAGCGCGCGGCGCGGCAGCCGATCCGCCAGGCCGGCGGTGACCGGGCCGGCAACTATCCACGGCAGGAACGTCGTGGCATAGGCCGCGCCGGTGAGCAAGGTCGAGCCGGTCCGGTTGAACACGAGCACCGAGATCGCCACTCGCGCGAGCTGGTCGCCGGCCACCGACAACAGCTGCGCCACCCAGAGCGACCGGAACTCCCTGTCCCCGAGGACATCACCAAACGTCACCGGACCAGGGGCCCGATGCGCCGCGCCCGTCCTCTTGACGCTCACGCCGATCGCGTCTGCGTCGTCCAGCTGGCATGCAGCCCGGCGTAGACGCCGGGTTGTGCGAGGAGGGTGGCGTGCGGGCCACGTTGGACGATTCGGCCGTCGTCCACGACGATCACCTCGTCGGCGGCTTCGGCGGTGGACAACCGGTGGGCGATGGCCAGCGTGGTCCGGCCCCGGGTCAGGGAGTCGAGCGCACGCGAGAGGCGCACGTCAGTGGCCGGATCAACCGCGCTGGTGGCCTCATCGAGCACGAGCAGGTCCGGGTCGGCGAGGTAGGCGCGGGCGACCGCGACCAGCTGCCGCTCCCCCACCGACAGCGATTCGCCTCGCTCGCCGACCTTGGTGTGGATCCCGCCCGGCAATCCCTCAACCCAGTCGGTGAGACCTAGCTCGGTGAACGCCAGCCGGATGTCGTCGTCGGAAGCTCCGGGCCGGCCTTGGCGCACATTGGCCGCAACGGTGCTGTCGAAGAGGAAACCGTCCTGCGGCACCATCACGACACGCTGCCGCAAAGAGTCGAACCGCACGTCGGTCAGCGGCACGCCCGAGACCAGCACCCGGCCGTGGGTCGGATCCATCAGCCGCGTCAACAGCTTGGCGAAGGTCGTCTTGCCCGATCCGGTCTCGCCCACGATGGCTACCCGGCTCTGCGGCACGATGTCGAGGTCAACGTCGTGCAGCACCTCGGGACCGTCCGGATAGTGGAAGGAGACATGCTCGAAGCGCACTGCGATCGGCCCGTGCGGAAGCTCGAGGCCCTCTGGTCCCGGATCGGCGACATCAGCTGGAGTATCCAGCACCCCGAGCACCCTGCGCCAGCCCGCGATCGCATTCTGTGCTTCGTTGAGCACCTCGGTGGCGATCTGCACCGGTTGCACGAAAAGCGTGACGAGGAAAAGGAATGCGGTGAGTTCGCCGGCACTGAGATGGCCACCGACGCCGAGGAGCACTCCCACGACCACGACGGAAGCATTGGCCAGACCGGCCACGAGCTCGCCGGCAGAGAAGGTCAGCACGGATACTCGCTGAGCGCGTGTCTGCGCCCGTCGGTTGGTGTCCACGGCGTGGTCGATGCGGTCGCCGGTGCGGCGCTCGATCGCATGGGCGCGGATCACCTCGGCACCGACGACGGTTTCGGCGATCGCGCCAAGCATGTCGCCGACCCGCTCCCGGACCACCATGTAGGCGGCCGCCAGCCGGCGCTGGAACACGCGGATGGCATAAGCCAACGGCAGGAAGCAGAGGTAGACGATGACCGCGAGTTGCCAGGAGTAGATAAACATCAGGGCAGTGGCAAGAACGAACTGGCCCAGGCTGATCACGATCAGGATGCCGCCGAACTGCACGAAGTTGCTCAGCTGGTCGACGTCGCTGGTGACCCTGGAGACCAGCGAGCCACGGCGCTCGGCCTGCTGGTGCAGCATCGACAGATCGTGGACGTGCCGGAACGCGCGGGTGCGTAGCGCGGCAAGCGCGGTCTCGGAGGTGCGGTAGAGCCGGACGTTCATGGCGTAGGCCGCGACCGCCGTCATCAGCACGACGCAGCCGGCGAGTGCGATGAGCAGCGCCACCGTGCCGATGCGCGGGCCTGCTCCCGCGCGCAGTCCTCGGTCGATGGTCTGTTGCACGGCGACCGGGACCACCACGCGGCCCGCGGTTGCCACCAGCGCCAGGGCCAGGGTGCCGCGGAGGCCGACCCGCAGCTCGGGTGTGAGTTGCAGTCCCCGGACCAGCGTCCGCCAGGTCGACTCGGGCTCGTTGCCGGCCTCGCGTGCGTCCGGAGAACGCTCGACGGTGGCCGCGGTCATGCCCGCACCGCCTCGCCGGTCCCGGCCCCGACGGCATCTGCCGCCTCCTCCGCCGCGATCGCGCGATCACGCTCAGCCTGCTCGTAGGCGGTGACCAGATGGCGATAGCCCGGGACTGACGCGATGAGATCCGCGTGCAGCCCACGCGCGATGACCCGGCCCTGCTCGAGGTAGATGACCTCGTCGGCAAGGGCGATGGTGGCCCGGCGATAGGCGATCACCACGACCGTCGCCGACGACGCGGCAGTGCGGATGCCGCGAAGGATCGCGCCTTCGACCGAGGCGTCGACCGAACTGGTCGCATCGTCGAGGATCAGCAGCCTCGGGGCGCGCACGAGGGCACGAGCCAGTGCCAGCCGCTGCCGTTGACCCCCTGAGAGCGAGGTGCCGCGCTCGCCCACCTTGGTGTCCAGGCCATCGGGCAGTCCCGCGACGAACCGCTCAGCCTGAGCGAGCCGTAAGGCAGCCCACACCTGTTCGTCGGAGAAGTCCGCGCCCAGGGTCACATTGCCGTGGACGGAATCGTCGAAGATGAACGTGGTCTGCGGGACCAGTGCCGTCGATTCCGCCAGCACACCGGCGGACAGCGTGCTCACGTCGACACCGTCGACCAGAACCCGGCCGTCGGACGGGTCGACCAGTCGAGCCAACAGGTTGGCCAGGCTCGACTTGCCGCTGCCGGTCGGCCCGACCAGCGCGACGGTGCGACCCGGGGCCACCTCGAGGCTCACGCGATGCAGCACCTCGTCGCCGTCGTAGGCGAACGACGCCGACTCGACCGCGAGAGCCGCTCCCCGGTCGGAAGCCGGCAACCCGGCATCGCCGTACGGCATCGAGCCGGAGGCCGTCATCACGCGCTGGACGCGGTCCCAGCCCACCACGCTGCGGGGCAACTCCGCGAGCACCCAGCCGATCGCGCGTACCGGAAAAGCCAGCACGGTGAAGAGGAACGCGACCGACACGACCTCGGACACGGTGACCGCGCCCGAGGCCAGGCGGACCGATCCGACCAGCAGCACGACCAGGGTGCCGAGGTTGGGCAGCGCCTCCATGGCTGGGTCGAACAGACCACGAACCCGGCCGGCCGCGACGAGGGTGTCGCGCAACTCCTGCGCCTTGGCCCGGAAGCGGTCGGTCTCCTCTGCTTCGCGGCCCAGGGTCTTGACCACCAGGGCGCCGTCGAAGCTTTCGTGGGCCACGGCACTGACCTCAGCGCGCAACTGCTGCGCCCGCGTCATCAGTGGCGACATCCGGCGGGAGTAGACGACGTTGACCGCGAAGACAGCGGGGAACACGCAGAATCCCACCAACGCCAGCACCGGATCAGTCAGCAGCAGGGCGGCACCGGCAATGAAGATCATCACGATCGTGCCGAGCGCGAACGGGAATGGCGCGATCGGGTACCACGCCGCCTCGACATCGCTGTTGGCGTTGGACAGCAACTCCCCTGTCGAGTGCTTGTGATGCCACGACAGCGGCAGCCGGAGGTATTGCCGGGTCACCCTGCGGCGGTAGTGCGCCTGCATGCGGAACTGCATGACACCGGCGCCCAGCCGCCGGCCCAACATGCCGACGACCTTGAGCAGCGAGATGCCGAGGATCGCCGCGGCCGCGAGAGCCAGGGTCCCCGCTCTCGCGTGGCCCTGCTGGAAGCTCGGAACGATGACCCGGCCGGTGACCGCACCGATGACGTAGGCACTGCCCACCGTCGCGGCGGCGAACAAGGCGCTGCCCAGCACCGACAGGGTGAAGACGAACGGCTCCTCGCGGATGGCGACGCCGAGCACCCGCATGCCTCGGCGAAAGACGTCCGGAGAAGTACCTGTCACGTCATGTGCCTACCATTCTGGGGTGACTTCCTATTCCCGGGCAGAGCGGATCGCCTTGTGTGACCTGTTCGATGAGTCCGGCCCAGAGGCCCCCACGCTCTGCACCGGCTGGACTACCCGCGACCTCGCCGCTCACCTGTTTGTGCGGGAGCGCCGCCCGCTGGCGGCCCCTGGAATCCTACTGGAGCCGCTGTCTCAGATCGTGGAGCAGAGCATGGACGCGGCCCAGGACAAGCACGGCTATCCGCAACTGATCGCCAAGCTCAGAGGCGGGGCGCCGTACTGGTCACCGTTCCGCCTGCTCGACTCCCAGCTCAACCTGCTCGAGTACTTCGTCCATCACGAGGACGTCCGGCGGGCGCAGCCGGGCTGGACGCCCCGGGAGCTGCCCATGGCCGAACAGGATGAGCTGTGGAGCCGGCTCAAGGGCATGGTGCGGCTCAGGACGACCAAGGGCGCTGTCGGCATCCTGCTGCAGCGCGCGGACACGGGAGACGTCCTGCGCATCCGTACCGGCAACGGCGACGTCACCATGGTCGGCCCGGTCGGCGAGCTCGTGATGTACGCCTTCGGCCGCAAGGACGTGGCGCGGATCGACAAGCACCCGGACCCGCAGGCGGGCCGGCGGGAAGACCCGTAACCTCCGGTGCTCACGTCGGGTGACGATGCCGCGACGGCGTACGGTGACGCCGTGGTGGCCGACGGGGAAGAGCTGGTCATCCTGCTCGACGAACAGCGGCGGCCGATCGCGACGATGCCCAAGGCGTCGGTGCACCACTCGGATACGCCGCTGCACCTGGCCTTCTCGGTCTATGTCTTCGACGACAAGGGCCGGTTCCTGGCGACCCGGCGGGCGTTGACGAAACAGACCTGGGCCGGGATCTGGACCAACAGCTGCTGCGGGCACCCGGCTCCCGGCGAGCCGGTCGCAGACGCGGCGGCGCGCCGGCTCGGTCAGGAGCTCGGCCTCTCCCCCACCGACATCACGGTCGTGCTCGCCGACTTCGCCTACCGCGCGACCAGCGCCGAGGGCGTCGTGGAGAACGAGGTCTGCCCGGTCTTCGTCGCCCGAGTCGTCGGCGAACCCACCCCCGACCCCGCCGAGGTGGTCGAGTGGCGTTGGGTGGACTGGGCCGATTTCCGGCAGCTGGCACGGTCGGCACCCTGGGCGCTGAGCCCATGGTCGGTGGAGCAGGTCGCTCAGCTTCCCGCCGACCTGCCCTGAACCTCCGGCCCTGGCCGGGTCACCTGACCACCTGCCCGGCCGCGGCCAGCGCGGCCTTGACCTCGGCGATGCGCAGGACGCCGAAGTGGAAGACGCTCGCGGCGAGCACGGCATCCGCTCCGGCCGACACCGCGACGGCGAAATCCTCGACCCGGCCGGCGCCTCCGCTGGCGACGACCGGCACCTCGACCACGCGCCTGACCGCCTCGATCAGTTGCGTGTCGTAGCCGGCACGGGTGCCGTCGGCGTCCATCGAATTGAGCAGGATCTCGCCGACACCGTGATGCGCGCCGCGGGCCGCCCAGTCCAGGGCATCCATCCCGGTGCCCTCCCGCCCCCCGTGTGTCGTCACCTCGAACCCGCTGGCAGGTCCCCGCGAACGACGCGCATCGACGGAGAGCACCAGGCACTGCGAACCGAAGCGGTCGGCGATCTCGCGCAGGAGTTCCGGTCGAGCGATGGCCGCGGTGTTCACCGCGACCTTGTCGGCGCCGGCCCGCAACAGGGCGTCGACGTCGGCAACGCTTCGCACCCCGCCGCCGACCGTCAGCGGTATGAACACTCGCTCGGCCGTACGGGCCACCACGTCGTACATCGTCGAGCGGTCGGAACTGGACGCGGTGATGTCGAGGAAGGTCAGCTCGTCGGCGCCCTCGGCGTCGTAGACCTCAGCCATCTCGACCGGATCGCCCGCATCGCGCAGGTCGCGGAAGTTGACTCCCTTGACGACCCGACCCGCATCGACGTCGAGGCAGGCGATGACCCGCACCGCCACGGTCATGAAGCGCTCTCGCGGTAGGCGTCGACCTCGACCTCGACGAGCATCCGCGGGTCGATCAGAGCGGAGACCTGCAGCATCGTCGTGGCCGGCCGCACGGCGTCGAACAACTCCCGGTGCGCGCGGCCCACCTCCTCCCACAACCCGATGTCGGTGACGTACATCCGGGTGCGCACGACGTCGGCGCGGCCGAGGCCGGCCTGGGCCAGCGCACGTTCGGCCACTGCGAAGGCGGCCAGGGTCTGTTCGTACGCACCGTCGACGGTCGAGGTGCAGCCGCTCACGAAGACGAACGGCCCGGCCACGACGGCCCGGGCGTAGCCGACGAGGTCTGCGTACGCGCTGTCGGAGGAGATGCGGCGGTTCATTCCCGCACCGCTGCGAGCGCTTCAGGCAGGGTGAACGCGCCGGCGTACAGCGCCTTGCCGATGATGGCGCCTTCGACGCCGGGAGTGGCGGCAATGGCCCGCAGATCGTCGAGGCTGGACACCCCGCCGCTGGCCACGACCGGCCGATCCGTTGCCGCGCACACGCTGCGCAGCAGATCGAGGTTCGGCCCGGTCATCGTGCCGTCGCGGTTGACGTCGGTGACGACGTACCTCGCGCAGCCATCAGCATCGAGCCGGGCAAGGACGTCGAAGAGTTCGCCACCGTCGCGGGTCCACCCGCGCGCCGCCAGTGTCGTACCGCGTACGTCGAGGCCGACCGCGATCCGGTCGCCGACCCGGGCGATTGCCGCGCGGACCCAGTCGGGGTCCTCCAGCGCGGCGGTGCCGAGGTTGACGCGAACGGCGCCGGTCGCGAGCGCGGCATCGAGCGACTCGTCGTCGCGGATTCCGCCGGAGATCTCCACCGGCACGTCGAGCCTGCCGACCAGGTCCGCCAGCAGGCTGCGGTTGTCACCCCGGCCGAATGCCGCGTCGAGGTCGACCAGGTGGATCCACTGCGCGCCCTCGCGCTGCCACTGCATCGCGGCGGCGAGCGGATCGCCGTAGGTGGTCTGCGATCCGGCCGCGCCCTGCACCAGGCGCACCGCCTGGCCACCCGACACGTCGACGGCGGGCAGCAACTGCAGGGTCATCCGCGGCTCCGGCCCATCGCCAGGGTGGTCAGCGCGGGGGTCCCTATCGCCACCAGCGCGAACACGGCCAGCCGGATAGGCCAGGAGTCGACGTACAGCACGGTGAGAATGATCGCCGCGAGAGCGATGGCGAACACCGCCGCACGTTGGGTACGCGTGCGCCGGCTCCAGACCTTGGCGTTGCGGCGTCGCCGAGGGAGGCGCGGCTTGAGGCGGGCGATCCTGGCGCGCCGCCGGTCCCGGCGCTCCCGCTCGAGGCGCTGGCGCTGCAGCTCGGCCTGGCGGACGGCACGCTGACGGGCCCGCTCCTTGCTCACAGCAGGCCCACCCAGTTGGCGAGGAGCGCGGCGCCGGCGTCGCCTGATTTCTCCGGGTGGAACTGGGTGGCCGCGAGCGCGCCGTGCTCGACGGCTGCCACGAACACCTGCCCGTGCTCGGTCGTGCTCAACGCTCCCACGGTCGCCTCGGCCGCGTAGGAGTGCACGAAGTAGAAGCGTTCGTGTTCGACGCCGGCGAACAACCGCGACCCCGGGTGGGTGGTCACGGTGTTCCATCCCATGTGCGGCACGCGTACGGCGCGCAAACGGCGTACGACTCCTGGCAGCAGGCCCAGCCCGGGCGTCTCGACGCCGTGCTCGACGCCGGTGTCGAACAGCACCTGCATCCCGACACAGATGCCCAGCACCGGCCGCTGCGCTGCCACCCGCTCGACGATGACCCGTTGCGCCGAGACCGCTGCGATCCCGGCCATGCAGGCCGCGAAGGCGCCGACTCCGGGTACGACGAGTCCATCGGCGCTGCGGGCAACACCGAGGTCGGCGGTGACGATGACCTCCGCCCCGGCCCGGCTCAACGCACGCTGCGCCGAACGCAGGTTGCCCGACCCGTAGTCGAGGACCGCCACCGTTGGGCGGGCCACTACAGCGCACCCTTGGTGCTGGGCACCCCGCTCACCCGGCCGTCGAGGGAGACCGCATCGCGCAGTGCGCGTGCGACCGCCTTGAACTGAGCCTCGACGACATGGTGTGCGTTGCGCCCGGAGATCACCCGCACGTGCAGCGCGATGGCCGCCTCGGCCACGAACGACTCCCACACGTGTCGGGTCAGCGTGGTGTCGTAGGTCCCGATCAGCTCCACCAGGTCGGGCTCGGTGTGTACGAGGTAGGGCCGGCCGGACAGGTCGACCGCGGCCTGGACCAGGCACTCGTCGAGTGGCACCAGCGCGTCGCCGAAACGCCTGATGCCGTCCTTGGCACCCAGCGCCTCGCGCAACGCCTGACCGAGGGCCAGCGACGTGTCCTCGACCGTGTGGTGGGAGTCGACCTCGAGATCCCCCTCGGTGGCGACGTCGAGGTCGAAGCCGGCGTGCTTGCCCAACTGCATGAGCATGTGGTCGAAGAATGGCACGCCGGTCGCCGCATCGGCCTGCCCGGTCCCGTCGAGATCCAGCCGAACCACGACGTGGGACTCCTTGGTCTTTCGTTCCACCCGCGCCGACCGGCTCATGCGATGACCTCCTGGAGTGCCGAGAGGAACGTGGACACCTCGGCGGGAAGGCCGGCGGTGACCCGGAGCCAGCCCGGCAAGCCGACATCGCGGACCAGCACCCCGCGGTCGAGGAGCTGCCGCCAGACCACGCTGCTGTCGTCGAAACCGCCGAAGAGCACGAAGTTCGCATCGGAAGGGATCACCGTGCACCCTAGCCCGCAGAGCGCCTCGACCAGCCGGTCCCGCTGACCCCGGATTTCGTCCACTGTGGACAGCAGAGCGGCTGAGTGGGCCAACGCCACGCGCGCCGTCAGCTGGGTCAGCGTCGAGAGGTGATAGGGCAGCCGGACCAGCCGGAGCGCGTCGATCACCGCCGGCGCGGCTGCGAGGTAGCCGACCCGCGCTCCGGCCATCGCGAACGCCTTGGACATGGTGCGGGTGACGACCAACCGGTCGTACTCCGGCAGCAGGGACAGCGCCGATGCCGTGCCGGTGCGGGCGAATTCCGCGTAGGCCTCGTCGACGACCACCATGCCGCGAGCGCACTCGCAGACGGCCCGGATCACATCAAGTGGCAGTGCCGTGCCGGTGGGGTTGTTCGGCGAGGTCAGGAACACCACGTCCGGCCCGTCCGCCGCCACCTGCGCAACCGCACCCTCGGGACTC
>JBAVXU010000237.1:0-1653 GCA_049698415.1 Mycobacteriales bacterium
GAACAGAACCTCGTACTGCGCACTCACACCTCGCCGGTGCAGGCGCGCACCATGCTCGACCGTGAGCCACCCATCTACGTCATCTGCCCGGGCAAGGTGTTCCGCGCCGACGAACTCGACGCGACCCATACGCCGGTCTTCCACCAGGTCGAGGGCCTGGTCGTCGACGAGGGCATCACCATGGGGCACCTGAAGGGCACCTTGGACTACATGGCCCAGGCGATGTTCGGGGACGGCGTCGTCACCCGGCTGCGCCCCTCCTACTTCCCGTTCACCGAACCCAGCGCGGAGATGGACTTGCGCTGTTTCGTCTGTCACGGCGAGTCGGTGGGCCACCCGGACCGCCCGTGCCGGACCTGCGGCAGTGAGGGCTGGATCGAATGGGGCGGCTGCGGGATGGTCAACCCGCGGGTGCTGCGGGCCTGCGGCATCGATCCGGATCGCTACTCCGGATTCGCGTTCGGGATGGGGATCGAGCGCACCATGATGTTCCGCAACAACGCCGCCGACATGCGTGACATGGTCGAGGGCGACGTTCGGTTCACTCAGGCGTTCGGGACGGAGGCCTGATGCCCGGCGGTGGCGTGATCCGCGCGCCGTTCTCCTGGCTTGCCGAGTGGGCGGACTTGGCTGAGGCCGTGGGCCCGCGCGAACTCAGTGAGGCGCTGATCCGAGTCGGTCTCGAGGTGGAACGAATCGAGACCGGCGCGGACGGGCTGTCCGGGCCGATCGTGGTCGGTCGGGTGCTGTCCGCTGTGCCGGAGCCGCAGAAGAACGGCAAGACCATCAATTGGTGTCAGGTCGACGTCGGCGAGCAGCAGCCGCGCGGGATCGTCTGCGGTGCGCACAACTTCGCCGCGGGTGATCTCGTCGTGGCAGCCCTGCCGGGATCGGTTCTGCCTGGCGGCTTCGCGATCAGCGCGCGGAAGACCTATGGGCACATCTCGGACGGGATGATCTGCTCGACCCGGGAGCTCGGCATCGGCGACGATCACCAGGGCATCCTGGCGCTGCCCACGAACGCCGGCGAACCCGGGGCCGACGCGCTGGACGTGCTCGGGCTGCGCGAGGCGGTGCTGGAGATCGCCGTGACGCCGGATCGTGCGCACTGCCTCTCGATGCGAGGACTGGCCCGGGAAGCGGCCGGTGCTCTGGCGGTCGAGTTCCGCGATGTCGCAGATCAGGTCGCCGCCCCACCGCCGGACGATCTTGGCTACCCGGTATCGGTATCCGATCCGGTCGGCTGTGACCAGTTCTCGGCCCGCGCTGTCACCGGCCTCGACCCGGCAGCACCGTCGCCGGACTGGATGGTGCACCGGCTGGCGCAATGCGGTGTCCGATCGATCTCCTTGCCTGTGGACGTGACCAACTACGTCATGCTGGAAACCGGCCAGCCGTTGCACGCCTTCGACCGGGCGAAGGTGACCGGAGCCCTCGGCGTTCGGCGCGCCACACCGGGGGAGCGGTTGACCACGCTGGACGGATCTGAGCGAGCGCTCGACCCGGCCGATCTGGTCGTCACCGACGACACCGGTCCGATCGCTCTGGCCGGCGTGATGGGGGGCCGGTCGACCGAGATCGATGCCGCCACCAGCGAGGTGATCCTGGAGGCCGCGCACTGGCAGCCGGCCAGCATCTCCCGCACCGTGCGCC
>JBAVXU010000238.1:0-7338 GCA_049698415.1 Mycobacteriales bacterium
GTACCCAGGTCGGCGAGCAGCGCCCGGCCGCTCGCGTCGATGAGCACGTTGCCCGGCGAGATGTCGCCGTGGGTGAGCCCGGCCGAATGTGCCGCGGCCAAGGCACTGGACAGCGTGACGACGAGGCCGATCACCTCCGCCGCTGTGCACCGGCCGCGCCGAGCGAGCAGACCGGAAAGACTGCCGCCGGCTGCATGGTCGAGCACCAGGACCGGTCCGGAGGTGGTGGTGAGCACGCCGCGCAACCGCACCACGTCCGGATGGGAGAAGGCGGCGAGCACTGCGGCCTCGCGACACAGGCCATCCTGCTCGTCGTCCTGCCGCCCGACCCGCAGCCGCTTGAGCGCGACGGTCTCGCCGGTCTCGCTGTCACGACCCCGCCACACTTCACCGCTGGCACCGAAACCGATCAACTCGTCGGCGATGAAGCCGGCTGCCTCCCACGTCATGCGGATCACGCTAGCGACGTTGAGCCGCGTCCCGCGGCCGTCGTCCACAGCCCCCCGACCACACAGGCGTCACGACCGTCCTGCAGGATCATCAACCGTGACAACCGATTCACCCACCATCCTTGCCACGTCGGGCGGGCTGCGTCGCGGCCGCCGCACCGAGGTCGAGTTCGGCGGACTCATCCGCTACGCGCTCGAACTCTCCGGTGCCGGAGCCCACCCGAAGCTCTGCTACCTCGGCACGGCCTACGGCGACCAGCGATGGCACAACGCCCGGATGAGCGAGGCCGGCGCACAGGCCGGGGTCGAGGTCACGCATCTCAACCTGTTCCCGATGCCGACCGTTGACGACATGCTCGGCCACCTGCTCGACCAGGACGTGGTCTGGGTCGGCGGCGGCAGCGTTGCCGGGCTGCTGGCGATATGGCGGCTGCACGGCCTGGACAGCATCTTCCGCGACGTATGGCAGGCGGGAGTGGTGCTGGGCGGCGTGTCCGCGGGCTCGCTGTGCTGGCACGTGGGCGGCACCACCGACTCCTTCGGCCCCGAGCTTCGCCCGGTGGTCAACGGACTGGCCCTGGTGCCGTACTCCAACGGCGTCCACTACGACAGCGAGGAGCAGCGCCGGCCGCTGTTCCAGCGCTGCGTCGCCGACGGAACGCTTCCCGCGGGCTATGCCACCGACGACGGGGTGGGCGTTCTCTATCGAGGGACGAACTTCGTCGAGGCGGTCACCGAGATCGAGGGCAAGGGTGCCTACTTCGTCGAGCGCGGCGCGCACGGCGATGCGGTCGAGACGCGGATAGAGCCTCGGCTGCTGCCGCAATAGACTGTCGGTCGGCCGGCCGATAGCGCCGTCACGACGCGAGGTCGGCCCGGCTTGATCTCCGGTTGGGCCACCAGATCCGCGGACCGATCTCGTACGACAGCGCCGGCACGAGGATCGACCGCACGAGCATGGTGTCCATCAGCACCCCGAAGGCCACCGCGAAGCCCAACTCGGTCAGGAAGACGAGCGGAAGTACACCGAGCACGGAGAAGGTCGCCGCGAGCACTATCCCGGCCGAGGTGATCACTCCCCCGGTGACGGCGAGTCCGCGCAGGATGCCGGCCCGGGTGCCGTGGCCCAGGGACTCCTCTCGGACCCGTGTCATCAGGAAGATGTTGTAGTCGATGCCAAGGGCCACCAGGAACACGAAGACGAACAACGGGAACGACGAGTCGGCACCGGCGAAACCGAAGATGTGGGTGAACACCAGGCTGCAGACACCGAGGGTGGCGAAGAACGACAGGATGACGGTGCCGATGAGCAGCAGCGGCGCCAGCAACGAGCGCAGCAGCACGGCCAGGATGAACAGGATCACCAGCAGCACGATCGGGATGATGACCTTGCGGTCGCGCTGCGACGCCAACTGCACGTCGAGGTTGGACGATGTGAAGCCGCCGACCACTGCATCGGCGCCCGGCACCTGATGGACCTGTTGGCGCAGGCGCTGGACGATGACGTCGGCCTTCGGACTGCTCGGATCCGCGGCCAGCACCGCATCGATCTCCACGAGACCGTCGACGACCTTGGGCGCCGATCCGGGGCCGCCCGTGCCGAACGGTGCCACCGCAGCGACGCCCTCGGTCCCCTTGGCCGCGGCCACGACGGCGTCGAGCCGATCGGCGTTGGCGATGATCGCCTCCGGGCTGCCCGAGCCGCTGGGATAGTGGCGGGCCAGGATCTCCTGGCCGACGACGGCCTCGGTGCGCTTGGTCAGCGAGTCGTTCGTGGACAGTCCCTCAGCCTTGAGCCCCACAGAGAAGGCCGCCATCACCACCAGGACCAGACCCACCGAGACCCATGCCGCGCGTGGCCGACGGCCGACCAGGTTCGAGATCCGAACCCAGAGGCCGCCCTTCGGTTGGCCAGCGGCGGCGTCGTACCTCGGCACGAACGGCCAGAACACCCAGCGGCCGAACAGCAGCACCGCGGGCAGGAAGGTCAGCATCACCAGCAGCGCACAGGCGATGCCGACGGCGCCGACCGGACCGAGGCTCTTGTTGGAGTTCAACTCCGAGAACAACAGGCACAGCAGGCCGACGATCACCGTCGCGGCGCTGGCCAGGATCGCAGGTGCGGCACCACGCAACGCGCGGCGCATAGCGTCGTACTTCGACTCGTGCCGGTGCAACTCCTCGCGGTAGCGGCTGATCAGCAGCAGGGCGTAGTCGGTGCCGGCGCCGAACACCAGGACGGTGAGGATGCCCTGGCTCTGCCCGTTGACGGTGAGCCCGGCGTGCACGGCGAGCAGATAGACCATTCCCTGCGCGAGGGTGTACGCCAGCGCGGCCGCCATGAGCGGGACCAGCCACAGCACCACACTCCGGTAGACGATCAGCAGGATCAGCGCCACCACCGAGAACGTCACCAAGAGCAGCTTGGTGTCGATCGACCCGAACACCTCGGCGAAGTCGGCGCTCAGGCCACCCGGGCCGGTGACCTTGGCGCCGAGACCTGACGGCAGATCGCGCTTGACGACGTCGCGGATGGCCTTGACGTCGTCAGGGATCTTCGCGAAGTCCTTGGCCTCGACGATGGCGATGACCTGCAGCGCCTGACCGTCTGCGGAGGGAATCGGCCCCTGCGGCCGGCCGACGATGCCGGTCAGGCCGGCGATGGCGCCGGCATCCGCGCTCGCCTTGGCGGTGTCGGCCGGTGTGGTTCCGTTGCGCCGTTCGTACACGATGATGGCCGGGAGCACGTCCTGCCGCTGGAACTTCTTCTGCAGTTCCAACGCTTTGGTCGACTCGGCGCTGGCCGGAAGGTACGACGCGTTGTCGTTCTTCTGAACACCTGTGAGCTTGGCGCTCAGGGGTCCGGTGACACCGCCGATGATCAGCCAGAGTGCGACCACGCCGAGAACGGCGAGAAAGGCACGCGGCTGGCGGGTCGACATCGGCTGGGCTCCTGTTCTTCGGTCCGCCCAGCCTAGGACCGCATCCGTGCACGCCCGGGGAGCCACGCGTAGCCTCGGCGGGGTGAGCCGCCTCGTCGCCGTACGCCTGGGTCTGGTGCCCTACGCCGACGCCTGGGCCGAGCAGCAGCGCCGCCATGCCGCCCGCGTTGCCGGCGACGAGCCTGACACCGTCCTGCTGCTCGAACACCCCAGCGTCTACACCGCCGGCAAGCGCACCCAGGACTGGGAGCTGCCCAAGGACGGCACCCCGGTCATCAAGGTCGACCGCGGCGGCCAGATCACCTGGCACGGTCCCGGTCAGCTGGTCGGCTACCCCATCGTCGCGCTGCCCGACCCGGTCGATGTCGTGGCCTACGTACGACGGATGGAGCAGGTGCTCATCGACACCTGCGCCGATCTCGGCGTCAGCGCCGGGCGGGTCGACGGCCGCAGCGGGGTGTGGATCACGGCTGACGAACGTGGCCCGGACCGCAAGGTCGCGGCCATCGGCATCCGGGTCGCCCGCGGGGTGACCATGCACGGGTTCGCTCTCAACTGCGACCCCGACCTGCGCCACTACGACCAAATCGTCGCCTGCGGCATCCGCGACGCCGGCGTCACCTCGCTGACCGAGGAGCTCGGGCGCCCGGTCGGCGTGGCCGACGTGATCGACCTGGTCGAGGCGCACCTCGACAAGTCACTGCTGCCGGCCCCCCACGTAAGCTGAGCCGGTGACCAGTCCATCCCAGGGCGTGCTGCCCTCCGGCCGCAAGCTGCTCCGGCTCGAGGTGCGCAATGCCGAGACCCCTATCGAGCGCAAGCCGCCGTGGATCAAGACCAGGGCCAACATGGGGCCGGCCTACACCGAACTGCGCTCGCTGGTCCGGTCCGAAGGCCTGCACACCGTGTGCGAGGAGGCGGGTTGCCCCAACATCTACGAATGCTGGGAGGACCGCGAGGCCACCTTCCTGATCGGTGGCGACCAGTGCACGAGGCGCTGTGACTTCTGCCAGATCGACACCGGCAAGCCCGCCGCCCTCGACCGCGACGAGCCCCGGCGGGTCGCCGAGTCCGTGCGCACGATGGGCCTGCGCTACGCCACCATCACCGGCGTCGCCCGTGACGACCTCGCCGACGGCGGGGCGTGGCTCTACGCCGAGACCGTGCGGCAGATCCACGCGGTGCTGCCGGGCTGCGGTGTCGAACTGCTCATCCCCGACTTCAACGCCGTGCCCGAGCAACTGGCCGAGGTGTTCGGCGCCGAGCCGGAGGTGCTGGCACACAACGTCGAGACGGTGCCCCGCATCTTCCGCCGGATCCGCCCCGGATTCCGCTACGAACGCTCGCTCGACGTGCTGCGGCAGGCGCGCGCGGCCGGCCTGGTCACCAAGTCCAACCTCATTCTGGGCATGGGCGAGGAACGCGACGAGATCAGCCAGGCGATGACCGATCTGCACGAGGCCGGATGTGACCTGCTCACGATCACGCAGTACCTCCGGCCGTCGCCCCGGCACCACCCGGTGACCCGCTGGGTCCGCCCGGAAGAGTTCGCCGAACTGTCGGAGGAGGCGGAGGAGATCGGGTTCGCCGGGGTGCTCAGCGGTCCGCTGGTCCGCTCGTCCTACCGCGCCGGCCGGCTCTATCAGCAGGCGATCGAGACCCGCGCCAACGCGTAGGACGCCTCACCAGTTCCGCGGCAGTCCGCGCACATTCGGCGGCAGCGGATGGCGCGCGTCGTGCACGACGTAGGCGATACCGCCGCTGCGCGTCACCGGGATCCAGACGTTTTCGAACTGCGCCCGCTGATACACCCGGCGCACCCCCGGGTCGTCGAGGGACACCGGGTCATTGGCGATCACATCGCCTGCCCGGGTGAAACCGATGATGTTCATCAGGTGCCCGTTGGTGGAGTAGCCCGCGCCGTCGAGCTCGCTCGCCTGGAACGACACGGAGACGGTCAGCGGGATCCCGGCCCGGACGAAGCGCTCGGCCTCGGTCAGCGAACGGAGTTGGGTGACGAAGGCATCAAGACCGTACGTCCCGGAGTAGGCCGTGTTGAACGGCCAGTTGCCGGTGCCGTCGTAGTGGTAGTCGTAGGTGTAGCGCGCGGCGTAGTCGACGCTGGGATCCTCGTGCGGCTGCGGCTGCACCCAGCTGACGTCGGGCGGATACCTGCGGTAGTACTCCACGACCATCTCCGTCGACGTCGGGCTGCACCACGCCTCACCGCCGCCGTTGAACTGCGGGTAGTGCCCGAGATGGAGGTCCTGGGAGTATCTCGGGACCGCAAGTTCGGTGCCACCGGCCACCCCGGGCCGGCTCGTCGGCACCTGCGAGTCGTCCGGGAGTGCCGAGGCCACCGCACCGACCGATCGCAAGGTCGGACCGGTGTCGGTTCCGGGCAGCCGCAACAGGGTGACCCGCAGGCGGTAGGACGTGAGAGACACGCCGGAACGGGAGAAGAACGTGTCGATGGCGATCGTGCCGTCGCTGTCGCCCTGTCCCCCGAGCGACGTCCGGTGGATGTCGCCGTCGCCGGAGGCCCAGCGACCCATGACGTACCACTTGGTCGCCGTGCCCGCATTGGTCGTGCCCATCATCTCCACCTGCAGCCAGGTGCCGGCCGGTGTCTGCGCGTTCCACGACGCCACCAACTCGGTCAGCCCGAATCCGGGCCGGTAATCCGGTGAGGTCCAGGTCGCCGCGCCGTAGCTCCGGGTCGGGTAGCCGAACCCCTGATCGTCGTAGGACACCGTGCTGGTGGCGGTGCCGAAGGTGAGCGCGCCCCGGCGCAGAACCGTGCCCTGGAAACTGCCCTGCGTGAAGTCACGGGCGGATGACCACCGGTGGAAGCTGATGTCGGGATGGGTCACCGGCGCCGTGGAGCTGCCGGCGGACGTCGGCCGAGCGGGCGAGTTCGCCGCTGCCGACGGCGCCGCCGCGGACGTCAGCGTGAGGCCGGCGCTGAGCACCGCGACGACGAGCAACGGACGCGAGACAACGAACATGACGCCCTCCCGATCACATGCGGGTAGCTTTCATCGCACGCTATCTGAAAAGCACCGAATCCGGGTCATCCCGGCCCGCTCCGGCCGCGGCTAGACTCCGCTCATGGCCCGCACTCCCAAACCCTCCAAACCGGACAAAAAACCGGCGAAGGACCGCCTCGAGAAGCTGAGGCAGATCCGCACCGCGTTCGACATGACGCGCAAGGCCGACAGCCGCCTTGTCCCGTATCTCGCCGCGTCGATCCTTGGCCCCATCGTGGTGTTGCTCGGCATCGGCTTCCTGCTCAGCAAGCCCGTCTACTTCGCGATCATGGGCCTGTTGATCGGGCTCACCCTTGCCGTCGTGGTGTTCGGGCGGCGTGCGTCGACCGCGATGTTCGCCCAGGTCGAGGGTCAGGCCGGAGCCGCGCTGGCGATCCTGCAGTCCATGCGCGGTGACTGGCGGGTCACCCCGGTCGTCGCGGCCACGACGTCGCAGGACATGGTCCACCGGGTGCTGGGCCGCCCCGGGGTGATCCTGGTCGGCGAGGGCTCCCCTCGGCGCCTGCGACAGTTGCTGGGGCAGGAGAAGAAGCGGGTGGGCCGGATCATCGGCGACACTCCGGTCTACGACGTTGTCGTCGGTGACGACGAGGGCCAGATCCCGCTCAAGCGCCTGCAGAACCACTTCGTCAAGCTCCCCCGCAACATCACGGGCAAGCAGGTCAACGCGCTCGACACCAGGCTGCAGGCCATCGGCGGGATGAACGTCCCCGTGCCCAAGGGTCCGCTGCCCAAGGGTGCGCGGATGCCCCGCGGCAACAAGGCGCAGCGCCCGCGCTAGTCGAGAGCCGGCGGATCAGGAGTTGACGACCACCGCGCCCGCCGCCCGGTCGTGCAGCCCGCGGGAGTCACGGTCGGTGATCAGCGCGGGGACGAGCAGGATCAGCAGGCCCGTAC
>JBAVXU010000239.1:0-2908 GCA_049698415.1 Mycobacteriales bacterium
CGCCAGCGCGTTGCGCTCGGTGATGGGGCGCATGGCTCCGGGCACGGTTCGTCGTCGAAGACGATCTTTGCGAACTGGAGGGCGCCCATGCCGTCGACGAGGGCATGGTGGACCTTGCCGATCAGCCCGACGCGCCCGTCGCGCATGCGCGGGACGAGCGCGACCTGCCACAGCGGCCGTACGCGGTCCAGCGGCGTGGAATAGAAGTCTGCGCGCAACGCCTCGAAGCGCTCGTATGTGACGCGATCCTCGGGCGCGGTGAGCTCGACGATATGCGCCCGCAGGTCGAAGTCGGTGTCGGCGATCCAGCGCGGCTCCGAGAGCCCCAGCGGTGCACCGTCCAACCGCCAGCGACACCACGGCACCTCGTCCAGCCGGCTGGTCGCGCGCTCGCGCAGCGCCTCCACGGACGGGCGAGGGCGATCCCCGGGGGCGGCGAACACGGTGCTGAAGCCCATGTGCATGTGCGCCTGCGGCGACTCGACGCGCAGAAACGACCCGTCGAGGACGGACAACCGGGCAGGATGGTCGCGGCTGGGGACCGACTGTTGCGAGGACATACCGCCATCGTGATGGCCGGCCCGCGCAAGAACCACGTGTAACCCCCGGTTGGGGGGTGGGCGAGTCAGTCGTCCTGGATCACGAGATCCAGCGTTCGTGTTGATGGCGCGTACGGGGTGAGGCAGACCGGCTCCCCCGTGGGAGGATGTCGAGCATGGCCGAGCCACCCGCTGGGCACTGCGACACGCCTCCGCCGTGTCCCAGTCGCCCCTCGGTCGCCTCGGACCTGGGGTTCGTGCGCAGGCCGATGGTGCGCTGGTTTGATCCTCATCAGCTGATCGACACTGCCATCCGCGTGCTGCTGTCGGGCGTGTTCAGCTCCTATGCCGACAGCCGGGAGCTGCAGGCGCGGGAGCCGGCCGAGGTTCCGGACCGTTCCGAGCAGCCCGAGCTGTGGCTGGACTATGTCGCCGACCTCGGCGACGGCTGGAACTCGACGTACACCGTGGCCAGGCTCCTTGCGACCGAACAGCTCACACTCGATTGCGATGGCGAGACCTACGCCACCGAGCGCGGCCGCCTGCTCGTGATGGGCGGCGACGCGGTCTACCCGGTGCCCAAGGCCGCAGAGTATGAGAACCGGATGCTCGGCCCGTACCGCTCAGCATTGCCGTGCGCCGGCGCCGACGCTCCCGAGCTGTTCGCCATTCCGGGAAGCCACGACTGGTATGACGGGCTGGTCAACTTCACGAGCATCTTCTGCCGCGACCGCTGGATCGGAGGATGGAGGACGCGCCAGCGGCGAAGCTATTTCGCGCTCAAGCTCCCCAACGGCTGGTGGCTGTGGGGCATCGACATCCAGTTCGGGGCCTCCGTCGACGAAGTCCAGCTGCGGTACTTCGCCGACGTCGCCGCCGACCAGCTGCAGCCCGGCGATCGCGTCATCCTTTGCATGTCCAAGGAGGTCGAGAGCGGCCGCAAGCAGACCGAGGTCCATTCCGACCGGGATGTGGAATACCTCGAGCGCGAACTCATCCGCCCCAGCGGCGCGCAGGTGTTGCTGTATCTCAAGAGCGGCAAGCACTACTACTCGCGCTATGAGGAGACGGACGGCCCCCGGCACCACATCGAGTCAGGTGGCGGCGGCGCCTTCCTGCACCCGACCCACAACCTCCCCGAGCGCATCGACCTCCCCGGCGCAGACGGACCGACCGAATACCGCCGATCCGGCACCTATCCATCAGCTGCCCTGTCAAAGCGCCTGAGGAAGCGCATCTGGCTGATGCCTGCCTACAACATTCCCCTTGCCGCGGTGTTCGGCACCGTCCAGGTGCTGTTGGCGTTCATGCTCGGACTGCACCTTGGAGACCACCACGTGTCGCTCGGCGTCGGCGATCTGCTGCGGGCGATGTGGGAGAGCCCGACGGCCTTTCTGCTCAGCCTGCTCGTGCTGGCATCGCTTGTCGGGATGGTGCGCTTCGCCCACGACGCCAGCGGGCTGGGCCGCGTACTGCTCGGGTTGGCCCATTCGACGCTGCAGGTGGGCAGCGTCGCCGGGGTCATGCTCGCCGCCTCATACCTGTCATCCGGCCTCGGGCTTGAGGGCGTGTGGTCCTTGCTCGCCTTCCTCGCGCTCGTGTGGCTGCTGGGCGGCATCTCGGGAATGCTGGGAATGGCGGGCTACCTGTGGGCCACCGGCTACCTGGGCCTGCACGGAACCGAGGCCTACGCACCCCTGCACCACCAGGACCACAAGCATTTTCTGCGCCTCCACATCCAGACCGACGGCACGCTGAGGGTGTACGCGATCGGCATCGACCGCGTCGGCCGCAGTTGGACGCTGTGCCCGGACGCCCCTGCGCACGCCTCCTGGTTCGCCGCCGACGGCGATGAGCCCGAGCCGCATCTCGTCGAGGCGCCGATAACGATCGGGCTCCCGACAGTCACCGCTCGCGGACAGCACCCTCCTGATGCGCTGCCGCAACCAGCCGGCTAGGGGCGCCAGAACGCGAGCCGGTGCACCGACGCCTTGAGGACGTGGCCCAGGTGATCTGCGCGTCTTGACGTTCCGGAGGCTCTGATAGTGTTAACCTGATGGTTAACGATCCGTTCAGGGCGCTCTCACATCCGATCCGCCGCGGGATCGTCGAGCGACTCGCCGCAGGGCCGGCAACGGTCGGCGAGGCGACCGGCGGCTTCGGGGTATCGAAGCCCGCGATCTCCAAGCACCTGAAGGTCCTGGAGGAGACCGGCGTTGTGAAGCGTGTGGTCGAGGGCCGGACACACCGGCTCTCGCTCGAGCCCGACGTGCTCAGCGTCGCGGCCGACTGGATGGATCGCCAGCGCGCCCTCTGGGGGCGCCTGTTCGATGTCGTCGACGAGTACCTGAAGGAGGAAGAATCGCGAT
>JBAVXU010000240.1:0-7039 GCA_049698415.1 Mycobacteriales bacterium
GCCCACGGCCGCGGACCTGCACTGTGAGCTGCAGGCGCTCGGGGTCCAGGAGCCGCTGCGATTGCCGACCGCGACGACCGGCACCGCTGCGGCTGCCGCACTCACCCACGCCGTCGAGCGACCCGACCCGGTGCCGGATCCGGACGATCGGGGAACGCGGATCGGGCGGTCCGTTGTCGCGCAGGTCGCCCGTATTTCTCGCAGCGTTGCGGCGCGCTGTGCCGCCGTGCTCGTGCTGCTTGCCGCGGCGCTGACGGCCGGGCTGATGTGGGGCTCCGGGACCACCGGTTCCCAGCCGGTCGATGCCGGGGCCGTGGTGGCTCCGTCGTGGCCGCGGGTCTGGGCGGACCTCGACGCACACCGCGCTCGGGCCTTCGCCGTTGCCGACGCGACGATCCTGGCCGACGTCTACCTGCCTGGCTGCGCTGCGATGGCGGCGGACCTGCGGGCGGTTCGCGACCTGGCGAGCCGACGGGCGAGCGCGAGTGGCGTGTCCCACCAGATCCGTAGCCTGCGAGTCGAGTCGGCGGCCGAGCAGGTCGTGACATTGCTCGTCGTCGACCGGATGAACGACTACGAGATCCACGGCCCCGCCGGTGAGATCCTCGCACGCGCAACCGCGCGCGGCGACCGGCGCATCCGGGCCCGACTCGTGCACACGGCGGCCGGGTGGCGGATCGCCGCCCTCGCTGCGGCCTAGCTCATCGTCAGCGCGGCCGGCCGGTCGCCCAACGCAGGGCGTGTTCGACCGTCTCGTGCGCGAACGCATAGCCGGCGGAGCTCAGGACACCGGGAACCACCCGCTGGCTGATCAGGACTCCCTCGTCGGCGAAGCCACCGAGGACTGCGCGCAGAGCGAATGCGGGCACGTTGGGTGCCATCCGGGGGCGCCGCAGGACACGCAGCAGGGTGTTGGTCAACTCCGCCATGGTCGCCGGCTGCGGTCCAGTCACGTTCACCGGACCGGAGATGTCATCGGAGGCGAGCAGGAACCCGATCGCGTCGAGTTGGTCGGCGAGGGACACCCACGAGATGAATTGCCTTCCACTGCCGAGCGGGCTCAGCAGACCGAGCTTGGCCAGCGGCAACATCCGCCCGAGCGTGCCGCCCTGTGCGGTCAGCACCGGTCCGGTCCGCATCCGCACGACGCGTACACCGGCCTGCTGGGCCGGGTGGGTAGCCGCCTCCCACGCCTCGGTCACCTCGGCCAGGAATCCCACGCCGTGCTGACCAGTCTCGTCGACTGCGTGCCCTCCGGTGTCCCCGTACCACCCCGCTCCGCTCATCGAGAGCAGTACCCGTGGGCCGGGCTCGGCTGCCGCGACCGCTTCGCTGATGGTGGTCGTCCCGTCGACCCGGCTCCGCAGCACCGACTGCTTGTATCGCTTCGTCCAACGCTTGTCGCCGATGCCGACGCCGGCCAGGTGAATCACGGCGTCGGTCGACGTCAACACTGCAGGATCGAGTCGGCGTGCAGCCGGGTCCCACGTCAGTTCGTCGGCCGCGGCGACCGGCCGTCGCACCAGCCGCCGCACCTCGTGTCCTGCCACTCGCAGGTGCGCCACGAGGTTGGTGCCGATGAGCCCGGAGGCGCCGCTGACGACGATCTGCATGTCTCGATAGTGCCTGAGGGCGCTGATGGAGGACGCTGTGCCCATGAGCTTGCAGGTTCTTCCGGCCCGGCCGGGCGATGACGCGGCGCTTCTGGACCTCGACCGGCAGTGTTGGTCGTTGTCGGCCAGCGTCGTGCCCGCTCCATCGCCCGACGCCCGATTCTTCGGTCCGGCCGAGTCACCCGCGGACGTGCTGGTGGCGGTCAGCCACGCGTTCGTCGTCGGCTACGTCCGCCTGCGGGTGCCCACGGCGTTGTCCAGCAATGCTCATGTGCAGCAGGTGCAGGGCCTCGGCGTGCATCCGCAGTACCGCCGGCAGGGCGTGGCACGTGCGCTGCTCTTTGCCGCGATGGAGCTGGCCCGCTCCCGCGGCGCCCGAAAGGTGAGTCTGCGCGTACTCGCGACCAACGAGCCGGCCCGCCAGTTGTACGAATCCGTCGGCTTCACCATGGAGGGATTGCTGTCCGACGAGTTCATGCTCGGCGGAAGCTACGTCAACGACGTCCTGATGGCTCGATTCCTCGATTCCTAGACTCGTGGACTCCTAGAGCCCCAGCGCGGCCTCGAACGCGCCCGCCTCGAGGCGGTCCTTGATCGTGCCCAGGAAACGCGCGGCGTCGGCGCCGTCGACGAGGCGGTGGTCGTAGGTCAGCGCGAGGTAGACCATCGATCGCACGGTGATGCTCTCGCCGAGCTCGGGGTCATCGACCACGACCGGGCGCTTGACGACCGATCCCGTGCCGAGCACGCCTACTTGCGGCTGGTTGATGATCGGCGTGTCGAACAGCGCTCCGCGGCTGCCGGTGTTGGTGAGGGTGAACGTGCCGCCGCCGAGTTCGTCCGGTGTCACCTTGCCGGCTCGGGTCCGGTCGGCGAGGTCGGCAATCTTGCGAGCCAGACCGCCCAGGTTGAGGTCGCCGGCATCGTGGATGACGGGTACGAGCAGGCCGCGTTCGGTGTCAACCGCGATCCCCAGGTGCTCGGCATCGTGGTAGGTGATGGTGCCGTTGTCCATGTCGATGACCGCGTTGACCTTGGGGTGCACTTTGAGCGCCTCGATCGTCGCGAGGGCGAAGAACGGCAGGAAGGACAGCTTGACCCCCTCCCGCTCCTCGAACGCTGCCTTGGCCTGCTTGCGCAGCCGCGAGATCCGCGTGACGTCGGCCTCGACGACCGTCGTCAACTGTGCGCTGACCTGCAGAGACTCGAGCATCCGGCTCGCGATCACCGAACGCAGGCGCGACATCTTTTCGGTGCGACCGCGCAGCGGTTGCTCGGCGGGAACCGAGCTCGGTGCCGGTGCCTGGGCGGTCGCACCGGCCGACGTTCGTGCGGCAGGTGCGGGCGCCGCGGTGCCGGCCGCCGGCTGGGCAGCATCGAGGACATCCTGCTTGCGAATCCGGCCACCGACGCCGGTGCCCTTGATAGAGCCGAGGTCAACGCCGTGTTCGGCAGCCAGCTTGCGTACGAGCGGCGTCACATAGGCGCCCTGCCCGTCGTCGCTGCCCGCGATCTGGATCGGAGCGTCCGGCTCCTCCTGGCGGGGTGCCGGCACTCGATCCTGAGGGGGCTGCTGGGCCGGTTGCTGTTGTTGGGGCGCGGGCTGCTGTGACTGGGCCGGCTGTTGCTGCGCGGGCGGTGCCTGCTGGGGCGGCGGTGCCTGCTGAGCCGGGGGCGCCTCCTGTGCCGGTGCCTGCTGAGCCGGCTCCTGCTGCGGCGGTGGAGCCTGCTGGGCCGGGGGCTGCTGGGCTTCAGGCGCCTGCTGCTCCGGAGCCTGTTGAGCCGGCTCCTGCTGTTCCGGAGCCTGTTGAGCCGGTTCCTGCTGCGGTGCCGGTGACTCCTGCTGGCTCGTGGCCTGAGGGGCCTCCTGCTGTGCCGGTGCCGGCTCCTCCGCCGGTGCCTGCTGGCTCGCCTGGTCGTCGCCGGCCGGTGCTCCGCCGTCGTCGATCGTCGCCAACTCCGCGCCGACGTCGACCGTCTCGTCCTCGCCAACCTTGATCGAGGTGAGCACGCCCGACGCGGGTGCCGGAATCTCGGTGTCGACCTTGTCGGTCGACACCTCCAGCAGCGGCTCGTCCGCCTCGACCCGGTCACCTTCGTTCTTGAGCCAACGAGTGACCGTGCCCTCGGAGACGCTCTCGCCGAGGCGGGGCATCGTCACGGAGACCGACATGGTGGGCGACTCCTTCAGTTAGGGCAGTTAAGACTCGAAAACGATCAGGCGTGCATGTGCAACGGCTTGCCGGCCAGCGCGAGGTGCGCTTCGCCAATCGCCTCGGACTGGGTCGGGTGGGCGTGGATGAGTTGCGCGACTTCGCTGGGGAGGGCCTCCCAGTTGTAGATGAGCTGTGCTTCGGCGAGTAGTTCGCCGACCCGGGCGCCGACCATGTGCACGCCGAGCACCGGCCCGTCCTTCTCGGCGACCAGCTTGACCGCACCGGCCGTCTTGAGGATCTGGCTCTTGCCGTTGCCGCCGAGGTCGTAGACCAAGGTGGTGACCTTGTCGGCTCCCAGCCGCTCCTTGGCCTGTGCCTCGGTGATGCCTACGGAGGCAACCTCGGGCTCGCAGTAGGTGACGCGCGGGACGCCGTCGTAGTTGATCGGGGCCACTCGCAGCCCCGCCAGGCGCTCGGCGACCAGGAATCCCTCACCGAAGCCGACGTGCGCCAGCTGCAGGGTCGGGATGAGGTCGCCGACAGCTGAGATCGTCGGGATGTTGGTCCGGCAGTACTCATCGGTCGTCACGAAACCGCGATCCATGGCCACGCCGACCTCGTCGTAGCCCAGGCCGCTCGACACCGGACCGCGCCCGACCGCAACCAGCAGGATCTCGGCCTCGATCTGCTTGCCGTTCTCGAGGCTGACCCGCACCCCGCCCTGCTCGAGGTGCTCGACCCCGCTGAACCGCGCGCCCAGCTCGTAGCCGATCCCACGGCGGCGGAAGGCCCGCTCGAGCAGCTTGGAGCTGTTCTCGTCCTCGAGGGGCACCAGGTGTGGCAGCGCCTCGACGATCGTCACGTCGGCGCCGAACGAGCGCCACACGCTGGCGAACTCCACGCCGATGACGCCACCGCCGAGGATCACTGCAGACTTCGGCACGCGGTCGAGCGTCAGCGCGTCGTCGCTGGTGAGCACCCGCTGGCCGTCGATCTCGAGCCCGGGCAGCGATTTGGGGACCGAGCCGGTGGCGAGTACGACGTGTGCGCCTTCGTACCTAGCGCCGTCGACCTCGACCGCCGTCGGGGAGACCAGCCGACCGGTGCCGTTGACAACCGTGATGCCGCGAGCCTTGACCAGACCCTGCAGGCCTTTGTAGAGGCGGCCGACGACGCCGTCCTTGTACGCGTGGACCGCCGTCATGTCGATGCCCTCGAACGTGGCGTTGACCCCGAACTGAGTGCTCTCGCGAGCGAGGTCGGCCACCTCTGCTGCGTGCAGGAGTGCCTTGGTGGGGATGCAACCCATGTGCAGGCAGGTGCCACCCACCTTGCTCTTCTCGATGAGGACCACGGAACTGCCGAGCTCGGCCGCCCGGAGGGCGCAGGCGTAGCCCCCGCTGCCACCTCCGAGGATGACGAGATCGACGGTCTGTGACTCCACCACGTGAGCTCCCGGGCTGCTGACGACGGATTGCCGACCCATCTTTCCACTCCCGCGCTCCAGGGCGCGACGCGGGAGCCGCCGGGGCGCCTGCCGGGCGCTGCCGGAGTCGATACCCTGCCCGCAGACGACCTTGCGCGACGTCGCCGGAACCCATCGAACCCTGGCGGACGTTGAGAGGAGAAGGAGGTCAGAGCGTGAGACTGTTCCGTCGGAGGCGCGGCGCTGCTCCGGGCACCACGCGCACGGCCTCCTCAGCCGACCGCGACCACCTGACCTCGTTCGTGCACAGCCGCCGGGGGGTGGAGGCGTACGTCGAGCCGCGCACCACGGTGACCGAGATGACGATCGTGCTCGTCGCCGCCGACGGCGAGTGGACCCGCCGGCGCATCCCAGGTCCGCAGGCCGCGCGGGAGTTCGGAAATTCGCTGGGCATCCCGGTCTACGACGTGGCGGCGACCGGCTATCCGCAGCGGATGCGGGCCTGGACCGCGCGCCGCAAGGCCAACGGTCAGACCGGCGTCCCCGGCGTCGAAGGCCCTTCGCTGTAGGTATGCGGGTCAGCCGTTGGCGGCGAGATCCTCCATCAACTCGACCAGGGTGCGCACGGGCACGCCGGTGCCGCCGCTGGGGACGTAACCGTAGGCCGAATGGGAGTTGTAGGACGGTCCTGCGACATCGATGTGGGCGAACGGCAGTCCGGCCGGAACGAAATCGGCCAGGAAGTGCCCGGCCACCAGCATCCCCGCGGCTCTGTCGTTGCGGTTGCTGATCTGTGAGATGTCGGCGATAGGGGAGTCGATCGACCGGCGGACGTCGTCGGGCAGCGGCATCGCCCACATCTGCTCACCACTGCGCTCGCCGGCCGCCTCGACCCGGCGCGAGAGCGCGGCATCGCCCATGACTCCGGCGACCCGCTTGCCCAGGGCGACGACCTGGGCGCCGGTGAGGGTGGCTGTCTCGACGAGGTAGTCGGGGCCGTCCTCGGCTGCCCGCACGATCGCGTCGGCGAGGATCATCCGGCCCTCGGCGTCGGTGTTGAGCACCTCGACGCGGCGCCCGCCGTACATCGTCACGACGTCACTGGGGCGGTAGGCGTTGCCACCGGGCATGTTCTCCGCCATCGGGACCCAGGCGTCGATGTCGATGGCGATCCCGAGCTCGGCAGCAACCGTGACCGCGGCCACGACGGCGGCGGCGCCGGCCATGTCGGACTTCATTTCCTGCATCGCCTGCGCCGGCTTGATCGACAGGCCGCCCGAGTCGAACGTGATGCCCTTGCCGACGATCCCGAGGCTGGCCTTGGCGCCGCGTCCGCGGTAGGACAGGTGCACCAACCGTGGTGGATTGGCCGACCCGGTGCCGACGGCGAGGATGCCGCCGAAACCGTTGCGCCGCAGCGCCTTTTCGTCGAACACCTCCACCTTGATTCCGACGCGCTTGGCCTCGGCCTCGGCTGCCGCGGCGAACTCGACCGGATGCAGATCGTTTGGTGGGGTGTTGACCAGGTCGCGGGCCAGTGCCACACCGGCCGCGATGATCGAACTGCGCTTGACGGCGGTCTTGGCGCTGCGGTCACGTGCCTTGTCGACGATGAGGCTGATCGTCTCGACCGCCGGCTTGCTGCCGTTCTGCGGGACCGTGCGGTAGCGGTCGAACGTATATGCGCCGAGCAGCGCACCCTCGGCGGCGGCACGCAGGGTGGGCTCGTCATCGCCGTTGACCTGTCCCAGCGTGCTGGCGAGGCTGGCAAGACCGGCCAGGGCGCGGCTCGCGGCCCCCGACGCCCGGCGGACCGACTCGGTCGAATATCCGCCGCCGTCGGC
>JBAVXU010000241.1:0-2822 GCA_049698415.1 Mycobacteriales bacterium
GGCGCCCGAGCCTGATCAAGACGGTCGGCATGGCCTGGGAGGACGCCGTGGTTGCCGCGGCGGCGTTCACCGCGACCTGAGGACCGCGATCCACCGGACCGGCTACGGAACCGCCATCCTGCTGGGGTCGAACCCGAAGGGCAGCTCCAGGCGGTGCTTGCCCATCAACTCGTCGTCGCAGAGCAGGTCGTACGTCGGCCCGTTGGCCACGATCGTGCCCTCGTCGAGGATGATCGCGCGCGGGCAGAGCTCGAACGCGTAGGGCAGGTCGTGGGTGACCATGAGAGTGGTGAGCTCGAGGTCGAGCAGGATGTCGGCGAGCTCGCGCCGGCTGGCCGGGTCGAGGTTGCTCGACGGTTCGTCGAGCACCAGGATCTCCGGGCGCATGGCGAGCACCGTCGCCACCGCAACGCGGCGCCGCTGGCCGTAGGACAGATGATGCGGCGGACGGTCGATGAAGGTCAGCATGCCCACCTGGTCGAGGGCGTGCCGGACCCGCTCACTGAGTTCCGCGCCACGTATCCCCAGGTTGGCCGGTCCGAACGCCACGTCCTCTCGGACCGTCGGCATGAACAGCTGATCGTCAGGATCTTGGAACACGATGCCGACCCGGCGGCGGATCTCGCGCAGGTTGGCGGCGTCGACCGCCATCCCGGCGACCTTCACCGAGCCGTGGCCGGCGGTGAGGATGCCGTTGAGGTGCAGGATCAGCGTCGTCTTGCCGGCTCCGTTGGGTCCGAGCAGCGCCACCCGCTCGCCTGGTTGCAGGGTCAGGCTGACGCCGTAGAGCGCCTGGTGCCCGTCGGGATAGGCGTAGGCCAGGTCGCGGACCTCGAGCGAGGCGGTCGGATCGACCGTCGCGCCGGTCATCGCGGCACCAGCCAAGCGCTGATGGCGACCGCCAGCGCCAGGGTGGGGAGCACGGCGGCGACCGCCCAGGCCAGCCGGCTGGCCCGGATGTCGATGATCGCCGGCATGGATCCGGAGTACCCCCGGCTGAGCATCGCCAGGTGCACCCGCTCGCCGCGTTCGTACGACCGGATGAACAACGCACCCGCCGACTTGGCGACCACCCCGACCTGCCGCAGGTTTCGCGCCTGGAAGGCCCGCGACTCGCGCGCGATTCGCATCCGGTGCATCTCGGAGCCGATGACCTCGGCGTAGCGGAACATGAACTGCATGATCTGAACCATGAGTTGCGGCATGTGCAGGCGCTCGAGACCGAGCAGCAACGAACGCGGCTCGGTGGTTGCTGCCAGCAGGATGGACGCGATCACTCCGAGCGTGGCCTTGGCCAGGATGTTCCATGCGCCGAGCAGGCCGGACTGGCTGAGCGCCAGCCCCCACACGTCGACGCGCGGACCACGCGAAACGAACGGCAACAGTACGGCGAACGCGACGAAGGGCACTTCGACGACCATCCGGCGAGCCACCAGGTGGAGCGGGATCCGGGCCAGCAGCGCCACCGCCGCCAGCATCGCGGCGTAGCCGCCGAATGCCCAGAACTGCTCGCGCGGTGTGGAGACGACGACGAGTACGAACGCCAGCACGGCTACGAGCTTGCAGTGTGGCGGGAGGCGGTGGACCAGGCTTTCGCCCGGTCGGTAGAGGTGATGGTGGTGCAGGCCCCGGCCGCCGCTCACGAGTCGGTGCCCCGGCGCCGGACGAGCAGCACCACCGCAGCGCCGATGAGGAAGGTCATGCCGACCCCTGCCACCCCGGCCAGGCCCTTGGAAAGCCGGTGGTTGTCGACACCTTTGGTGTTGTATCCGGCCAGCGGGCCGTCGGCTTTGGGCGAGTGCTGCTGGCTGTTGTGGATGCCCTGGTCCGTCGCGACCCGGTTGAGCCCGTCAGGCGACCGGCTCGCGTAATAACTCGCGAACCCCGCGAGGAGCAGGGCGACGAGCAGGCCGCCGACAACGAACCCCGTCGTGCGCGTGAGCTTCAGCCGCTTGACCTCAGACATTGGCCGGCGAGGGGCGCAACTCGAGTTCGGTTCGCAGGTGCCGTGCTCCGTAGACCAGGTCGGGGCGCACCGCGATGATGCTGCCGACGGTGAGCGCGGTGATGATCGCCTCGCCGATGCCGATGAGTACGTGCACGCCGAGCATTGCCGCGGTCACCGCCCCCAGCGACACATCGGTCGTGCCACCGATCGCGTAGAACGCGACGAAGCTCAACGAGGCGACCGGGACCGAGACGAGGGCTGCGGTGAACGCGGCGGCGATGATGCTGGACTGCCGTCTCGGCAGCACCTTGAGCACCCCACGGAAGATGAGGTAGCCCACCACGGCGGTCACCAGCGACATGTTCACGACGTTGACCCCGATGGCGGTCAGGCCACCGTCGGCGAAGAAGAACGCCTGCACCAGGATCACCACGGCGACGCAGATGGCCCCGGTGTAGGGCCCGACGAGGATGGCCGCGAGTGCTCCACCGAGCAGGTGGCCACTGGTGCCGGCCGCGATGGGGAAGTTCAGCATCTGGACGGCGAAGACGAAGGCTGCGACGAGACCGGCCATCGGTGCGGTGCGGTCGTCAAGCTCACGCCGGGCACCTCGCAGGCTCACCGCGATGCCGGCGGCCGCCACGACGCCGGCGCCGAGGGACACCGGTGCGTTGATGAATCCGTCAGGTACGTGCACCCCGACAACGATACCTTCTCGCGACCTTCTAGCAATTGCAGTTTACTGGCAAGAAGCACCACGTGCCGGTCAATCCAGACCATCCGGTCGATGCGCGTCGAATGACTCGTCGTGTGCATGCCGACCGGTCTCCGTCCGCCCCTGATGGGCGGGCGTAGCGTGGGCGACATGGCTGCG
>JBAVXU010000242.1:0-1542 GCA_049698415.1 Mycobacteriales bacterium
GGGCAGGTCCCGCTCGACGCTGACCACGCGTGGCAGATGATCAACGATCTGTTCGGGCCGGCGATGACCCGCGCGCGGCTGATCACCGACATCGACGCGCTTCATGAGGCGCTACTCGCGTTCTCCGACTTCGTAGCGGATCTCCCGGACGCCGTCGACGTCGTGGAGATCAATCCGCTAGTGCTGGCCTCAGGTAGGCGGGGCGGCGTCACCGCTATCGACGCCGCCATCCAGTGGTCCATGCCGTGACCGGCTTTCTGGCCCGGCGGGTGGGCGACGTTGAAGTGCTTGTGATGTCCGACGGGCTCCTCCGAACCCCGGCCGAGCTGATGATCGGGAGGATGCCGCCAGAGCTCGCCGCCGGGGCCGTCCGTCCGGACGAGCATGGCGACATCTGGTTGGGCCTCAACTGCGTCGTCCTCCGAACTCCGGATCACCTGATTGTCGTCGACACCGGCTTCGGCGACGGGGCGCTCGGGTCAGATCCCGATCTGCTGCGGGAGGGCGCAGGGCTGACAAACGCCCTGCATCAGGCGCACATCGAACCGGCGGCCGTCGACATCGTCGTCAATACCCATCTGCACACCGATCACTGCGGTGGCAACATCGCGTGGACGGGCGACGAAGGCCGACCCGCCTTTGCGAATGCGTGGTACTCCGTCCAGCGGGCCGAGCGCGACTGGGCCCTGTCCGGCGACCCGGCCACCGCCGCCCTGTACGCGCCGGAGGACGTCAGGCTGCTCATTACTGCCGGGCAGTTGCACACGCATGACGGCGACGCGCAGATCGCACCAGGCATCACGGTCCGCATGACCGCCGGCCACACTCCCGGGCACCAGATCGTCATCGTCGAATCCCGAGGCCAGACGGCGGCGATCACCGGGGATCTCGCGCCAATGCGCCTGCATCTGGAACACCCCGGGTGGGAGCTGCGCGGTGATTACGAGCCGGCCACCGCAGTGTCTTCGCGGTGCAACTTCGTGGCCTGGGCGGACGCTCGTACCGCAGCCGTCGTGCCATATCACGAGCCGGCCGACAGCTGGGTCCGGACCTGATGACCACTCCGGAGCCGGTGCTCGTTGAGCGTCGTGGCGACGTCGTCTACCTGACGTTGAACCGGCCGAGCTCCCTCAACGCACTGAACGTCGATCTCGAGAACGCGCTGATCGATGCCTTGGACGACATCAACGAGTCGGCGTCGGTTCGGGTCGTGGTGCTGCGCGGCAGCGGTCGCGCATTCTCGGCGGGCGCCGATCTAAAGGAGCGGGCGGGCGGGCCCCCAGCTGATGTGGACGAAATCCTGGACGCATACGAGAACCACTCGGCGTTCATGAAGATCTGGGCACTCGACAAGGTGGTGATCGCGGCCATTCACGGCTACTGCCTTGGCGTCGCCAACCACTTGGCCGGCCTCGCCGACATGTCGGTGACGGCGACGACAGCCAAGCTCGGCGATCCCGAGATCCGGTTCGGCAACCCGCTGCTCGTACCCATCCTGCCGCATCTGACCGGCGCGAAGGCAGCCCGGTGGCTGCTGTACCT
>JBAVXU010000243.1:0-4754 GCA_049698415.1 Mycobacteriales bacterium
GTATCGGACGGGGGCGAGGTGGTCAGCGATCTGTGGGCCGTAGACACTGAGGCGCAACTGCACGAGCGAGGCTGACGGAGGAGACCCGGGGATGGATTATCGGTTGGAGTATCCCGGCGGCGAGTTGGCTCTTCCGGTCACTGAGGCCACCGAGGGGCCGTCCGGACTGGACGTCGGCAAGCTTCTGGGCGAGACCGGCAAGGTGGCCCTCGATCCGGGATTCGGTAACACCGCCGAGTGCGCGTCGGCGATCACCTACATCGATGGCGACGCCGGCATCCTGCGCTACCGCGGCTACCCGATCGACCAGCTGGCCGAGCACTCGACGTTCCTCGAGGTGTCGTACCTGCTGATCCACGGCGAGTTGCCCACCCCGTCCGAGCTGGCGACGTTCGCGGCTGAGATCAGGCGGCACACCCTGCTCCACGAGGCGCTGCGCAAGTTCTTCGACGGCTTTCCCAGCGACGCCCATCCGATGGCGGTGCTGTCATCGGCGGTCAGTGCCCTGTCGACCTTCTATCAGGACAGCCTCGATCCGTTCGACAGCGAGCATGTCGAGATCTCGACGGTCCGGCTGATGGCCAAAGTGCCCACGATCGCGGCGTACGCGTACAAGACGTCCATCGGTCAGGCGCTGCTCTATCCGAACAACTCGCTGGGCTACGTCGACAACTTCCTTCGGATGACCTTTGGCCTGCACACCCAGGAGTACGAGGTCGACCCGGCCGTGGCCAAGGTCCTCGACATGCTGCTGATCCTGCACGCAGATCACGAGCAGAACTGCTCGACGGCGACCGTACGCATGGTCGGGTCGAGCCATGCCAACCTGTTCGCGTCGGTGTCGGCAGGGGTCAACGCGCTCTTCGGTCCGCTGCACGGCGGAGCCAACCAGGCCGTGCTGACGATGCTGGAGCAGATCCACGCCGACGGCGGTGACGTGCCGGCGTTCGTCGAGAAGGTGAAGAAGAAGGAATCCGGCATCAAGCTGATGGGCTTCGGCCACCGCGTCTATCACAACTACGACCCGCGGGCCAAGATCGTCAAGAAGGCCGCGGACGAGATGTTGGGCCGGCTCGCGGTGCCGGATCCGCTGCTGGATCTGGCGGTGCAACTCGAAGAGGCGGCATTGGCCGACGACTACTTCATCGAGCGCAAGCTCTATCCGAACGTCGACTTCTACACCGGCCTGATCTACAAGGCGATCGGTTTCCCGACCAAGATGTTCACGGTGCTGTTCGCCCTCGGCCGGCTACCCGGCTGGATCGCGCAGTGGCGGGAAATGATGGACGACCCGAACGGCAAGATCGGGCGTCCGCGCCAGATCTACGTCGGCGAGCCGGAGCGAGCCTATGTCGCACCCGTGGAGCGTTAGCCGGGTCCGCCGGTCCTTCGACCGAGTGGCGGGACGCCGGGGCAACAGACGGCTCAGGGCCGACGCCATGATCGGCGCCGACCCTGAGTCGGATGAAGCTAGTGAAGCTCAGACGGGGCGAACTGCCTCTGCCTGAGGACCCTTCTGGCCCTGGGTGACTTCGAACTCCACGCGCTGGTTCTCTTCGAGGCTGCGGTAGCCGTCGGCCTGAATGTTCGAGTAGTGCACGAACACGTCAGCGCCGCCGCCATCGACAGCAATGAAGCCGAAACCCTTTTCGGCGTTGAACCACTTAACGGTGCCTTGCGGCATTGCGATCCCCTTCCGGGACGGTGCGGAAGGCGCACTTTGCAACCTTCCGGGCCTGCTCTCGGGTGGGGCTCGGAATGAACCTACGCCCGCGAACTCGTTCTGCGGCGTGGCTCTAAAGCACGTACACAGGACCTGCGACCACCTCAACCGTAGCAGCGATGTCCCGTTTCGTCTGCGTCGTCGTGCTGACCGATGACTGTTTTCAGCGCAAGTTGAGCGTGTCGGCTGTGCGTCCACAGTGCCTTGACGCGCCGGTGCGACGGGCCCCTGACCCTCGCCGGCGCCGCCCTGACGGATACTGAAATCGTCCGATCACACGCGAAGCAGGCGCAGTCGCCCGGGAGGTTCCGATCCGCCGTACCCTCGCTGGCCGCGTGTCATGGTCCTTCGTGGTCGCGACCGCGGTGGTGTGCGCAGGCGCGATCTTCGCCTTCAACCTGTCTCGTCCGGCCGCCCCGGCGTTGCGCTCCCACGGGACTCTGACCCACTTCACCAACGTCAAGCTCGACGCGCAGATCACTGCGACCCTGCGGCGGATGACGCTCGAGGACAAGGTCGGTCAACTGTTCGTGACCTACGCCTATGGCTCATCGGCCGGCACGACCACCGCGCGGGAGGCGGCTGCCAACCGCGCACTGTTCGGCCTGTCCACCGGCGCGCAACTGGTGAGCACCTATCACCTGGGCGGCGTCGCGTACTTCTCCTGGGCCGGCAACCTGCGCAACCCCACCCAGATCGCCGGGCTCTCCAACGGCCTGCAACAGGCGGCCACGCATTCGGGCGCACGGATCCCGCTGCTCATCGGAGTTGACCAGGAGCAGGGCAGCGTGACCCGCATCGGGGCACCGGCGATCCAACTGCCCGGCAACATGGCGCTCGGGGCCGACGGCGACGCCGACGACGCGTACTCCTCGGCGCTCATCACCGGGCAGGAACTCGCCGCCGCTGGCATCAACCAGAACTACGCGCCGGTGGCCGACGTCAACGTCAACCCGGCCAACCCGATTATCGGCGTGCGGTCGTACGGCTCGAACCCGAAGGCCGTCGCATCGCTCACCGCAGCGCAGGTGAGGGGCTATCAGGCGGCGAATGTCGTTGCCACAACGAAACATTTCCCCGGCCACGGCGACACCAATGTGGACAGTCACACCGGAATCCCGGTGATTGGGCACACTCGCGCGCAGTGGGAGAGCATCGACCGGCCGTCGTTCCAGGCCGGCATCGACGCGGCGGCGGACTCGATCATGACTGCGCACATCGAGGTGCCCTCGCTGGACCCGACCGGCACGCCCGCGACCCTGTCCCGGCCCATCATCACCGGCATCCTGCGCGGTCAGATGCGCTACGACGGGGTGGTCATCACCGACTCACTCGGCATGGCCGGAGTACGCGAGAAGTACGGCACCGCCCGAGTCCCGGTGCTCGCACTCAAAGCCGGCGTCGACCAGTTGCTCATGCCGCCGCGACTGCCGGAAGCGTACGCCGCGGTGCTCGCCGCCGTACGCCATGGTGAGCTGACCGAGAAGCGGATCGACGAGTCGGTCTACCGCATCCTGCGGCTGAAGATGGCGCGCGGCCTGTTCGCCCGGACGCAGGTCGACGTGTCGCGGGTGGCCGGTCTGGTCGGGACGGCCGGGCATCGGGCCACCGCCCAGCAGATCGCCGGGCGGACCATCACGCTGGTCAAGAACGATCGCCGGCTGCTCCCACTGAGCCGCACCCCCGGACGCTCGGTGCTGGTCACCGGCTGGGGGACCGATGCCGGACTGGCCGGAGCCCTGACCGCGCGCGGGTCGTCGGTGCGGTCGTACGAGACGGGGCTGTCGCCGGGTGCCGGAGCCGTTGATCGCGCGGTGGGCATGGCCCGCGCGGCGGATATCAGCGTGGTGTTGACGAAGAAGGCGTGGACCAGTCCGGCGCAGACCCGGCTGGTGGCTGCGATGCTGCGAACCGGGCGACCAGTCATCGTGGTGGCCGTGGACACGCCGTACGACCTGAGCGGGTTCGCCAATGCGCCGACATACCTCGCCACCTACAGTTCCTCTCCGGCCTCGATGGCGTCGCTCGCCGCCGCGCTCTTCGGCGAGGTGCGTACGACTGCGAAGCTCCCGGTGAGCATCCCGGGATCCGGTGGGGGCGGACCGCTCTTTGCCGCTGGCTTCGGGCTGGAGATGCCCGCGCACTAGCCGTGGGACGGGCGCACCCGGATCGGCCGGCCGATGCGAGCGGTCACCCCATAGGAGAACAGCACATGCGGATCCCCTGTCGGGGTAGGCAATCCGGCCGCCGCGATCACGTCCTCGTCCAGCTCGAGGACTTCGGCGTGATACAGCGGCCAGGGGTCGTGCTCGGTGGCGGCGTAAGCGGTCTGCCGACCCGGCAGGGCGGTGTGCAGGTTCCATCGGGCGGTGAGGAACCGGGCGAACGGATCGGGCTGCGCGATCTCGGCACCGACCCGGATCCGGGTGGTCAGCCGGGCGCCGCGCGGTCCCGGCCAGCGCCGCACCGACGTCCACCGGTGCTCGTCGCCGCTGCGGTCGTACGACATCCTGGCCCACTTGTAGGGGAGCCGGTACGTCGCCTGGGCGGCGAGCACGGGCAGCAACCGTTCGGCATCCAGTGAACGGAACACGATCCCGCGGCGCCCCTCGGCGTCGACGCTGTAGAGCCGCACGTTGAGCTCGACGAAGGTGGAGACGTACGGCAGGGGCCGGCGACCGAACAGCTGTACCCGGCGGATCACCAGAGGGATCAGGCCGACGTACGTCCTGCCCTCGAACGTGTCCGCCTGGCAGCCGGGCGGCAGCAGTGGCGTGACGTCGCGGACCTCGACCGGCCAGTGCAGGAAGGCGCACGGCTCCCAGCTCTGGATGAACACCGGCCGACGGATGCGCTTGGTCGGGTCGGCGGTGATCGGCTCGGGATCCACGACGCCATCATCCGACCCGAGCGCGTCGGCCGGGGGCGCTTGCGACAGGATTTAGTCTTGCCTCGGGGCCGTTAGCTCAATTGGCAGAGCAGCGGACTTTTAATCCGCGGGTTCCGGGTTCGATCCCCGGGCGGCCCACCC
>JBAVXU010000244.1:0-1678 GCA_049698415.1 Mycobacteriales bacterium
ACGTCTAACTGGCCACTCGACCTGGGGCGCGCGACGGAGCCGGGCGGCGGAGCTCCCGCAACAGGTGTGGCGCTCGCTCGAGTATCAGGCGCCGGACCTCCGGCCGAATTCGCCAGGGCCGACCGAAAACCTCCGCGGGGCGGTCACGTCCGCGGGAGTGGTGTGTGAGCCGGTCTCCGCGTGATCTTGGTTGGCACTCTATGCGGTGAGGGCGGGCAGGGTCACCTCCTCGCTGTTGGTGGTGGCGCCGTTGATGATGGTGAGTCTGCTCTTGGCCAGGACGTCGAGGCCGAGGTAGCGGCGTCCTTCGGTCCATTCGTCGTGTTGTTCGGCGAGCACGGCGCCGACGAGGCGGATCAGTGAGTCGCGGGCTGGGAAGATGCCGACGACGTCGGTGCGGCGGCGGATCTCGCGGTTGAGCCGTTCCTGGGGGTTGTTCGACCAGATCTGTCGCCAGATCTCTTTCGGGAACGCAGTGAAGGCGAGGATGTCGGCGCGGGCGCGGTCGAGATGTTCGGCGACGGTGGGCAGCTTCTCACCCAGTGCCTCGACGACCCGGTCGAACTGGGCGTGGACCGCGTCGGCGTCGGGCTGGTCATAGACGCTGTGCAGCATCGCCTTCACCCAGCCCCATTGGGACTTCGGGGTGGCCGACATCAGGTTCGCTGCATAGTGCGTTCTGCAGCGCTGCCAGGCTGCGCCGGGCAGCGTGGCGCCGATGGCCTCGACCAGGCCGCGATGCGCGTCGCTGGTGACCAGCTTGACCCCGGACAGACCGCGGGCGGTGAGGTCGCGGAAGAACGCCAGCCAGCCGGCGCCGTCCTCGGCGCTGGTGACGTGCAGGCCGAGGATCTCGCGGTGCCCGTCGGCGTTGACACCGACCGCGAGCAGCGCGTGGACGTTGACGGTGCGCTTGGCTTCGCGGACCTTAAGCACCAGCGCGTCGGCGGCCAGGAACGTATAGGGCCCGGCGTCCAGCGGGCGGGTGCGGAACGCCTCGACCTGCTCGTCCAGATCACGCGCCATCACGCTGACCTGCGACTTGCTCAGCCTGGTGATGCCGAGGGTCTCGACGAGCTTCTCCATCCGGCGTGTGCTCACCCCGAGCAGATAGCTGGTCGCCACGACCGACACGAGCGCGGCCTCGGCGCGGCGGCGCCGCTCGAGCAGCCAGTCCGGGAAGTAGGACCCCGACCGCAGCTTCGGGATCGCGACGTCGATCGTGCCGGCGCGGGTGTCCCACTCGCGGTGCCGGTAGCCGTTGCGGGTGTTCGTGCGTTCGTCGCTGCGCACGCCGTACTCGGCACCGCAGACGGCGTCGCGGCACCCATCAACGCCTGCACGAACGTGGTGATCATCTGTCGCAGCAGATCAGGACTCGCCTCACCCAGCTGCTCAGACAGCCAGCCGGACAGGTCGATACTCGGTGGTGCGGTCATCGTGTGACTCCTCTGGTCGAGCTCTTCGCAGGAACTCGTTGAGGATCACGCGGTGGCCGTCTCACATCTCGACGCCACGCTGCTCAGCGGACGGATCGAACACCACGTCCGTGGACGTAACTGACGGCGAGCGGGCCCGACGGGGGGTGGCGGGCGAGCATCTTGCGGCACCGGACTTGATCGACGTCGAGGTCGCCTCGGTGCTTCGACGACATTGGTTGACCAAGACGATCTCCGCC
>JBAVXU010000245.1:0-3089 GCA_049698415.1 Mycobacteriales bacterium
GATAAGCCCGCTGCAATTCATCGTCGTCCAGTTCCTGACCTCTGCCTTCGGTTTCTTCGCCGTGCTGTTGATCGGCAGTGCGCTCAGCGTCGCCGTCGCCTTTGCCGTGTTCGGCTTCCGGGCACCGGCGACAATCGTCAACCGGCTGCGCAGCAACAGAGTCCGTGAACTTCGTGAGGTGTGGCCCGAGGTGGTCGACAACCTGGCCTCGGCCGTACGCGCCGGACTGTCCTTGCCCGAAGCCTTGTCCAGTCTCGGCGTACGCGGGCCGGAGCAGCTGCGACCGGCGTTCGGGGAATTCGCCGCTGACTACCGGGCCACCGGACGCTTCGCCGAATGTCTCGACCGACTGAAGGCCGTCCTAGCCGATCCGGTGGGGGATCGGGTGTGCGAGTCGCTGCGGATGGCGCGCGAGGTCGGCGGCACCGATCTCGGCCGGCTGTTGCGCACCCTCTCGACCTTCCTCCGCGAGGACGCTCGCACCCGGGCGGAGCTCGAGACCCGGCAGGGCTGGACGGTCAACGCGGCCCGGTTGGCCGTCGCCGCACCCTGGCTGGTGCTGCTGCTGCTCGCCACCCAGGCGACCACGCTCGATGCCTACGACACCTCCGCCGGCGTGGTCGTCCTCGCTGTGGGCGGTGCGACCTGTCTCGTCGCTTACCGGCTGATGATCTTCGTCGGGCGGCTGCCGGCCGAGAAGCGGGTGCTGCAGTGACGCCGGTCGTTCAGGGCGGCGTGCTCGGACTTGCTGCAGCAGGCGGGCTGATCCTTGCAGTGCTGGCCTCGCCGCCGATGCGCCGGCCCCGACTCGAGCAGCGGCTGGCTCCCTATCTGCGCGATGAGCCTGCGTCGTCGCGCCTGCTCTCCGGCGGAGATCCGCTCTCGACCCCGTTCGGACTGGTGACGCGGTTGCTCGGCCCGGTCCTGGGCCGCGCGGTGTCCGTGCTCGAAAGCACAGTCGGTGGTGCCCGGTCGGTCCGTCGCCGACTGGCGGCACTCGGCAGTCAGCAGACTGTCGAGGACTTCCGGGTGGAGCAGGTGGTGTGGGCTGCGACGGGGTTGCTGGCCGGGGTCGTCGTATCGGCGCTGTTTTCGTTGGCTCTGCACCGGGTCAACGTCGTGTCGATCGCGTTGCTCTGCGCCGCCGGACTGGTCGGTGGCGTCCTGGCCTGCGACTGGTGGCTTTCGGCCCGGCTTCGTAGGCGCGAGCAGGCCATCCTTGCCGAGTTCCCCGTCGTCGCCGAACTCCTCGCGCTGGCCGTCGGAGCCGGCGAAGGGCCGGTCGCCGCGATCGAGCGTGTCTGCCGGCTCTCCAGCGGTGAGCTGGCCCGTGAACTGCAGACGGCTTTGGCGGCGGCCCGCGCGGGAGCACCATTTCTCCAGGCACTGCAGGAGGTGTCCGACCGCGCCACGGTCGAACCCCTGTCGAGGTTCGTCGACGGCGTGATCATCGCCATCGAGCGCGGCACACCGCTGGCGGACGTCCTGCGAGCCCAGGCCGGAGACGTACGAGAGTCGGGCAAGCGCGCGTTGCTCGAGAGCGGAGGGCGCCGCGAGATCGCGATGATGGTCCCGGTCGTCTTCCTCGTCCTGCCCGTCACGGTTGTGTTCGCCCTGTTCCCAGGTCTGGTCAGCATCGTCCGGCTGACGCAATGACAGCCACCACGACGTACGGAGGTCACATGAGAATCCGGTCCGTTCCTCTCTGGCTTGTGGCCGCGTGGTCGGCTCACGTGATGGCCGGTCGAGCCGAGCGGCACGAGCGTGAGCGGGGCGATGTTCCCGGCTGGGTGATGATCACGGTGATGACAGCGGCGCTCGTGGTCGCCATCCTCATCCCCTTCCGTACGGCCATCGTGACCGCGGTGACCAAGGCGTTGAGTGACGTCACCGGGACGTGACCCGGACGTCTGGGCCGACCCGGCGGGCCACTGGCGACGACGGTTCGGCGGTGGTGGAGTTCGCGTTGGTGTCCGTGCTGCTGGTGATGCTCCTGCTCGGGGTGATGCAGGTGGGCATCTATCTCCACATCCGCAACGTGGTCGCTGCCAGCGCCGCCGAGGGGGCGCGCTACGGCGCCAATGCCGACGTCGATCTCGGTCAGGGCGGCCCCCGCGCGAGCGACGTCATCGCCCGTTCGCTCGGTCCGAGCACTGCTGCGCGGGTGCCGTGCTCAGCGGCGGCCCAGCCGGGTGTGAGCGGCTCCACGCTGGTCGCGGTGCGCTGCCGCGGCGCCTTGCCGGTGTTCTTCGCCCCGCTCGGCAGGCTGCTTCCGGTCGACGTGACGGCACGTGCGCTCAAGGAAGGCGCGTGACCAGCGACGACGACGGTCGGGCGATGATCGAGTTCATCTTTCTTGGCGTGCTGACCCTGGTGCCGCTGCTCTATCTGGTGGTGGCCGCGTTCCAGCTGGAGCGCAACGTGTTCGCGGTCACCCAGGCGGCACGCGAGGCGGGCCGCGCCTATGCCACCGCCGACGATCCGGTCGGCGCCGAGCAGCGGGCGTCCTACGCGATGCACCTCGCGCTGGCCGACCAAGGCGTCGTCGGCGAGGCGACGATGACCTACGTTCCCGTTTCGGCGGCCTGCGGCGGCGGTCCGTCGGGTGCGCAGTCGCTGGCTCCCGGCTCGGACTTCGCAGTCTGCGTCACTCGGGTCATGACCATCCCTGGCGTTCCCGGCTTCGTCTCCGGTCGCCGCAACACCGTGACCGGCCGCTACGTCGTGCACATCGACGACTTCCGCAGCGCGCGGTGAGCCGCGCCGACCGCGCCCACCGCGGCAGCATCGCACCTCTGATCCTGGTGTTCTTCCTGATCGCCATCCTGGTGGTGATGGGCACCGTCGCCGCCGGCTCGGCCTTCCTCGAGCAGCGCGACCTGCAGTCCGTCTGCGACGGCGCCGCGATCAACGCCACCAACGCTCTCGACGAGCACGCGACCTACGGCGGTCCACCGGACCAAGGTGCATTGCCGCTTTCCGAAGCGTCGGTGCAGGCGGCCGTCGCTGACTACCGGCAGCGCGGCTACGCCGCCGACCCCACGCTGACGCTGGCGGCGACTACTGACGGTCAGCGCGTGACCGTCACC
>JBAVXU010000246.1:0-2476 GCA_049698415.1 Mycobacteriales bacterium
GCCGGGGGGTCCCGGCCCGCTAGCGGGTCGAGCGCTCGGCCTGCTCGAGGAACTCCCGTCGGGTCGCGAGCGCGGCCTCGGCGTCGCGCAATGCCCGATCGTCGCCGGCGGCCTTGGCCCTGGCGACCTGCTTCTCGGCCTTGCCGACCTGCTCGCGCATCTGGTCGAGCAGCGGGTTGGAACTGGCGGTCGCCCGCGCCCACTGATCCTCGACCGCTTCGCGGACCTGCTGCTCGGCGGCCCGCATCCGTGCGTCGAGCGCGCTGACGTTGTCGCGCGGCACCTGACCGGCCTTTTCGTACTTGTCCTGGATGTCGCGCAGCCGATCCTGAGCGGCCCGCGGATCGGCGAGGTCCAGGCCCTCGGCCTCGGCGATCAACCGCTCCTTGATGACTTGGTTCTCGCGGGAGGTTGCGTCACGCGCGGCGAAGACCTCCGACCGGGCGGTGAAGAACCGGTCCTGGGCGGCTCGGAACCGCTCCCACTGCTCGTCCTTGGCGTCTCGGCCACCGCGGGGGGCGGCCTTCCACTCGGTCATGAGGTCGCGCAGCCGCCGCGCCGTGGGACCCCACTCGGTCGAGTCGGCCAGGGACTCGGCCTCCTTGATCAGGCCCTCCTTGACCTCCTGTGACTCCTTGCGCTGCTGATCGAGTTGCGCGAAGTGCGTGCCCCGGCGGCGGGTGAACGTGGCTCGCGCGAGGCTGAGTCGCTTCCACAACGCCGCATCGGTCTTCCGGTCGACTCCGCGGATGTCCTTCCAGCCGTCGACGATCTCGCGCAGCCGGTCACCTGAGACCTTCCACTGCGTCGCCTCGGCCGCCAGCTTCTCGGCCTCCTCGACCAGCGCCTGCTTGGTGGCAATAGCCTGTTCGGTCTGTGCCTGGCGTTCGGCCCGCGCCTGCGCCTGCCGCTTGTCTGCCTTGGCCTGCACCTCGTCGAGCCGGCTGGCCAACGCCGCGAGATCGCCCACGACGGTGGCGGTCGGCAGCGATTCGCGCAGCCGGCGTACGGCGGCCAGTGTCGACTTGGGATCCGCCGCCCCCGAGCCGAGACGCTGGTCCAGCAGGGCGACCTCGGTGGCGAGATCGTCGTAGCGGCGGGAGTAGTGCGCCAGGCCCTCGGCGGCCGGCCCGGCCTGCCAGGATCCGATCGGCCGCTCCCCGTCGCCCGTCCGCACGAAGACGGTGCCGTCCTCGGCGACCCGACCCCAGTCGTTGCTTGCCGTGTCTCCGGTCGCCCCCGGCCCGATACTCACGTTGGCATTCTCACAAACGTCCCCCTCGACCGGCGCGCCGGGCGTCCACCCGGCGGGACGCGCAGTTGGTGCGATCGCACGCCGCCGTAGATTCAACCAGTGATCGTTGCGGTCGGCGCGTGCCCGCACCCCCCTTTGCTGGTGCCCTGCCTGGCTGCGGGAGCCGCGGAGGAGCTGGCCGGGCTGCGGCTCGCCTGCACCTCAGCGGTGCGGCGGCTGGTCTCGGCAGATCCCGATGTCATCTGCGTAGTCGGGACAGGTTCCGCCGAGCGGTGGTACGACGACAGGGCCAGCGGCTCCTTCCAGGCGTACGGCGTGCCCCTCGAGGTAGGCCTCGGCGCGGCACCGGCCGGTCCACCTACGCTGCCGCTCTCGCTCACCGTCGGCGCGTGGTTGTTGCACGGCGAGGAGGTGACGGGGCAGCAGATGGCGGGCGGCAGGTGCGGGCTGGCGGTGCCGGCGGGGGCCAGTGCGGATGATCTCGGTCGGCTGCGGCAGCGACTCGACTCTCTCGCACCTACCGTCGGGTTGCTGGTCATGGGCGACGGCAGTGCGCGGCGCAGCGAGCGCGCTCCTGGCTCCCTTGACGCGCGGTCGGCCGGCTTCGATGCGGCTGTCGCCACGGCGCTGGCGACGGGTGACCCCGACGCACTCGCCGGGCTGGACCCCGTGCTCGGTGCAGAACTGATGGCCGCCGGCACGGCTGCCTGGCGACTTCTGGGCGCTGCCGCGGCGGATGCGACCTGGGACGCCGAACTGCTGGCGGACATCGCGCCGTACGGCGTGGGCTACCTCGTCGCGAGCTGGACCCGGCGCGGATGACCAGGGTCATCGCCGTTGTCGGGCCAACCGCCGCAGGCAAGTCCGGCCTGGGGGTCGGGATCGCCCGGAGCATGGGCGGCGAGGTCGTCAACGCCGACTCGATGCAGCTCTACCGGGGGATGGACATCGGCACGGCGAAGCTGACCGAGGCCGAGCGCGGGGGAGTGCCGCACCACCTGCTCGACATCTGGGAGGTCACCGAGCCGTCCAACGTCGCGGCGTACCAAACGCTGGCCCGCGCCGCCGTGGACGAACTCCTCGCCCGCGACGTCACACCCGTCCTGGTCGGCGGTTCCGGCCTGTACGTACGTGCCGTCATCGACCGGCTGGAATTCCCCGGCACCGATCAGGCGCTGCGTACCGAACTCGAAGCCGAGCTGGCGCAGGTCGGGGCCGAGG
>JBAVXU010000247.1:0-3117 GCA_049698415.1 Mycobacteriales bacterium
GAGCACCAGCAGCAGCCGTGGGATCAGCGGCCAGCTGCGAGCGGCCAGCAGCCCCCCGGCTACCGCCGTCAGCACGGGCAGCAAGGACACCAACGGGTCAGCCGGTGCGCCCGGCTCGACACTTGCGGTGCCCCTCGAGGCACCCAGGGCCGCTGCCGCGATCATCGCCAGCGCGACTGCAGTCACGGTGCGCCACGGGCCGCGGTGATCGCCGTTCGGCAGCCAGCGCAGCACCCCGCTGACCGCGACGGCCGCGACCGCGGTGAGGACGATCGCGGTCAACAGACCGCCGGACAGTCCTGCCCCGGCCACTGACCTTCCCCAGGCCAGCAGGGCCACGAAGTACGCCACCGCCGCGCCCACGAAGGCCCCGGCCACGCAGGGCCAGCTGGCCTCGGCAGCGGTGAACGCCGCCTGCCGCCGCCGGCTACCTCCCCGGGTGCGCAGCAGCCGTATCACGGCAAGGTGGTCCGGTCGTACCGACACCGCCGCCACGACGGCGAGCCCCAACACCAGAGCGGCGCTGGTCCCGCCGAGCAACGCGAAGCGGCTGCCGCTGCGCCTGGCTCGGTCGTCCTCGGCTCGCAGCACGTCCGCGGGCGCCGTGACGACCAGCCCGGGTGCGGCGCGGTCGAGTGCGTCGGCCACGTCGTTCTCTCGCGACAGGTAGCTCTCGACGCCGAGCCGGCGCACCAGGCTCAGGTCGAGCGGGGTCACCCACCCCCAGGAACGCTGGAACAACGCCAGGACCTGCAGTGCAGCGGCCTGCTCTGTGTTCGCGCCGAGCAGGATAGGTGCCCCCGCACTGGGTTCGAACGTGCCGGACAGCAGCAGCGGGTTCGTGCGGTCGACCCGGCCGACGATGACCAGCCCCAGGCTGGCCACTGCGGGCGCCGGCTGCCGACCGACCTGGACGACTTCACAGCGGGTGGGCGTGCAGGACGAGGGCAGCCGGCCGGAACGCAGGCGAACCGCCCGCTCGAGACCGTCGGCCGCCGCCAAGGTGAACTCGTCACCACGGCCGTTGCTCAGCCGCCGGAAGGCGACCTGTCGCAGCGGCGCGACCTGCGACAGCCGAGCCGCCTCACTGCGTACAGCTCGGTCGGCCTTGACCAGTGCCGGACCTGCGAGATCTCCGTTGTACGACACCGTCAGGCTGCGCCGCCCGGCCGGAAGGTCGGCCAGCGCGTGCTCCAAGGCGCCGCTGGATGCGACGACCGTGCTTGCCGCGGCGAACATCGGAACCGCCGTGGCGATGGCGACACCGAGCGCGACCAGAGCCCACAGTCCGGCGCGGGCCCGCGCCCGAGCAAGTACGAGGGCCAGGACCGGACCCATGCGCCCTCCGCTCGGCCGGGCCGCGAGCGGCGCCGCACTAGTCTGATGGCCTACTCTAACCGGCAAACACGACGCCAGTGGTTAGCGCCGACGGAGGGAGCAGCAGTGTCCTCGACCGTCGTCGACGGCCTCCCGCTCCCTGTCCCAGTGAGCGGGCATCCGGCACTGGACTTCTGCAACACCCGGGCCGGATGGGATACCGCCGCACCCAAGGAGTATCTGCTGTCCTACCGGCATGCGGTGCTCTGGACGCGCGAGGCGGGCCTACTGTCTCGGGTCGCGTCCGTCCGGCTGATCGCGCTGGCGGCGCAGGCGCCGGGGCCGGCACAGCACGTTCTGCTGGAACTGCTGGCCCTGCGCGAGGCGGCCTACCGGGTCGCGCTGGGCTCGCGATCGCCGGCTGAGTACGCCGTCGTCGATGCCCACGCACGCGCCGCGCGTGCGGCTACGGTCCTGCGCCCCGCCGCCAAAGACAGCAGTCGGCTCGGCGCCTGGGTGCTCGCCGAGGACCGGGTGGAGACCCCGTTGCTGGCGGTCGCCGGCCAGGTCGAGCAGTTCCTCTGCTCGCCGCTGTCGGGCGTGGTGGGCGTCTGCGCCGGACCGGGCTGCGGATGGCTGTTCGCCGACCCGCACCGCAGGCGGCGCTGGTGCGAAATGGCGGTTTGCGGCAACCGGGCGAAGGCACGGCGCTACGCCGAAAGGCTGGCAGGGCGGCACGCCGAGCGGCTGGCCCTCGCGCGGGGTTAGGCGCGCTCGGTCCGGTCAGCGGCGGTGACAGGCGGAGCGAGCGTGCCATCGACGATCGCCTCGGCCACCTCGCGCATCGACGACCGGCGGTCCATGGCGGTGCGCTGGATGTAGCGGAACGCCTCCGGCTCGCTCATGGAGAACTCCGTCGTCAGGACGCCCTTGGCCCGCTCGATCGCCTTGCGCGACTCCAGCCGCTCAGCGAGGGTGGCGACCTCTGCCTCCAGCGCGACGATCTCGGTGAACCGGGACACGGCCATTTCGATGGCCGGGACCAGGTCGTGCTTCTGGAATGGCTTCACGAGGTAGGCCATCGCCCCCGCCGTCCGGGCGCGCTCGACCAGCTCGCGCTGGCTGAAAGCGGTCAGCATCACCACCGGGGCGAGCCGGGCACCGGCGATCCGCTCGGCGGCGGCGATCCCGTCGAGCAGCGGCATCTGCACGTCGAGCAGCACCAGGTCGGGCCGCAGCTCCTCGGCCAGCCGGACGGCGGTCTCGCCGTCTGCCGCCTCGCCCACGACCTGATAGCCCTCTTCCTCGAGCATCTCCTTGAGGTCGAGCCGGATCAGGGCCTCATCCTCGGCGATCAGAACCCGATGGGTCGGTGCCTCGCTCACGCCATCTCCTCGGGTGCGCCCCCGCAACTGGCGCAGCCTATCTTCGATACGCTCGGCACCGCCGACGCCCCCGTGCTGCAATCGGTTGACAGGGCCGCCTCAAAAGCGGCTGGTCGCAAGGCCATGTGGGTTCGAGTCCCACCGGGGGCACCCCGCCGGCCAAGATCGCCGGGTCAGCTCAGTCGGTGTAGGGCTTCGACAGGATGCAGAACTCGTTGCCCTCAGGGTCGCGCAGCACCTGCCACCCCTCGCCGGCATAGACATCGTCTGCCCGGGTCGCACCCAATTCGACGGCCCGCTGCACCGCGCCTTCGTAAGAGACGCCGCGCAGGTCAAGATGCAGGCGGTTCTTGACGGTCTTGGCCTCGGGCACCGGCAGGAAGTCGATGGCCACCAGTCCCGATGCGTGCACGGT
>JBAVXU010000248.1:0-3478 GCA_049698415.1 Mycobacteriales bacterium
CGCCCGGCCCGCGCGGCAGGCACCCGCTGCCCGATCCCGGCGCGCTGCAGGCTGCGCTGCGCCGGTGGGGGATCAGCCAGGGCAGCCGCGTCGTCGCCTACGACGATGCCGACGCGACCAGCGCCGCCAGGGCGTGGTGGCTGCTGCGCTGGGCGGGAATCGTCGACGTGCGCGTACTTGACGGTGGCCTGCGGGCCTGGGTCGCGGCCGGGCAGCCGCTGAGTCAGCAGGTGCCCCGGCCGGCGCCGGGTGATGTCGTGGTGCGCCCGGGGCAGATGCCGACCGTCGATGCCGACTCGGCAGCCATGCTGAGCACCCACGGGGTGCTGCTCGACGCACGGGTGGCCGCCCGCTATCGCGGGGAGGTCGAGCCGATCGATCCGGTCGCGGGTCACATCCCCGGTGCGGTCAGCGCGCCGGCTGCGGCCAACACCGGGGAGGACGGCCGCTTCCGCAGCGTTGCGGACCTCAGGCGGTTCTACGCCGGGCTGGGGGCCGACGGCTCGCGACCGGTCGGGGTCTATTGCGGCTCCGGAGTGGTCGCCGCCCAGCAGGTTCTTGCGCTGAGCGGGATCGGGGTGTCGGCGGCGCTCTACCCCGGTTCGTGGAGCGAGTGGGTGGTCGATGACAGCCGGCCTGTCGCGACGGGGGAGGGCACATGAGCGCCACCGTCTCGGTCATGTGGGACGACGGGTTCCTCGGCTATGACCTCGGAGACCATCCGCTCGATCCGGTCCGGCTCGAACTCACCATGGCGCTGGCCAGCGGGCTCGGAGTGCTCGACCGCCGGCAGGTGACTCTGTGCTCCGCACCGCCGGCTGAGGACTCGGTGCTCGAACTCGTCCACGACGCTGCCTACGTCGATGCGGTGCGGGCAGCGGCAGCCGACCCGGGGTTCTCCGGATTCGGCCTGAACACCTCCGACAACCCGGTGTTCCCCGGCATCCACTCGGCCACGTCGCTTGTCGTGGGCGCCACCGTACGGGCAGCGGAGATGGTCTGGGCCGGGCAGGCCGAGCATGCGATCAACATCGCGGGTGGCCTGCACCACGCGATGCGTGATCACGCGTCGGGCTTCTGCATCTACAACGACCCGGCGGTCGCTATCGCGCGATTGCTCGACCTCGGTGCCGGCCGGGTCGCCTATGTCGACGTCGACGTGCATCACGGCGACGGCGTGCAGGCAGCGTTCTGGAACGACCCGCGGGTCCTCACCGTGTCCGTGCACGAGTCGCCGTACTCCCTGTTCCCCGGCACGGGTTTCGCGCACGAGACCGGCGGTCCCGATGCCCCCGGTTCGGCCGTCAACATCGCGCTTCCCAGTGGGACCGGGGACGCCGGTTGGCTACGCGCCTTCCACGCGGTCGTTCCGGAGGTGTTGCGCGCCTTCAAGCCCGAGGTGCTGGTCAGCCAGTGCGGGTGCGACACGCACGCGCAGGACCCGCTGGCGAGCCTGCGGTTGTCCGTGGACGGGCAACGCGCCGCCTATGCCGCTATGCACGGGTGGGCACATGAGCTGACCGCCGGTCGATGGGTGGTGACCGGCGGCGGGGGATACGGCGTGGTCAATGTGGTGCCGCGGGCCTGGACCCACCTGCTGGCAGAAGTCAGCGGGGAGGCGTTGCCTGCAGACACGCCGACCCCGGCGCAGTGGCAGGACTTCGCTCGCTCCGTTCGGCCACGGAGCGAGCCGCCGGCGTCGATGTCGGACGGGGTGAGCCCGGACTGGATGCCCTGGGCTGCCGGCGACACGTCCGAGCCGGTCGACCAGGCGATTGCCGAAACCCGGCACGCGGTGTTCCCGCTGCTCGGGCTCGACGCCGAACCGGTCGGCCGAGCGGTCCGCGGACCCGCTAGCTGACGTACTCCCGAAGTGCGTCCGAACGTGACGGGTGCCGCAGCTTGCTCATCGTCGTCTTCTCGATCTGGCGGATCCGCTCCCGCGAGAGTCCGAACTCGCGTCCGATCTCATCGAGTGTCCGCGGCTTGCCGTGGGTCAGGCCGTATCGCATCTCGATCACCCGGCGCTCGCGGTCCTCCAGCGTGTGCAGGACCTTGTTGAGCTCGTCCTGCAAGAAGGAGAAGCTCACCGCGTCGGCAGCGATCGGCGCGTCGGCGTCCTCGATGAAGTCACCGAAGCGCGACTCGCCGTCCTCGCCGACATTGAGGTCGAGGCTGACCGGGTCGCGGTCGTAGGTCTGCAGCTCCTCGACCCGCTCGGCGGTGATGTCGAGCTCGACGGCGAGCTCCTCCGACGTCGGCTCACGCCCCAGCGTCACGGCCATGTCGCGTCGCAGCCGGACCATCTTGTTGATCTGCTCGACGAGATGCACGGGCAGCCGGATGGTGCGGGCCTGGTCGGCCATCGCACGGGTGATCGCCTGCCGGATCCACCAGGTGGCGTAGGTCGAGAACTTGAAGCCCTTGGCGTAGTCGAACTTCTCCACCGCACGGATCAGGCCGAGGTTGCCCTCCTGGATCAGGTCCAGGAACGCCATCCCGCGGCCGGTGTAGCGCTTGGCCAGCGACACGACGAGGCGCAGGTTGGCCTCGAGCAGGTGATTCTTGGCGTCGCGGCCATCCGCGGCGATGATGCCCAGATCACGGCGGCGGGCCGGCGTCAGCCGGACCTCGCCGGTGCGGCCGCGGGCCAGCACGTCCTCAGCGAAGAGGCCGGCCTCGATGCGCTTGGCAAGATCCACTTCCTGCTCGGCGTTGAGCAGCTTGGTCCGCCCGATGCCGTTGAGGTAGGCGCGCACCAGGTCCGCGGAGATGCCGCGGCTGTCGTCGAGTGCCTCGTCGAGGTCGGGAACCTCGTCGACTTGTTGTGGTAGTGACACGGGGGTCTCCTCCCGGTGGAACAGAAGTTGCACCCGGTACAACGTCCCGGGAGCCGCAAGATTCCCACTTTGGGCGTGAGGACCGTGTAAGGCGTACGTGCCAGACGTCATAACGGGATTCATTCTTTGCATAAGACGTTGAATCGGGCCCTAAGGTTGCCTCATGGCTCTGACAATTGCCCAGGATCCGGCGGCTGACGAGCTGCTCTCCCGCGACCCGCTGGCCCTGCTGATCGGGATGGTGCTCGACCAGCAGTTCCCGATGGAGCGTGCCTTCGCCTCCCCGTACCTCCTGACCCAGCGTTTGGGTACGCCCGGGCTCGATGCTCGACAGTTGGCCGAGATGGACGCCGACGAGCTCGCCCGGCTGTTCGCGGGCCCGCCCGCCCTGCACCGATTCCCCGGCTCCATGGCCGGTCGGGTGCAGGCGGTCTGCCGGCACCTCGTCGAGGACTACTCCGGTGACGCCGCGGCGCTCTGGACAACGGCAAGCAGCGGGGCCGAGCTGCTCGAGCGGATCGAGTCGCTGCCCGGGTTCGGCAAGCAGAAGGCGCGCATCTTCCTGGCATTGCTCGGCAAGCAATGCGGGGTTCGCCCGGAGGGCTGGCGTGACGCGGCCGGCCCGTACGGCCTCGAGG
>JBAVXU010000249.1:0-1806 GCA_049698415.1 Mycobacteriales bacterium
ACTCTGCCTTGTCCTCGTTGGTGCCCTCGGCAAGCGCCAGCTCGCTGACCAGGATCTGACGGGCCTTTGACAACATGCGCTTCTCACCGGCGGACAGACCGCGCTCGCGATCGCGCCGCCACAGGTCGCGCACGACTTCGGCAACCTTGTTGACGTCGCCTGAGGCGAGCTTCTCGAGGTTGGCCTTGTAGCGGCGTGACCAGTTGGTGGGTTCCTCGGTGTGCGGCGCACGCAACACCTCGAACACCTTGTCGAGGCCTTCTTGCCCCACGACATCACGAACGCCGACAAACTCGGCGTTATCGGCGGGGACCCGTACGGTCAGATCACCTTGGGCGACTTTGAGAACCAGGTAGAGCCGCTCTTCGCCTGCAACGACTCGGGTCTCGATGGCTTCGATGAGTGCGGCTCCGTGGTGTGGATACACGACGGTCTCGCCGACTGTGAACGTCATATTCTAGAAGCCCCTTTCGCTGGCCCAAGGATAACACGGCAGGGGCGCCCCAAGCCTGCCTCCCCACCGGCAAACACGCAGGTCAGAGCCATAGTTATGGGTTCAAGTAGGGCTTGACAATCTCTCGGCATTCTGCTCGGCGAAAGCTCTGGCGCATCCGGCCGAGCAGGGCGAGACTGGCAGGAGACGCGCAAAGGAGGACGGTTTGTCGGCACGCTGGCCCGACGACGAGCCCACCGGTCTTCCTCCCGAATGGGCCGGTTTCGCCGTCCCTGACGACATTTCCGAGCTCGACGCCGAGGTGCGCGCCGTCCGCCGGGAGGTCTACGGCAGGTCGCGCTGGACCGGCCTGGGACCGCGCCGGGGTTCGCTGCGCCGGCGGCGCCTGGAGACGAGCGGGATCGTCCTGCTCGGTGCCCTCATCCTCACCCTCTTCGTCGCGAGCCTGGGCGTTTTCCTGCTGCCGACGCGCCAGCCCGGGTCGCAGGCCCAGCCGCTGTCCGACGTCACCGCCGATCCCGGCGTCGCCGAGGCGCTGGTGCCCGACGTGGCGCTGACCGTGGGTCGCAACGGCTCGCTACGGCTGCGCAGCGTGCGCCCCGCGGTGCTGGTCGTCCTGCCCAGCACCTGCGCCTGCGAAGCACTCCTCAAGGACGTCATCGAGGCCACGAGGGCGGGACAACTGCGGGTGGTGGTCATCGGCCGTACACGCGATCCGGTGTTGCCCAGCACTGTGCCGCGGAGCCGGGTGACGGCAGCCACCGACGCGGGCGGCCGGATCGCGGCGACCTACCAGTCCGGGCTGACCCCGATGGTGCTGTTCGTACGCGCCAACGGCGTGGTCGCCCGGGTGATGAACAACCCGTCGCCCGGCTCCGAACTGCACGACGAAGCGAACGCGCTGGCCCGCTGATCCGGGTGCCGCTACCTGTCGTCCGCTGGGCGCATGTCTCGCTCGATCCCGATCAGCGCCTCGCGCTGCTCGCCGCCGCTGAGTCCGCCACGATCGCTCGCATCGAGCGACTGCACCGGAGCGCCGATCGGGATTCGACCCTGGTGGCCCACGCTCTGGCGCGCGTCGTCGCCGCGCGGGTGCTCGGCTGCCTGCCCAACGATGTCGCGACCAGTCGACACTGCCCGGAATGCGGCTCGACGGAGCACGGGCGGCCAGGTGCACGGGGACCCGATGGTGCACGCACGACGATGAGTATCAGCCACACGTCGGCCCTCGCGGCGGCGATCGCCGGCGCGAGTGTGGGCGTCGGCATCGACGTTGAGGCGGGCCATCCCGGAGCCGACTGGCGCCTGCCTGCGGTATTCACGAATGCGGAGGCAACCGCGATCGACGGCGA
>JBAVXU010000250.1:0-10043 GCA_049698415.1 Mycobacteriales bacterium
CGCTGGTGCGCTTCCCCCCAACCCGCCCAAACTCGGCATGATCTGCACGCCAGGAACCGTGGCCGGCGCCACGCACACGTTCAACCTGGTGGCGAACACTGGCTACATCCAGACTCCCGACGGCAACAGTGTGCTGATGTGGAGCTACGCCAATGCTGACTCTCCGGACAACGGCAGCTTCCAGTCCCCAGGGCCGGTGCTGTGTGTCACGCAGGGTCAGACGGTTGTCGTCAACCTGCACAACACACTGTCCGAGGCCTCCTCGATCGTGTTCCCCGGGCAGACCGGGGTTGCGGCCAGTGGCGGGTCGGCCGGGCTGATGACCACCGAGGCGGCGACGAACGGCAACGTGACCTACACCTTCACGGCCGGAAGCCCAGGCACGTACCTGTACGAGAGCGGTTCGGACATCTCCAAGCAGATCGAGATGGGGCTGTACGGCGCCCTCATCGTCCGGCCGACTATCGGCGCGAACTACGCCTACGACGCCAGCACTCGCTTCGATCCGACGCGGGAGTACATGCAGCTGCTGAGTGAGTTCGATCCGGACCTGCACGTGGCCGTGGAGAACAACACCCCGTACGACTTCAACAAGGTGCGCAACCGCTACTTCGCGATCAACGGCCGCGACTTCCCGGACACCGTCCAGGACAACGGCGTGTCGTGGCTGCCGAACCAACCCTACGGCGCCTTGGTGCGCATCCAGCCGACGTCCGCCAGCAATCCCTACCCGGCGCTGATCCGGATGCTCAACGTCGGTGCGGTGAACCACCCGTTCCACCCGCACGGCAACCACCTGCGCGAGATCGCCCAGGACGGCCGGCTCATGGTCAGCCCGGGTGGCGCATCGGCGTCCACCGAGCGGTTCGGCGAGACGATCGGCTCGGGGCAGACCAGGGACTACCTCCTGCGCTGGGACGACGCCGACCACTGGGGCCCCAACCCGACCGACACACCCCTCCCGCCGCAGCCGAACTATCGCAACCTGTTCTTCAAGGGCGGTGTCACGTGGTACGCCGGCAACCCGTATCTGGGCTACAAGGGCACGCTGCCCACGGGAACCGCCTCGCTGAACGTGTGCGGTGAGTGGTACTTCCCGTTGCACAGCCACGCACTCAACGAGTTCAGCAACTTCGATGCCGGCTTCGGTGGCATGGGCACGCTGCTGAGGGTCGATCCCCCCGGAGGCTGCTTCACCTTCCCGACGGCCGCCAAGATCACGACCCGCACTCTCGCGGGCGGCAGCTACACGAACCTCGCCGTCGACGACACTGCCTACTACCAGGTCAACTCCAGCACGACCGGGACCCCCCGCACGACTGACTGGTACGGCCAGTTCGGCGGAGTCCCGGCGGGTGCCACGAACCTCGCCGTCACCTACAAGGGACACATCTCGCTGAACGCGACCGGCACCGCCCAGACCTTGTCGGCCTGGAACTGGGTGACGAACGCGTGGGTGGCGGTGGCGGGCCCGAACACAGTCGGGACGGCAGACATCACCCAGGGACCGGCCACGATCCCTGGCTCGGCTGCCAACTTCATCGGCACCGGGTCGAACGCCGGCCAGGTGCGAGTCCGGGTGCTCACCACCCGATCCGCCGCCACGAACTTCGTGACCAGCGGCAACCTGATGAAGCTCGTCTACGACGCGCCATGAGCAGCAGCAAGGCAAAGGAGAAGCTGGTGATGCGTGCATACGCAGGTGCGAAGACCAGGGCCTTGCTGGCTGTCCTAGCAGTCACGGCCGGGCTGCTCGTCCTCACAGGTTCGGCGGCCTCCGCCGCCGCGGTGTCGGTCAACCTGTGCGCCCTGCCGAGCTCGGCGAGCGGGGTGACGATGCCGGACGGCGTCAACGTGCCGTTCTGGGGGTTCGCCGATGGCGGGACCGGGCCGGCACCGGATTGTTCCGCCGCCACGGCGACCCTTCCCGGGCCGCACCTGGACGTCAACGAGGGCGACGTGGTGACGATCAACGTCACCAATGCGCTGCCTATCGGCACTGCTGCGAATCCGCACACGGTGACGTTCGAGATCCCCGGCGTGACGTTCGCCGCAGGTCCGGCCGATGCCGCAGTCGGCGCCACGGTGACCCGCACCTTCACGGCGGGCGCACCGGGGTCGTACCTCTATCAGAGTGCCGGGGACGCCGGGCGGCAGTTGGCGATGGGGCTCTACGGTTCCCTGACGGTCCGGCCGGCCACTGCCGGTGTTCCGATCGCCGGGCAGGCCTATCACCCGGCCACCACTGCCTACGACGTCGAGGCCACGCTCGTCATGAGTGCCTTCGACCCCGACTTCAACGCCGACCCCGACGGGTTCGACATGAAGAAGTACGTCGCGACGTACTGGCTGATCAACGGCAAGGCCTATCCCGACACCGCGCCGATCGCCGCAACCGCCGGTCAGCGAGTGCTGCTGCGCTATCTGAACGCCGGATACGACAACACGACGATGATGCTGTTGGGCATGCACGAACAGGTTGTGGCACGGGACTCACACCTGCTCAACAACCCCTTCGCCGCGGCTGCCGAAACGATCCCGGCGGGTGGGACAGAGGATGCCATCGCGACCGTGCCGGCCTCGGCGGCACCGAGCAGCAACGGCTTCGCGCTCTTCAACCGCCAACTCCACGTGACCAATGGACCTCCATCCAGCCCCAGCCACACCCCCGGCGGCATGTTGACGTTCATCAAGCCATGACGACGATGTCGGCGCCCAGCGCGCACTGGTGGGGGGGTCGGCGGCGCCGCTTGATCGCGGTCGCGGTGGCCGCACTGGTCGTGCTGGCTGTCATCGTCATGGTCGTCCGGCAGCAGACCGGCTCGGGTATCACGCCGGCCGCCGCCGCAGACACCCTTCCCGGGTCGCTCCAGCGGCCGTCGGTCTCTGCGGCCGGGCTGGCCCAGCGCAGTGGCGTACAGATCACCCGAGTGACGCTCAGCGGCGGCGGTGGCCTTGTCGACCTGCGCTTCCGGGTCGTCGACGCCGAACGCGCGACGTCCCTGCACGCGGCGGCCACGCCGACCGCTCTGGTCGACGAGAGCACGGGCGCGGTGGTCAAGCAACTGCTGATGAGCCACTCGCACACCGATGCCTTCAAGGCGGGACACGTCTACTATCTGATCTACGAGAACCCTGGCAACCTTGTGCACCACGGCAGCAGGGTGACCGTCCTGCTGGGCAATGCCCAGGTGGAACATGTAGTGGTCCCATGAAACGGCTCGGCCTGGTTGCGGTGATCGCCCTGGCCGTGCACGTCCTGTTCGCCGGCGTCCCCGCTGTCGCCTCCTGGCCCCCCATGGATCGCGCCACAGCGGGGGCGTCGGTCTCCCAAATGCACGACGTCATCGTCGTGCTGTCCTCGCAAGCCGACCTCCGCGCAGTCCGTGGAAGCAGCCGGGCCGCCCGACTGGCTGATCTCAAACGAGTTCTGCGGGCCAAGGCAGACGCGACTCAGCGGAGTCTGCTCGCCTTCCTGCGGACCCGGCAGTCGCAGCACCGCGCAGACACGATCGTCCCGCTCTGGATCACCAACGAGATCAAGGTTCGGGCCACGCCAGACGTCATCGACGAACTCGCCGCCCGCTCCGACGTCAAAGCCATCCGGACGGACGCCACGATTGCTGCTCCGGCCGCCCAGGCCGCTGCAACGGGGCCGGCCGGACTCTCGAGTGCGCCGGCTGAGTCCAACATCGACAAGGTCGGGGCGCCGGCCATGTGGGATCTTGGCTACCGCGGACAAGGCGTGGTCGTCGCCAACATGGACACCGGGGTCGATGTCAGCCACCCCGACCTGTCCAGCAGCTGGCGCGGGGGCTCCAACAGCTGGTACGACCCCAACGGGCAGCACCCGACCACGCCCACCGACATCAGCGGTCACGGCACCGAGACCATGGGTGTGATGGTGGGCGGCGATGCAGGGGGCACCGCGGTAGGAGTCGCGCCGGGCGCGTCCTGGATCGCCGTGAAGATCTTCAACGACAAGGGCGTGACCCAGACCTCGACGATCCACCAGGGCTTCCAGTGGCTCCTCGACCCGGACGGTAATCCGGCTACCGCCGATGCGCCCAACGTCGTCAACAACTCGTGGTCGACCGCCGTCGCCGGTTGTGACCTGGAGTTCCAGCAGGATCTGCGCGGCCTGCGCGCGGTCGGCATCGTTCCGGTCTTCGCCGCCGGCAACTACGGCCCACTCGCGGGCTCGACGTACGGTCCGGCGGGCCTGCCCGAAGCCCTCGCCGTCGGCAACGTCGGGTCCGACGATGTGATCGACCCCTCGAGCAGCCGTGGCCCGTCGGGCTGCTCCGGCGCGGTCAGCCCGAAGGTGGTCGCCCCGGGCGTGAACATTCGCTCGACCGAGCTCTACGGCGGCTACGCCACCGCATCGGGCACCTCGTTATCGGCCCCGCACGTGGCAGGGGCGTTGGCGCTGCTGCTCAGTGCCTCTCCCGGGCTGCCCGCCGACCAGCAGGAAGCCGCCATCGCCAACGGTGCGGCCGACCTCGGTTCTCCCGGAGTGGACAACGACTACGGCTACGGCCGGCTAGACGCCGTGGCCGCGTACAACTGGGCGCGTACGGCACCTGGCTTCACTGTGAGCGCTGCCCCGTCATCGGTGACGGTCGCGCCCGGTGGCAGTGCGTCGTACACCGTGTCCGTCGGGGCGGTCAACGGGTTCACCGCTGATGTGTCACTCGCACTGTCCGGCCTCACGGCGACCCAGGCGGGGTGGACCTTCGCCCCGCAGATCGTCCAAGGCGGCGCGGGCACCTCGCAGCTCGTGGTGACGACCAGCGGATCCATCGCTCCCGGTTCGTACCCGTTGACCGTGAGCGCGACATCGGGTACGACCACGCGGACCGTGCCGCTCACCCTGGTCGTGCCGCAGCCGCCCGACTTCACGATGTCGGTCAGCCCGGTCACGGTGACGGTCACGCGCGGGAACTCCGGGAAGTTCACCATCTCCTTCGCCGCAGTGGCGGGCTTCGTCGGCAATGTGACGCTGTCACGGTCGGCCCTGCCGGCCGGATCGACGTCGACCTGGTCAAAGAATCCGGTGGCCGTCCCCGGCTCGTCGGTCCTCACCGTCAAGACGACGTCAAAGAGCCCCAGAGGAAGCTTCAGCCTCACGCTCACCGGCGTCGGTGGGTCGCGGACCCGCCAGGTCAGCGTCACCCTCATCATCAAATAGATGCTCGCCCGAATGGTTGGGCACGGCCGGCGGGAGAACTGGAATACGCAGCACGAACGTGGTGCCCTCGCCGACTGTGCTGGCCACCTCGACCGCTCCGCCGCGTGCCTGCGCCATCGTGCGCACGATGGGCAGCCCGAGCCCGGTGCCGCTCATCTCGGGTCGGCTGCTGCCGGTCGCGAACGTGTTGAAGATGAACGGCAGCTCCTCGGCGGGAATTCCGATGCCGGAATCCTTGACCTCCAAGAAGATTTCGGTGTCGCTGCGCCACGCCCGTAGCGAGATCGTGTCGCGTGGCTCGGTGAACTTCACGGCGTTTTCGACGAGGCAGTCCAGGGCGGTCTCGAGGCGTTCGATGTTGGCCATCCCCGTACCCACCTTGCTCTCGACCGTCCACACCCGATCGGCGGTGGGAGCCCAGCGGCGGATGAAGCGCTCGAGCACAGCATCGAAGTTCACCGGCCTGGGGGCGGCCACCGCCTCGACGTGCATCAGGGTGAGCAGCCGTGCGGTGATGCGCTCCAGCTTGGCCAGCTCGTCGAGCACGATGCTGGTGTCCTCGTCCGTTGCCGGGTCGGGGTGGCTCGTCCTGATCAGTTCGGTGTAGCCGCGGGCAACGGTGATCGGTGTGCGCAGCTCATGGGAGCCCAGCATCACGAACAGCTGCTGGGTCGCGGCGCGCCGACGATCGACAGCGGCGAGCGCCTCCACCTGTGACAAGGCCGCCTGCCGGCGCCGGACGTGCCAGACCATGACCAGGAACAGCCCGGCCATGAGCGGCACTTCGGCGCTCTCCTCCCAGCCGATGATTCCGACCGAGGCGTGGTGCAACAGCGCGATGCCGGTGGACACGGTGATGAGGCCGAGCGTGAGCCACATGTAGGGCAGCGGCCAGGGACGGATTCCGTACACCACGGCGAAGCTGATCCAGACGAAGTGGAACGGGATCGTCTCCTGACCGGTGAACACGAACATCAAGGCGACGTTGAGCGAAGCGAACAATGCCCAACCGACGAGGAGGAGGCGCTCAGCTCGCGATGAGGCAGTAGCCCACATTGCGCACCGTCTCGATTCGTCGATTGTCCAGTTTGGACCGGAGTCGGCGTACGTAGACGTCGACGACGTTGCTGCCCGGATCGAAGGAGTAGCCCCAGACATCGGCCAGCAGTTCCTCACGGCTGCAGACCTCGCCGGCATGCTGCATCAGGTGGGCGAGCAGCATGAACTCTCGTTGTGAGAGGGAGATCGTGCGGCCGTGCGCAAGCAGGGCTCGGCGGCGCAGGTCCAGGCGCAGCTCGCCGACCTCCAGCCAGTCGTGCATGGGGACGACCGGACGATTGGGGATCATCTCGGTCCGGATCCGGGCCCGGACCCGGGCGACCAGCTCGGTGATCGCGAACGGCTTGGGCAGGAAGTCCAGCGCGCCCATCTCGAGCATGCGCACCCGCACGTTCACATCGGGGAGCGCGGACAGGACGAGCACACGCTGGTCTGGGCGGTGGCGCAGCAGCTCACCGAGCACCTGCGACCCGCTCATGCCCGGCAGCATGAGGTCGAGGATCACCAGGTCGTAGGGGTAGGCCAAGGCGCCGGCGAGGCCGTCGGGGCCGGTCGCAGCAACGTCGACGGTGAAGGCCTCCGCGCGCAGGGCACGGGCCAAGAACGAACTCAGACGTTGCTCGTCCTCTACAATCAGTAACCGCATAGCTACCCCCCCACTGGGCAACGCTGGCGGCCCGACGGCGGTTCTCACCTTGGTGCCACCAGTTTCGCGACCAAGCTGTGCAGAGCATAGATAAGCAGGTCAGAGCCCTGAGCAACAGGGAAATGTCAAATCGGTGAACGTCCGAGCACGTCAATGACGAAATTGTCATGGCCGCTGTCAAATTAAGGACGTGGTGGCAGGGAATAGCCACTCTGAGTAGTCGTTTTGATACTATCTGTCGATAGCGCGACATGTCGGGCATACCGCCTGCGAACGGTACCTGACAACCAGATGACGGCCCTGTCATAGCGGTCCGGCCCCCGGCCCACCGCGACATGATCCCTTCTGTCTGATCGGTCGGCAGGGAGGATGACGTGGCCGGTGCGGGTGACTCGGTGCGGCGCCACCGTGACCCTTCTCTGTCCGGCTTGAGTCGCCGCTGGGCTCGGCGCATTGCCTTGCTGGCGTTGGGCGCGGCATGCACGTTCTTCGCCCAGGTCAGCGTGGCGGTTCCCGCGCAAGCGCATGCGGAGTACGTCCGCAGCACACCTGCCGACGGCGAGCAGCTCTCGCGCTCGCCCAGCCAGGTCAGCATCGTGCTGTCCGAGGCCGTCGAGGAGCGCCTGACGACGATCACCCTCACCGACGGAGACGAGCGTCGCATCGATGTCACGAGTGTCCGCGTGCGACCGGTGCGCAGCAGCGGTGCGGAGGAACAGGTCGAGTTGGTCATCGCCTTGCCCCCGCTGCGGACCAACTCCTACCGGCTGGCGTGGTCCACCGTGTCGAGCGACGACCTGCACAAGTCGAACGGAGCGGTTGTCTTCGGCGTCGGCCGACGGGTGACGGCTGCCACCGCCCGCGCACCCGCCGAACCCGCGCCGGCACCCCTGGAGGTCACCTTTCGGTGGCTGGGTTTCCTGACCCTCGGGGCGGGTCTCGGATCGGGTGTGTTGCTGTGGCTGATGCGTACCGTCGCTGCCGTACCGGCAGCGGTGCAGAGAACGCGGCGGCGACTGCTCGCCCTGGCGGCCTCGGCAATGGGCGTCGCCGCCATCAGCGGGCTCGGCTTGCTCGTCGCCCAGACCCGGGGCCACGGCACCGGCGCGTTCGCAGCCGTCCGGGATCAGCTGACGTCCACGTCGTACGGCCCGCGGTGGGCGACTCGCGAGGTGGCGATCGTTGCGCTGGCCCTGGTTGCACTCGCGTTGCTGCGGCGCACCCGGGCCGGCTCCCCGCCGTATCCGCGCGGCGTGCTGTGGCTGGTGGTCGCACCTGCGGTCGTTGCGATCGGCGTGATGTCGGCGCTTCTCGGACATGCCGGCGCGACGGCGGACACCGCACCTGGGCGCGTCGTCGTTGATGCGGTCCACCTGCTCGCCGCGATGGTGTGGGCCGGCAGTGTCATGGCCGCCGGAGTCGCTCTGCTCCCCGGGCGCGAGCCGGGCGGGCGACGGCTGGCCGTCCTCATCCTGCGCAGGTTCAGCCTGGTGGCCGTCGTCAGCACCGGGATCCTCGCTGCAACCGGCTTGTTCCTGGCCGGACGTGGCGTGGCGTCCTTCGATGCCCTGCTGCTCTCGCTGTACGGGCGCACGCTGCTGGTCAAGGTCGCTCTGATCGCTCTCGCGCTGTCGTTCGGCCTGGTCAACACGCTGCTGCTGAGGCGCCCGGCGGCCGCGCGGTTGCTGGGCAGGACCGTCGCTGTTGAAGCCGCGCTCGCGGCGATCGTGTTGGGGGCTGCTGCACTTCTGTCATCAACCTCGCCCGCGACCGGTCGCCAGTGGACCCCAGCACCTGAGGCGGGGGCACCGCCACTGCAATCGGCAACCGTCGCCGATCTGGTCGAGACGGTGAGCGTCAAACCCAACGCGCCCGGCGCGAACTTCATCGCTGTCAACGTCATCGACACCAGGCGACCCGCGCCCGCTCCGATCGGCGCGGTTGTGGTCACACTGAGAGCGGCCGATGGTGTCGTGCTGAATCGAGCCGCCAGCCCGGACGGCACCGGCGCCTACGTCATCGCGACAGACGCCGTCGCGTCCTCCGGGCGGTGGGCGGTCACCGTCGAGGTCAGCCGTACAGGACTGGCACCGGCAGTCCACGAGTTCAACTGGGTGGTCGACCCGGCCGCGCCCCCCACCAGAGCGGTGATCGTGTCCAGGGCCGCTGTTGCCCCGCTGTTCGACCGGATCGCGCTCGGCGTGCTGGCGGCGGTGCTCCTGTGGGTCACCGTCGCGTGGGTACGGCTGCGCCGCCGGCCGACCAGGACCGAGGTCCCGCCGGCCGACCACACCACTGGCGCGGACGGCCGGATCCGCGGCCGTCATTCGATGGCCGGCCGCCCCCGCTGATCAGCGACCGACGGCGCGCTTGAGCTCCGCCTTGGTCATCTTCGACCGACCCGAGATGCCCTTGCGCTTGGCCTCGCCGTACAACTGCGCCTTGGTACGACCGCCTGCGCCGCTGTGCGAGCGCAGGCCACCGCGGCGGCCGGAGGAGATGTCGTCGACGGAGGTCTTGCTGGCCTGCTTGGCCTCCCCGCTGCGGGCTCGTTCCTTGTTGACCGTGCGCGCGGCGATCTCCTCGGCCGTGTCCTCCTTGGTGCCTCGCTCCTCGAGTCCTTCCTTGATGTGGTCGTACTGCCGCTCGCGCTTCTTGCTCCACGCTTGCTGTGGCATGCCCACCACTCCCTCCGAAGCTCGACGTGCGCCGGAAGCACTACCCGATTTCGGGCATGCGTACCGTCAACGGTCGATCTTCGCGCCCCAGGCGGCCGGATGGATCAATTCCCCCGATCACGCGCTCCGCGGGAGGTACTTTGGCTCCGATGGGGGCTCGCTTGCGAGCCTCGGGTGCACCTGGCCGGGGAGTCGCGGCTTGAGAATGTCCAGATCTCTGCGTCACCGTTTGGTCCTTGCCGCCACTTCGTCTGCGGTCATCGCGGCGGCAATCAGCCTGGCCCCGGGCGAAAGTCACGGATTCACTCCGGTGGCGTTGCTCACCAGCACCGGACCTCCGCCGCTGGCTCAGTGCGGCAATCTGGCTCCGGTTCCTATCGCTCCCATCACTCACGTCGTGCTCGTCATGATGGAGAACCACAGCTACCGGCAGGTGGTGGGCAACACCAGCGCGCCGTACCAAACGAGC
>JBAVXU010000251.1:0-4670 GCA_049698415.1 Mycobacteriales bacterium
GCGCCCGCCGCGGACGGGGCAGTCAGAGCCACCGCAGGGAGCCCGGCCAGCACGAGGGCGACAAGTGCCGCCCGAGCAACGGAAGAGGCTCGTGCGCCTCTGCGGAATCGCCGTACGGACCAACTGCGTCTGGACCCGGTGTCGCGCATGTGCCCCACCTTCCAAGCGGTGACGGCTCTGGTTTGAGAACGCGTCAACGGGGGCAATACAAGCGACTGCTAGTTGCGGCGGGCACCCTTCTGACCGGACTGTCATGTCTTGGTCATGGCACTGTCATTTCAGCTGGGTGGGTCGGATGTCTCCAGATAGGCCGCCGCGACCCCTTTCGGCACGACCATGCACCAGGCGTCGACGACCAGCTCGGTCATCTCGGCGGGATCGAGTGCGGCCAGCCAGGCACGCACCCAGTTGTAGCGCTCGTCGGCTTTCACCGGCAGGTGGAACTTGTGCGGCTCAGCGGCGATCAGCGCGAGGCGTTCGTCCTTGGGATAGGCGAAGCCCATGACGGTCTCGTCCCGGGAGAAGGACACGTAGACGAGGCTGCCCACCCGGAACTTGACCCGGTCGCGCACCAGGTGCTCGGTCGTGCGCGGAAGGGTGAGTGCCAGGTCGCGAACCTGCTGTGCGGTCACCATCGCAGGACACGCTATGAGCGGGGTACGACACTGCGCGGCTACTTGGACATCCCCGCGGTGAGCCCGGTGACGATCTGTTTCGTGGCAACCAGGAACAGCGCGAGCAGCGGCAGCGTCGCCAGCACCAGCCCCGCCGACAGGGTGGACCAGTCCGTCTGGAACTCACCGAAGAACACCGTGAGCCCGACCGGGATGGTCGCCTTGTCGGTGCTGCGCAACAGCACCAGCGGGAAGATGAAGTCGTTCCACAGCGGCACGAACTGGAAGACGATAACCGTCGCGACCGCTGGGCGTACCAACGGCAACATCACCTTGAAGAACGTCCGGAAGTCACCAGCACCATCGATCCGAGCCGCCTCCTCGAGGTCGGCCGGCAACTGCCGGAAGAACCCGATCAGCACGAACGTCGAGAACGGCACGCCGCTCGCCGCGTAGACCAGCACCAGCCCGGTCAATGAGTCGACCAGGTGCATCGATGCGAGCAGGTAGAAGATCGGCAGGATGCCCAGCCGGATCGGCAACATCAGACCCGACAGGAAGTACGCCGCCAGCACGCCGCTGCCGCGGAAGGTGTAACGGCCCAGCGGGTAGGCCGCCAGCACGGAGACCGCCGTGCCGAGCAGCACCGCGCCGATGGTGACCAGCAGTGAGTTGCGGAAGTACGTCGCGAAGGACGCCTCCTGCCAGGCCCGGCCGTAACTGGTGAGGTCGAGGCTGTGCGGCAGCCCGAGCGGGTCGTTGAAGATCTCGCGCGAGGGCCGCAACGAGTTGAGCACGACCAGGACCAGTGGCAGCAGCGCCACCACGGCGTAGCCCCACAGCAGCAACTGCGTAGCGACGCCCGCCCGTCTTGCTGTGGCGCGGCTGCGTCGCTGGCCGGCACCGGCCGGACCTCCCGACCGCGGCGGCGCCACCAGCCGTGGTCCCGCTTCCGTGCTCGTACTCACCACAGTTGCGCCTCCTTGCGGCGCATGTAGCGGGTGGCCAGCAGCGACGTGCCGAAGATGAACGCGAACATCATCACGGCGAGCGCGGAGGACTGGCCGATGGCGTTGACACTGCCGCTCTGGAACGCCGTCCGGTAGAACAGCAGACCGAGGACGTCGGTGGCGCCGGCCGGCCCACCGGCCGAGCCCCCCATCGCGTAGACGAGCGCGAAGACGTTGAAGTTGCCGACGAACGTCAGCACCGTGATCGTGCCGATCGCGGGGGTGAGCAGCGGCAGCGTGATGCGCCTGAAGGTCTGCCAGGCCGTGGCGCCGTCGACCCTGGCAGCCTGGGTGTACTCCTCCGGGATCCCCGCGAGCGCGGCCGCGAACAGCAGCATCGGGAAGCCCAGCCACTGCCAGGCGTTGACCAGGACCAAGGTCGGCAGCGCCGTCGTCGGGTCACCCAGCCAGGGCAACGCCAGCGCGTCCAGTCCGACCGCCCGCAGCAGGTGGTTCACCGGGCCGAAGGTCGGGTTGAGGATCAGCGTCCACAGGTAGCCGACGACCAGTGGGCTGATGAGGTACGGCATCGTGAACGCGGTCTGGAAGAACCGCTTGGCCGCGCGGTTGCGGTGCAGCAGCACGGCGAACAACAGGCCGAGGGTGTTCTGCACTGCCATCGTCCCGGCGAAGAACAGCACGTTGTGGGCGAACGCCCGGGCAAGTTGCTGATTCTGCGGGTACTGCGTCAGCAGGTCGGTGAAGTTCCCCAGCCCGGCGAACGCACCCCGGGCCGTGCCGTGCCAGTCGAAGACGCTGTACTGCAGGGCGGTGAGCAGGGGATAGACGATGAAGGTGGTGTACAGCAGCAGGGCTGGTGACAGGAACGCCACCAGCACCCGCCACCGCGGAGCTCTCGTCAGCCTCCGGTCGGCTTGAACCACTGGGCCAGGCCCCTCTGCACGTCTCGGGCGACATCGGCAGGTTGGGACTTACCGAGCAGCATCTTCTGGATGTACTCCCCGGCCAGGTCGGTCCCAGTGGGCTGGCCGTACCTGAAGTCCACCAGCATGAGGTACGGCGCCGGGTGTTCGGCATAGCGCTTCTGCATGTCGGCCAGCACCGGGTCGGTCGCGGTCACCCCGGGCACCGGAGAGATCTGCTTGAGCTCGTCGGAGTAGGCCTGGCCGAACTGCTTCGTCGCCATCCACTTCACCAGCTTGAGAGCTTCCTTCTGGTGCGCCGACTTCTTGCTCACGCCGAACGACGCGTCGGCGTACCCCGGGGTCACCGGCCCGCTGAGCGTCGACCCGGGCGGCGGCGGAACGTCGAACGTGCCCAGTTGCAGGTCGGGATTCTGCTTGCTGAAGAAGCCCAGCTCGAATGATCCGCCGGGGAACATCGCGGCCTTCTCGTTGATGAACAGCAGTTGGGCGTCGGTGTACGCCACACCGACGACGTTCTTCGGGGTGTACGGCTGGAGTTCCTTGAGCAGTTGCAGCGAGGCGACGTAGTTGGGGTCGGTGAGCTGCACCTGACCGGCCAGCAACTTCTTCTCGAACTCCGCGCCGCCGTAGCGCGCCGAGCCGAAGATGTCCTGGACCATCGGCAGCATCCAGGTGTCCTTGCCGGTCGTCGCGAACGGCACGATGCCCTTGGCCTTGAGCTTCTGCGCTGCCGCCATCATCTGCGCCCACGTGGTCGGGACGCTGATGCCGTTGACCGCGAAGATCTTCTTGTTGTAATAGACCTGGGTGGTCTGCACCGCAGCCGGGACCCCGTAGAGCTTGCCGTCCTTCTTGCCGCGCGCGGAGTTGACCACGGCCGGGCTGAAGCCGCTCACGTCGACCTCGCTGTCGAGGGGCAACAGGCCGCCCGACTCGACGAAGGGCTGCAACTGGCCGTACGACCGCAGAGTCGCCACGTCCGGACCGCCGGACTGGGTCAGCCCGGTCTGCAGGATGGTGTTGTACTCCGTGTTCTTGTACGCCTTGAACTCCACGCTGATCCCGGGACTCTTGGCGGTGAACTCCTTGAGGATCTTGTTGTACGACGCGACGTCCTCGGTCCGCCACGACCACAGGGTCAGCTTCACCGAATTGCCGCTCGTCGGGGCCGACGGCGAGCAGGCCGCGGCCACCATCACGGCAATGACGACGGCCAGCGCCCGGAACAGCTTGCGGAGCGACATTCGTTCCTACCTTTCGTGTGCCAGCCGCAGCGCGGTGCGAACCACGCCATCGGCTGCTGCCAGTGCCTTGCGGGCCTCGTCCGCGGATGCGGGGGCCAGGAGAGAGACGAGTGCGACCTTGGCGTCGCCATCGGCCGCGGCGAGCGCCTCGCTGCAGACGCTCTGCGGCAGGCCGGTCGCCTGCTCAAGCATCCCGGCCAACCGGCCACGCAGCTTGCCGTTGGAGGCCACGACTTGGAACATCAGGTTGGAGTAGGTCCGGCCCAGCCGCACCATCACCGCTGTGGAGAACGCGTTGATCACGAGCTTCTGTGCGGTTCCGGCTTTCATCCGGGTGGAGCCGGCGATCACCTCGGGTCCGGTGCTCACCCCGATGTGCAGGTCGGCCAGTTCCGCCAAGGGCGCGTCGGGATTGGCCGAGATGAGAACGGTGTACGCACCTGCGGCGCGCGCGGCCTGCAGCGCTCCGGCGACGTAGGGAGTTCGGCCGCTGGCCGTCAGCCCGACGACGACGTCGCCGGCAACCACGCCGGCGGCATCCGCCTGACCGGCCGCCGGATCGTCCTCGACATCTTCCACGGCGCTCTCGACGGCACCCAGGCCACCGGCCATGTGCGCAACCACCCGTCCGGGCTCGAGCGCGTAGGTCGGCCCGAGCTCGGCGGCGTCGAGCACCGCAGTACGGCCGGAACTGCCGGCGCCGAAGTAGTGCACCCGGCGACCGGACTCGAGCGCGGTGACGGCGCAGTCGACCGCGGCCGCCAGATCGGGGAGAACGGCTGCCACCGCCGGTGCCACGAGCAGGTCTTCGGAGCTGATCATCCGCAGCACCTCGGCGGTCGGCACCTCGTCGATCGTGGTCGTGTGCGGGTTGCGCTCCTCGGTCGGCGAGACGACGCGCGCTGGCCAGGTCGC
>JBAVXU010000252.1:0-13786 GCA_049698415.1 Mycobacteriales bacterium
TCAACGGTGTGGAGCGCCGCCGAGTCGTTGGCTGTCCGATCGGTGGCCATGTCGCAGCAGTAGCCCAGGCTGGTGACCAGCTCGCGTACGCCCTCGGCGAGCCGTCGGCTGCGGGTCGCGAACTGCAGTGCGCCGGACGAGGTCACCGTCCCGGCAGTGTCGAGCAGTCCGGCGAGCAAGGCGCGACGCTGGACCTCCGAACGACGCAAATACGCGGCCGGGATGTGCTTGTCGTAGAGCACGCCCAATGCGTGCAGGTGTGCCTGCAGGCGGCCCGGCTCGTCAACCACAACGCCGTCACCTTCGAGGTGCCACACGATTTCGGGATCGCTGTGGGTGTAGGTCGTGTCCGTTGAGTGGCCGTCCCCCAACCACACGCCGAAGGCGTAAGCGGGGATGGGCAGGGGTCGGCCGGGCATCGCGATCGGCTCGCAGTTGGCGACGGAGTAGTTCGGTCCGACGCCCGCACCCGAACCGTGCACACCGGCGGCGATCTGCTCGGTCGTGTGCACTGTGGGTGGGCCGCCCACGCATTCGGTGAGCCACTGGTGCTGCGCGTCGGCGATGATCGTCTCGCCGTCGGAGAAGGTGACGGCAAAGCAAGGCCGATCGCGCATGACCGCTGTGGCAGCCACGACACAGGTCGGGCGTCCATCGGCGCCCAACAATTCGTCGCCGACCTCGACCTCTCCCATCGTCGTCCACCCGGTCGGCGTCGGCAGTGGGGTGTCGAGAGCCAACGCCTTGCCGATCGCGGGTCGGGCGGCGACGATCACCATCTGACCGGGGTGCAGACCGTTGAGCAGGCTGTCGAGGTCGGCGAACCCTGTCGGGACGCCGGACATGACGCCGCCCCGGTTGCCGATCGACTCGATCTCGTCCATCGCCGGCTGCAGCAACTGCTCGAGGACGACGTAGTCCTCGCTGGTCCGGCGTTCGGTGACGTCGTAGACCGCCTGCTGAGCCCGATCGACGACATCGTCGACCTCAAGGCCACCGCCGCCCGCGCTGCCGTATCCCAACTGCACGATCCGGGTGCCCGCCTCGACCAGGCGCCGGAGGATGGCCTGCTCGGCAACGATTCGGGCGTAATAACCCGCATTGGCCGCGGTCGGAACGCTGGAGATCAGAGTGTGGAGGTAGGGCGCGCCGCCCGCTCGCCCGATTTCGCCGCGTTTGGTCAGCTCTGCGGAGACGGTGATCGGGTCGGCCGGCTCACCACGCCCATAGAGGTCGAGCACGACGTCGTAGACGAGTTGGTGCGCAGGCCGGTAGAAATCGCCCGGATGCAGCACCTCGACGACATCGGCGATGGCGTCCTTGCTCAGCAGCATGCCGCCGAGCACCGACTGCTCGGCAGCGAGATCCTGGGGAGGCTGGCGCTCGAACTCCGGCGCTGCGGTGAGCGTGCGTAGCTCCTCGGCGACCGCCACAGTCCCTCCCCCCGTGTGTTGCGCCCGGATGGTGCTAGCCAAGTCCTACCAAGGACCTCCGACGGTTCTCGGCAGGCACTGCTCCGGCAGGTGGACTGAAGGGAACGTACGGGTGAACGGGGCGAGGGACAAAAGCGCCTGTGTGCTTACTTGTTGATTCACTGTGGACGCGGGCCTCTCCGCTGTGCACAGGGTGTGCATAGAACTGTGCACAGTCGCGAAAGGACACTGCGACACGCACTCCGACCTGCGGTTTGTACGTGCGGCAGATGTGCACGAAAAAGAGTTGGCAGGAACCGACGATTACGCATTGCAAAGCGCTGATTACGCCCTGCTCAAAAGGCTCGATACCTACCGCCCGGTGACCTGTTGCTCGGAGGACGAGTCGTTGCGACGGTGCGTGAGTGAACGGGTTCCTAGGGTTACCGACCGAGAGATGCGGGTCCAAAGGCCGGACGGTCCGTCTATACGCCGGGTGCGGGTCAGGCCCGGACGGAGGCAGCCCAGGATGGGGCCGACGCGAGACAAGACAGGCAGGGAGGGGTAGTCCTCGAGCGGAGCGGTCTGTGAGCGAGGAGAGGGAGCAGGTCAGGCGGGGACGACGTCGACCTTCAGGCTGGCGGTGACCTCAGGGTGAACCTTGACGGTCACGGTGTGGCTGCCGGTGCTCTTGATCGGGCCGGCCAGCTCGATCCGCCTCCGGTCGATGTCGGGGCCACCGGCCTGCTTGACCGCGTCTGCCACATCGGCGGCTGTCACCGACCCGAAGAGCCGACCGCCGGCGCCGGCCCTCGTGGGCAGGGACACCGAGAGGCTCTCGAGCTGCCCCTTGATCTCCTGGGCATGGCCGAGGTCGCGCACCTCGCGGACGTCGCGGGCGCGCTTGATCGTGGCTACCTGCTTCTCGCCGCCCTTGGTCCAGGACATGGCCAGGCCTTGGGGCAACAGGTAGTTGCGGCCGTAGCCGTCCTTGACCTCGACGACATCGCCGGGGCCACCGAGACCGGTGACTTCTTGGGTGAGAATGATCTTCACGAGGAACTACCGCCCGGTGCTGGTGTAGGGGAGCAACGCCATCTCGCGGCTGTTCTTGATCGCCACGGCGACATCGCGCTGGTGCTGGCGGCAGTTGCCGCTCACCCGGCGGGCACGGATCTTGCCGCGGTCGGAGATGTACTTCCGGAGCAGCGGGGTGTCCTTGTAGTCGATGTATGTGGTCTTGTCCTTGCAGAACGAACAGACCTTCTTCTTGAGCTTGCGTACGGGGGGCTTGACCATGTGCTCAGTTCTCCGAAAGTTGGATTAGAAGGGTGGCTCGTCGCTGAAGCCACCGGATGCGGGCGCGGGCGCGGCGCTGGCCCAGGGGTCGTCCGCGGCGGGCTGTGATCCCGCGCCGGAGCCGGACGAACCGAAGCCGCCACTGCCACCGCCGCGGGTGGTCTTGTTGACCTTGGCCGTCGCGTACTTCAACGACGGACCGACCTCGTCGACATCGAGCTCGACAACGGTGCGCTTCTCGCCCTCTTTGGTTTCGTAGGACCGCTGCTTGAGCCGGCCCTGCACGACCACACGCATGCCGCGCTGGAGCGACTCGGCGACGTTCTCGGCTGCCTGCCGCCACACGCTGCAGCGCAAGAACAGCGCTTCGCCGTCCTTCCACTCATTGGTGGTCTTGTCGAGGGTGCGTGGCGTGGACGCCACGGTGAAGTTGGCTACGGCCGCCCCACTGGGGGTGAAGCGCAGCTCGGGGTCGGCGGTGAGGTTGCCGACGACGGTGATGATCGTCTCGCCTGCCATCGTGAATTCTCCTCGACTGGGGTCAGCGCTGGTCGGGCCGGAGGACCTTGGTACGCAGGACCGACTCGTTGAGGTTGAGCTGGCGGTCCAACTCCTGGACGGCGGCCGGCTCGGCCTTCAGGTCGACGACGGCGTAGATGCCCTCGACCTTCTTGTCGATCTCGTAGGCCAGTCGACGGCGGCCCCAGATGTCGACCTTGTCGACGCTGCCGCCACCTTGGCGAACGACGCCGAGGAACTGGTCAAGGGAAGGTTGGATGGTCCGCTCCTCAAGGTCTGGATCGAGGATGACCATCAGCTCGTAGTGACGCAAGGGATGACTCCATCTCCTGTGGACTATGCGGCCACGGGCTTTCCGTGGCAGGAGAGATGTCCGGCCGATAACGAACGGGCGAACCCGCGAAGAGTAACAGCCCCACCGCATGCGCTCCGAATCCGGGCGCCTGCGGCAGGGCTGCTATCTGCCTGAGCTGGGGGGTGCTCAGGCGGTTGTGGTCGCGCTGTTGAGTCGCCCGCTGATCAGGGTGCGGGCGAGCGCGATTCCGACGCCGAGGAGGAGGATCGCACCGAGCAGGGCGGTGAGCCCGAGCCCGCCAGCGGTTGCGCTGGCGTTGTTGATCGCCCGCTGCTTGCCCGCGGTGCCGTTGCCCGGAACGAGTGAGGTGTTGTGATTGGGGTCGACCAGGGGCGGGGGAACCTGACCGGCGCCGGTGCCGCCGTTGGCGGTGCCGCCACCGAGCTGGGGGCCGGTTGCACTGCCGGCGCCACCGGGCACGTAACCCGAGTCACCCGCTGGGCCCTGCGGAGCGCCGCCACCGGACCCGGCACCGACACCCGTGCCCGTGCCACCGCCGGAGCCACTACCCGTGCCACCGCCGGAGCCACCACTGCCGCCGCCACCGTTGGCGGGAGGTGGGTTCTGACCGCCGGGCGGCGGCTTCTGGGCCGGGCCACTGGTCGTGGTGAAACTGCCGCTGCTGGTGGTCGTCGGGACCAGGCCGGCGACGGCGTAGGTGCCGGAGTAAGCGACCGACTGGGTGATCGTGCGGTCGACGGGCGTGCCTGCGACCGAGAAGTGATCGGTGCCGAACGTGACCGCGACCGGAACGACGGCACCTGTCAACGGTGCGAGGGGAAGGGCATTGACGAAGCGCACGGTGTCACCCGCATTGACCGTCACGTTGCCCTTGTTGCCACCCAGCGCGTCGAACGTGACGGTGTGTGTGGAGGACGCCTCGCCCTTGGAGGGGCTGAGCAGCATGACCGCAAAAGCGGTCAGAGCCGCCAGCGCGATGATGCTTGCCCGCATGAAGGTCGTTCGCTGATTAGTCGCACGATGAGCCGTCGCCATGTTGCCCGTGTTCCCCGATCTCTCCGGTGTCACACCCCAGTAACCGTCAACGACGAGGCAGGCCGTCGGTGACGGGCCGTACCCTAGCGCCTATGCACCTTGGAGCGCACGTTGGCATGTTAAATCCGCTCAAAGATGCCCAAGACAGGCTAGCGGACGTGGTGCAGTTCTTCCTGGCTGATCCACAGGGCTGGCACAAAACCCTGCCGGTACGCGACGACGCGCGGACGCTACGTGACAGCGACATCGGGATCTACGTACACGCACCGTACGTCATCAATGTGGCGACCCTGAACAACCGCATCCGCATCCCGAGCCGGACCATGCTGAACCAGCAGGCGGCGGCAGCGGCCGAGATCGGCGCGCGGGGGCTCGTCGTGCACGGTGGTCATCTCGGCAAGGGCGACGACCCGCAAAAGGGGATCGACAACTGGCGCAAGACCTTCGAGCGTGCGGAGTTCCCGCTGCCGATCCTGATCGAGAACACCGCCGGCGGTGACAACGCGATGGGCCGGCGCCTCGACCGGTTGGCCCAACTGTGGGACGTTATCGGCCAGTTCGATCCCGGCTTCTGCCTCGACACCTGTCACTTCCACGCCGGCGGCGAGGAATTGATCGACATCGTCGACCGGGTGAAGGCCATCACCGGCAGGATCGACCTCGTGCACGCCAACGATTCGCGAGATGCGTTCAACTCCGGCGCCGACCGGCACGCCAATCTCGGCGCAGGCCAGATCGACCCCGAGGTCATCGTTGCCGTGGTGGCGGCCGCCGGCGCGGACGTCGTCGTCGAGACGCCGGGCGACGCCGAGGGACAGCGGGCCGACATCGCATTCCTACGCGACCGCCTGCCGGCCTGATCCGTGCGACCCCTGCCGAGGGAGATCACCCTCGTCGGGCTCGCCAGCGTCGCCCTTGCCGTACTCATGACCTGGCCGACCATGCGGCACCCGGCCAGCACCGTGTCCAACGACATCTTCGACCCGCTGGCGGAGTCGTGGATCGCCTCCTGGGGTGGCCACGCCCTCACCGCTCAGCCCGGGAACGTGTTTGACAGCAATACATTCTGGCCGTTGGCCAACTCCTACGCCTTCAACGACACGATGCTGGGCTACGCACCGTTCGCCCTGATCACGGGCGGCCCGTCCGGGGCCCTGGTGCGCTACAACGTGTTGTTCGTGCTCGCCCACGCACTCGCGTTCGTCGGTGCGTACGCGCTGGCGCGCCAGTTGGGCTCGCGTCCGATCGGCGCACTTGTCGCCGGGGCGGCGTTCGCGTACGCACCGTGGCGGCTGGCCCATGCCGGGCACCTCAACATCCTCTCCAGTGGGGCCATCCCGCTGTCGCTGGCGATGCTCGCTCGCGGGCACGGGTACGGACGCACGGGCTTTCGCGCCGCGCGGGTACGCCCCGGTTGGATCGTCGGGGGCGCTGCGGTCGCCGCCTGGCAGGTCACTCTCGGCTTCAGCCTCGCGATCGCCTTCGGCTACCTGTTGCTCCTGATCGCGCTGATCGCCGTCGTGGCCTGGTTCGTCGCCGGCCGGCCGCCGCTGCCGCGCCGGTTGCTGCTCGCCGATCTCGGCGGCGGCGTCTTCCTCGGCGCCGTCGCCTGGCTGTTCGCCCAGCCCTACCTCCAGGTGATCGCCGACCATCCCGAAGCCAAGCGCAGCGGAGCCGAGGTCGCCTTCTTCTCCCCGCCGGTCCGGGGCTTCTTCATCGCGCCCGAACAGTCCCGGCTGTGGGGACATCTGGCGGCCGGACCGCGCGACGGATTGCGCTGGGCGGGGGAGATGGCCCTGCTGCCGGGCTTCGTGGTGATGGGGCTCGCCGTGGTCGGGGTGATCTGGGGATCGGCGGCGCTTCGCCGACGGCTCGCACTCGTCGCTGTCGTCCTGGCCAGCGCCCTGCTCGCCCTCGGCACCACCCTGTTCGACGGCAGGTACACGATCGGGCCGATGCAAAAGTACCTCCCCGGCTGGGAGAGCACCCGGACGACCGGGCGGCTGGTCCTCTACACCACCCTCGCGCTCGGTCTTCTCGCCGCGTACGCCGTCACCCGCATTCAGGAGTCCGCCTCACCTCGGCGATCGCTCGCGCTGCTCGTCATCCCGGCTCTCGTGCTGGCCGAGGGACTGGGCAACGTCGCGCATCCGGTCATCCCGCCGGCACCGCCGGCCGTGACGCAGGCTCGAGGTCCGGTCCTCGTCCTACCGACCGACGGCCCGCACGATTCGGCAACGATGCTGTGGTCGACCGCCTCGTGGCAGAAGTTCGTCAACGGCACTGCCAGCGTCGAGCCTCGCCAGCAGGGCGAGATGCGGCGGCGGGTCGCCAGCTTCCCCGACGCCGCGTCGGTGGCCTACCTGCAGCAGCTGGGCGTACGCACCGTGGTGCTGCTTCCCGGATACGCATTCGGCGGGCCGTGGGAGGGCGCCGAGAACCGGCCGGTCACCGGCTTGCCGCTGCGCCGCGAGCAGGTCACGGGCGGAGACTGGGTGTACCACCTCGATCCGCGCCCGGGCTGAGCGCGAGCGGCGCGCGCGGCTCCGGCTCGGCAGCGGACTGAGCGCGCAGGAAGACGACGAACAGCAGGACCAGCATGACCGCGCGGCCCCACACGCCGATCACCAGCGCCTGCTTGGCCAGGCCGAAGTCCTGGCCGCGGGACAGGTCGTAGAACCATCGGAACAACCCGACGTACAACGTGGCATCCAGCGCCATGTACGCAACCCACCAGCCCAGCCGCACCCGGACCAGGACGAAGAACGGCAGCAGCCACAGGGCGTACTGCGGCGAGTGCACCTTGTTGATCAGCAGATAGGCACACAGCATCGCGGCACAGACCTGCAGGAACGGGTACGGCTCGTCGAGGCGCCTCGCGCGCACCACGCCGTAACCCACCGCGCCGGCGAAGGCGACGCAGAGCAGGATCGGCACGAGGACGTTCAGGGTGCCGCGGGTCAGCGACGGAAAGCCCCAGTACCAAATGCTGTTGGTGGTGACGTCGGCCTCACGCAGGGCCTGGAAGCGGTACGCCGCCCACCAGCCCTTGAAGTTGGCGACGACGAAGAGCCCGTTGATCGCGACGGCGGTGCCCACTGCGGCCAGCGTTGCGCGCAGCGCGGTGCGCCGATCACCCGCGTGCAGCAGCGAGACGGCGAGCGGGACCAGGAAGAACAGCGGCCAGAACTTGAGGCACGCGCCAACCGCGAGCAGTGCGGCCGCGGCGACCGGGCGGCGCTTCCACCATTGGTAGAACGCGGCCACCGTCGCGGCCACGACGAGCAGGTCCCAGTTGTGGAAGGAGTACCAGATCAGCGGCGGCGCCAGCGCGTACAGCAACGCCCGCCAACGCGCCATCCGGAACAGCAGCCAGGCGCTGAGCACGCTGAACGGCGCCATCAGCAGCGCCGACACCACGAAGTACGAGCTGTCGTTGCTGGTGACCGTCGCGGGCAGCCAGGCGAACAGCCCGGTGAGGACGGGGTACTCGATCGCGCCGTCGACCAGTTGACCCTTGACCAGGTCACCGTGGATGTACGGGAACGTCCGGTCGACCATCGCGCGGTTGACGTAAAGCACCTGGATGTCGTTGCTGCACAGGTAGCGATCGCGGTTGGCGTTGTAGTGGCCCAGGCACGGCGACTTGAGCAGGAACCCGAGAGCGGTCATCAGCGTGCAACTCAGGAGGACGACACCGAGCATGCGCCGACTGCCGCCGCGACTCACGGCGGGAGGCTAACAGCCTCGGCGCGAGCGCGCCCCGACAGCGTGAAGACGTCGGGGGCGCCGTCGAGGACTCCGCCGATGGGGTCGTCGTCGCCGCGAGAGCGGACCACGTCGCCGGCCGGCCACCGAATGTCGGTGACGATGAGTACGCACAGCGCGATGACCCCGAAGGCACGCACCATCGAGGCGATGATGAACAGCCACTCGGGGATTACCGGCGTGGCCTTGGCCGCCCCGGTGAGCTCGAAGTAGAACGCGAAGAAATACACCAACTCGCAGACCTGCCAGGCGAGGAATGCTCTCCACCGGGGCCGGGCCAGCACCGCCAGCGGGATGAGCCACAGGACGTACTGCTGTGACCAGACCTTGCTGGTGAGCAGGAAGACCGCGACGACGAGGAACAGCAGTTGACCCAGCCGCGGTCGCCGTCGCGCTGTCAGGGTGAGCCAGGCGATCCCGGCGCAGCCGACCAGCAGGGCCAGCCCGACCGCGGCATTGAGCACCGTCGGCGAACCGCCGGCGGGCACGTTGCCGTCCAGCGAGCGGCCCATGACGTGACGCAGGCCGTACCAGAAGGTTCCCCAGTCGACGTCGCGACTGCGGTTGAGATTGAAGAACTGCTTCCACGCCTTGGGTGCGAGTGCGGCCACCGGAACGTTGACGATCAGCCACGTAGCGGCTGCGCTGACTGCCGTAATGGCGAAGGCGCGCAGGCGTCCGGCCCGGATGCACAACAGCAGCAACGGCCCGAAGAACAGCAGCGGATAGAACTTGGCCGCGATCGCCAGACCCAGCAGTACGCCGGCCCAGACCAGCCGTTTTCGAGCCCAGGCGAGCAACGCGGTCGTCGCGAGCGCCACGGCGAAGAGGTCCCAGTTGACGTACGCCGTCACCATCATCGCCGGTGCCAGGGCGAGCATGGCGGCGTCCCACGGCCGGCGCCGGTGCATGCGCACCACCGCCCACACACTCACCACGGCGGAGGCGCCCAGCAGCAGAGCGGTCAGGTCGAAGAACCAGGTGCCCTGGTTGGTGGTGAGGGCGTGAACGGGAAGGCCGACGACGGCCATGACCGCGCCGGTGAGTACGGGGTACTCCACGGGCCAGTCGACATAGGGCACCTTGCCGTCGCTGAGGTGCTCGGCGTAGTAGAGCGCAAACACATCGGTGTAGCAGGCGTGGGTGTACTGATACTCGTGGGTCCAGACGTGCTCGCGACAGGGAGCCTTCTGCACCCAGGCGGCCGCCAGCACGACCAGGGCAAGCGCGAGCACCACGCGCATCGGAGTCCAGAACCGGTGCCCGCGCCCGGAGGCGTACCTGCCGGGCGGCCCGCCGACAGAGTTCACCAGGCCGCGGACGACCGGATCCTCATCGCTGGGAGCGACGACCTGCGTCACGGGGGCGGGGGTCCTCCGGGACTCTGTGACTGGCCACCGTTGGGCGGGCAGACCGGGAACTTCTTGCACGACTTCGACGGCCGTGGTGACGGCAACGGGGTGGGTGATGGCGACGGTGCTGTCGACGGGGTCGGCCGCGGCGCAGGTGGCGGACTGGAATTGCCGTCGCGCTTGCCGAGGAACACCGGCGGCGGCAGCTTGAGCTCTGGCTTGCCACGCAGGGCACCGTTCATGAATGCCTGCCACGTCAGGCCGGGCAGGCCGACGCCATAGATCTGCCGACCGGTCGCGGTGACCAGCGGAGTCTTGAGGTTGTCATGGCCGACCCACACCGCTGCGGCCAGTTGTGGAGTGAACCCACACATCCAGGCGGCGCTGTTGCCGCCACCGTTGGCGTTGTTGCGGGTGGCCCGGGGGTCCTGTGCGGTGCCGGTCTTGGCCGCCGCTTCGCGACCGTTCTCCAGTTCGCGGTTGAAGGATCCGGTGCTGCCCTGCAGGACCTTCTGCATGGCGTAGGTGGCGTCCGCCGAGACATCGGCTGAGAAGGCACGCGTCCCTGGATCTCTGGCGTGCTCGTAGGCCACCTTGTTGTCCGGCAGGATCGCCTTCTCGACGAAGTACGGCGTGTGGTGCACACCCCTGGCCGCAAATGTGGCATAGCCGGCCGCCTGGTCGAGGGTGGTGATCTCGAACTGGCCGATGCCGAAGTTGTTGGTCAGGTTGCCCGAGTCGATGAACTCCTGGGTCGGCTTGCCGGCCAGCGTGCGGATGCCCGCGCGTTCGGCCAGAGCCGCAGCCTTCTTGGCACCGACCTTGTCGGTCAGGGCGTAGTAGACGGTGTTCAGCGAGAGGACGGTGGCCCTGATCAGGTCACAACTCGAGCACTGGGCGCCCTGGCCGTCACCGCTGTTGTACACCGGCCGGCCGGGCCGGTCCGGGAACTCCTGTGGGGACGAGCCGTCCCAGTAGGACTTCAGGCTGATCCCCTGCGACAGCGCCTCGGCGAGGACGTACGGCTTGATCGACGAGCCGGGCTGGAAGGAGCGGCTGGCGTAATCGAGGGCGCCGTTGCCGATCTTGCCGCCGTAGTAGGCGCGCACCCGGCCGGTCGTCGGTTCTATCGCGACCAGCGCCTGCCGCAGATCCTTGGGCTGGCCGTTGAAGACCTTGTTGACGGCGGCGACCGCGGAGTCCTCCGCCTGCTTGTCGATGGTGGTGACGATGCGCATGCCGCTGCGGCGTACGACGTCGTCGGTGATTCCTTTGGCAGCCAGTTCTTTGGCGACCTGGCGGACGATGTAGCCCTTGGGTCCGGACAGGTCGTTGAACCTGCTCACGCCGTTCGGCCGCACCGGGGGATACTTCAGCGCCGCGCGGGTGGTCGCCGACAGCCAGTTCTTGGTGACCATGCCGTCCAGCACGTAGGCCCAGCGGTCCTTGGCCGCCTGCGGATGGACTTCGGGGTCGTACAACGCGGGCGAACGGATGCTGGATGCGAGCACCGCGCTCTGCTCGACGGTGAGCTTGGTCGCCGGGATCCCGAAGTACGTCTCGGACGCGGCCTCGATGCCGTACGCCCCCCGGCCGAAGTAGATGGTGTTGAGGTACCACTCGAGGATCTGGTCCTTGGAGTAGCTCTTGTCGAGCTTGACCGCGATGACGAGCTCACGGAACTTGCGGGTGTAGGTCCGCTCCTGGTTGAGGTAGGCGTTCTTGGCGTACTGCTGGGTGATCGTGGATCCGCCCTGCAGATCCTTGCCGCGAAGGTTCGCCCACAGTGCGCGGGCGATCCCCTTCGGGGACACGCCGCTGTCGGTGTAGTAGTCACGGTTCTCGGCCGCGAGCACCGCGTGCTGCAGGTGCTTGGGCAGGTCCGAGAGCTTGACGTCGGTGCGGTTCTCGGCGCCGATGCGGGCGATCTCGGTGCGACCGTCGGAGTAATAGATGATCGAACTCTGGTTGTTCTTGACGTCACCCGGGAGCGGGATCTTGGTCGCGGCATAGACCACTCCGAGCAATCCGAAGACCATGAACAACGACAGCGCACCGGCGATGAACGCGATGCGCCGCCGCCGCCGCGACTTGCGCGTGCGAGCGACCCCGTGCCTGCGCGGTGGGTTTGCCGTGACGTCGCCCGAAGCCGGGTCAGTTCCGGCCCGGCGCCCTCGGGCACGCTCGCCGGCTCGGTTTCCGGCCCGCGTTTCGGCTCGGGTCGGGCGGGGAGTCGGGCTGGGGCGCTGGGTCGGGTCGATGGGGGGCTGACTCACTGCACCACCTTGCACGGTCGGGTCATGCGATCTCAAACCAGGTGTCCGGCGGCACGCCTCTGCTCGCTCACCGCGCTCGTGCCCAAAACGTAGGACTGGGTCAAGTGGTTCCATCCGCAGTCACGGCAGACCTCGATGGCGTAGACCCTGAACTCGCTGTAGTGCTGCGCCATCCGGTCCAGCTCGCGTTCGGTCTTCGCCTGGCCGGCCGCCGCCTTGAGCTCATCGCCGTAGATGTAGTTGACCCGCCACATCTGCTCGTGGCGGCAGACCGGGCAGGGCCGGCCGATGCGCTCGCCGTGGAACTTCGCGGCCCTCAGGAGGTACGGCGTGGCATCGCAGACCTCGATCGCGCTGACGCGGCCCGAATAAAGCTCGAGGAGCAGGGCTCGGCGCTGCAGCGCGTAGTCGATGACAGACCGACGGGTCTCCACGGGCGCGAGGGTACGCGGGGCAGGGCCGGCGCCGAAGCCTCGCCCCCGGTGAGTTGCACTGCGACAGTCGACCTGCCTATGGTGTTCGATGTATCGAGGTGATACATCGAAAGGGTTGCCAATCGGTGACCACCCGGCCGACAGCCGGGACGCAGTCAGCAGGAGGGAGGCCGATCGGATGCTGGAATTCGCGGTCCTCGGCCTCCTGCACGACTCTCCGATGCACGGGTACGAGTTGCGAAAGCGGCTTAACACCCAACTCGGTATGTTCCGGGCGTTCTCCTACGGCTCGCTGTATCCGACCCTGCGTCGGATGCGCGAGCAGGGCTGGATCGGCGAGGATGCCCCGGACCCGTCGGTGGCGGAGGCAAAACCGCTGGCCAGCAGGCGGGGCAAGATCGTCTACAAGCTCACCGCCGAGGGCAAGGAACGCTTCTCCGAACTGCTCGCCGACGTGGGCCCTGATGCCTACGAGGACGAGGGCTTCGGCGTGCACTTCGCGTTCTTCGCACAGACCGACGCGGCGGTGCGGATGCGCATTCTCGAAGGACGTCGCCGCCGGGTCGAGGAGCGACGCGAAGGCCTGCGGGCCGCGATGTCGCGTACTCGCGAACGGCTCGACAACTACACCACCGAACTCCAGCGCCACGGCCTGGACTCGGTTGACCGCGAAGTCCGCTGGCTCAACGAGCTCATCGCGAGCGAACAGGCCGGCGTCCCCCCGACCGTCACCCCACTGGAAAAGTAGTCAAAAGGAGGACCCTGATGGGTTCAGTACGCGTTGCCATCATCGGCGTTGGAAACTGCGCCGCCTCCCTCGTACAGGGAGTGGAGTACTACCGCGATGCGGCGAAGGACGCGCGCGTACCCGGACTGATGCACGTGCAGTTCGGTCCGTACCACGTGAGTGACATCGAGTTCGTCGCCGCGTTCGACGTGGACGCCAAGAAGGTCGGGCGCGACCTGTCCGAGGCCATCGTCGCCAGCGAGAACAACACCATCAAGATCGCCGACGTGCCGCCGATGGACCTGCCGGTCCTGCGCGGTCACACCCTCGACGGCCTGGGCAAGTACTACCGCGAGACCGTCGACGAGAGTGACGAGCCGCCGGTCGACGTCGTGGCCGCTCTGCGCGAGGCCGAGGCCGACGTTCTCGTCTGCTACCTGCCGGTCGGTTCCGAGGATGCCGCGAAGTTCTACGCGCAGTGCGCGATCGACGCCGGCGTCGCCTTCGTCAACGCCCTGCCGGTGTTCATCGCCGGCACCCCGGAGTGGGCGCAGAAGTTCACCGACGCGGGCGTACCGATCATCGGCGACGACATCAAGTCCCAGGTCGGCGCGACCATCACCCACCGGGTGCTGGCCAAGCTCTTCG
>JBAVXU010000253.1:0-1756 GCA_049698415.1 Mycobacteriales bacterium
GCATAGGCTCGGCCATCATGCACGTGCTCATCACCGGCGGCGCCGGTTTCATCGGCTCTCACGTTGCGGACGCCCTCGTCGCGCGCGGGCACACGGTGCGGTTGCTCGACGTACTCCTGCCGGCCGCCCATGCCGGAGTCCCCGACTATCTCGCCGACCACGAACTCCTACGTGGTGACGTACGTGATCCCGATGTGGTTGATGCGGCCCTGTCCGGTGTGGATTCGGTCTGCCACCAGTCAGCGATGGTCGGGCTGGGGGTGAGCGCTCAGGACACCCCGGAATACGTCCAGCACAACGACTACGCGACTGCGGTGCTCCTCGCGGCAATGGACCGGCGCAGGGTCGATCGACTGGTGCTGGCCAGCTCGATGGTGGTCTACGGCGAGGGGGCGTACCTCTGCTGCACGCATGGCAACGTTCGCCCCGGTCCCCGCACACATCAGGACATGACTGCTGCCGTTTTCGAGCCCCTCTGCCCAACCTGTCAGGAGCCGCTTGCGGCCGGGATGGTCACCGAGGGCGCCCGACTGGATCCCCGCAACACCTACGCCGCGACCAAGGTCGCGCAGGAACATCTCGCCACGGCTTGGGCGCGCCAGCCCGGGCGATCTGTGATCGCGCTGCGCTATCACAACGTCTACGGCTCCCGGATGCCGCGAGACACCCCGTACGCCGGAGTCGCCTCGATCTTCCGCTCCGCCTTGGCCCGCGGCGAGGCGCCCCGGGTGTTCGAGGACGGTGGGCAGCGCCGCGATTTCGTTGACGTGCGCGACGTCGCCATCGCCAACGTGCGGGCGTTGGAACACGATTCCGCTGGCTTTGTCGCGTACAACATCGCCTCCGGCTCACCGCATTCGGTCGGTGAGATGGCATCGGCGCTGGCCAGCGCCTTGGGCGGACCCGCGCCCGTCACCACCGGGGAGTACCGGTTGGGCGACGTGCGGCACATCGTCGCCTCACCCCAGCTGGCTGCCGATGAGCTCGGCTTCGCCGCGCAGGTCAGCTTCGCCGACGGGATGGCCGACTTCGCGGCGGCGGCCCTACGCTGAGCGGCCAGCACTCAGCGGCCGACGCCGAGAGCGGGCGCTGCAACTCACGCCTCCGGGCTGATCGACCGCGGCTACCAGTTGGTCAGGACGACGGTCTGCACGATCAGTCCCAGGGCCAGCTGCGCGGCGAGCCACCAGCGCCGGCGCCGGACGGGGAGCAGTGCTGTAGCCGCGAGGAGCCAGGGAGTCCAGGGCAGCCAGATCCGCTCGACCTCCGACTTCGACAGTCCGGTGAGATCTGCAACCAGCAAGCCGAGCAGGGCGGCGACCGGCACCCAGGTCAGCTGCGTTCGGCGGAGCCGGGCCAGCGCTGACACGCCGGCGGGGCCGATGATCAGACCCAGGACCGCCACGTTGGCGAAGAGGAAGTACAGATACGGCCGGGCCGAGGCCGATCCCTGCTGGTAGCGGATCCGCGTCTGAGCCAGTCCGTCGAGCCACCAGAATCCCAGCCCGGCGAATATGGCCACCACGGCGGCGACCGCCAGCGCACCGACGATGAGCGGGCGGACCCGACGGCGGTGCAGGACGACGACCGCGGCGACCGGCGCCAGTAGGACAAGCCCGTAGGACAGGTACAACGAGCAGCCGAGCACCAGGCCCCCTCCAGCAGCGAGCAGGTCTCCGCGCCACCCGACCCGGCCGGCGGCCAGTGCGAGCAGGGCGATCCCCCAGGCGGAGACCCCCAGGAACCAGGCGTCGGC
>JBAVXU010000254.1:0-2934 GCA_049698415.1 Mycobacteriales bacterium
CCGGGTCGGGTCGGCCAGCGCCGTGAACGTCGCGTCGAGCTGAGCCACCGCTCCAGCCATCTCGCCTCCCAGCGCGTCGATCCGGTCCACGACACTTAACCATGCGGTTATTTAGCTGTCAAGCTAATAACGCGAGAGGCGCGACGCCACCAACCGACGGCGGCAGACTCGCTTGTGATGACTCCCGAGGACATTGCGCTACGCAACGAGACCTACCGGCTGTTCGTGGCACTGGGCCGCGCCCCCTCCGTGCACGAGGTGGGCGACGCAGCGGCATCGTCCCCCGCGAGCACAACCAGGACCTTCTGAACCAACTGGGGCTGCGGCAGCCGTTCTGGCAATTGGCCTGACTGGTTGCCTGCCGGGCTAGACGCCGGCCAGGCCGTACACCACCGGCGAACGGTCCTCGCCGGTCGCCAGGCCCGCTTCGCTGAGTTGCTCGACCGCAGTCGTCAGCACGCTGGCTCGGGTCTGGTCGTCGAGGCCCGCGAGCCGCTGTCGGAATCGCTCGAGTCCGCGCTGGGCGAAGTCCACGAAGGACTGGGCGGTGAAGGGCCGGACGAGTTCACCTCCCCAGGTGTGCGGCTCGGCGAACCCAGCGGTCACCATCGCCGCCCGCAGCTTGGCCGGGTCATGCAGCGTGTCGTCGGTCAGCACCACTCTGCTGACGAACGGATCGGCTCCGTTCTCGTCGAGGATGCGGTCGAGCAGAGCTTCGTGCGGAGAGTCTTCCGCCGCTCCCCAGACGGCGACGCCGGCTACGCCCCCGTCGGCGAGAATGCGGCGTTGCTCCCGCAGTGCCACCAGCGGATCGGGTACGAAGCGCAGTACGAAGGTGCTCACCGCGACGTCGGCAACGCCATCAGCGAGGGCGAGCCGAGCCACATCCATCGCAGCCACCGGCGCCTGCGTGTCGCGGCGGGCGCGGCTCAACATCGCCGCGGACAGGTCGACTCCCACGCACCTCGCCTGCGGCGCCCGTGCCGCCAGCCAGCCCAGGATGCTGCCCGTACCCGCGCCCAGATCGAGGATTCGACGCGCACCTGTCAGGTCCAGTTGGTCGAGCAGCGGCTGGGCCGCCTGCCGGAGCAAGGGCGCGTTGAGCTCCGCGTAGGAGTCCACCCGTGCGGAGAACCGCTCGATGAGAGCGCTGCGCTTGTCGCCGGCCGCCATGAACGCCCACCCCACCAAGGTCTGCTGGCCCCGCGGGAGCATTCATACAGCTGATGGGAATCTCCCGTCCACCACCCTTCATAGACTCGCGACCATGACCGGCGGCCCGAGCACGCGAGACGGAACGCGCCGCGACGCAGCAGCGTGCGCCGCGATCTACGCCCCCTACGTCACCGACACCACGGTGTCGTTCGAGGCGCATCCGCCCTCGGCCGCCGAGATGGCCCGGCGCATCGCCGCCGCCGTACGCACCCACGCCTGGGTGGTGCTCGAGGACGGCGGCAAGGTGGTCGGCTATGCCTACGGCGGGCCGTACAAGGAGCGGCCGGCGTACCGCTGGTCCTGCGAGGTCAGCGTCTATCTCGAGATGGGCAGGCGGCGTACCGGCGGCGGCCGGATGCTCTACGACGCGCTGTTCGCCCGGCTGGCCGAGCGTGGATTCCGTACTCTCGTGGCCGGCATGACCCGGCCCAACGACGCCAGCATCGGCCTGCATCGCGCGATGGGTTTCGACCCGGTGGGGACCTACCGGCGGATCGGCTGGAAGTTCGGCGCCTGGCACGACGTGGCGTGGACCCAGCGAAGAATCGGTTCCGAGGGCCCTCCCGCCGAGTTGCGCTGAGCTATCCTCGACGCGAAATGACGTACGAGACCGACCCGCGCGTCGACGCCTACATCGATGCCCTGCCCGAGTGGCAGCGGGCCATCTGTCACGAGGTCCGCGACCTGCTGCACGCCGCCGACCCGGAGCTGGTCGAGACCATCAAACGCACCGACCGGCCGTACTTCGTCCTGCAGGGCAACGTCGCCGCGCTGTTGGCGGCCAAGGATCACGTCAACGTCTTCCTGTACGACGGCGCGATCGTGCCGGATCCCGAGGGCATCATCACCGCCGGGCACGACAACAGCACGGCACGCACTGTCTCGTTCCGCCGGGGCGAGACCATCAACGCCGGCGCACTGACCGCGATGGTCCAGCAGATCATCGCCAACAACCGGGCTGGTGGCTGGCGCAAACTCAAGCGCGACAACCCGCCTCGCTGATCTGAGTGCGGGCTGCGGCTAAGCAGGAACGCTCGCGTGCGACGGCGCCGCCCTCCGTGCGGTATTTCCGGCGACGATCGCCAGGATGATCGCGTTGACCCCGTGCAGCAGTCCGAGCACCGGTGCGTCGAACGACGCGTAGCCCAGTGTCACCTGCACGAGGACGACCAGCAGCACGAGACCGGCCAACCTTCTGCCGCCGGGCACATGTGCGAAGAAGGAAACGACCACCAGGGCGATCACCAGCAGGGAATCACCGCTTCGCCGACGAGCGCATGGGCGATGAACCCTGACTCGCCGACGGTGGAGTCCTTGTTGATGGTCGTTCCACCGTCGATGGCCTTGGCCAGCGAGAACGTGCCGTACGCGATGCTCGCTGCCTGGGCGATGACGCCGAGGGCAATGAGCCCGGCGAGGACTCTGTATGCGACTCTCATGCCGACCGCCCCATCGCTTCATGGACGCCCTCCCGACCGGGCACCAGACAGGAGGCTTGGCGCTCCGAAAGATAGCGTCGCGGCCCGGCGCCGGGATACGAAATGGACAATGACCGGTTTGCTCCAGGTCGCAGCCCGGGAACCAATTGCGGGGCCACTTCGTCTAGGGCAGTGACGCATGCACGGCAAAGCGGCCGTCCCACCATGATTCGCCATCGACTAGATCGGACATGCCAATGAACACATCGATCAGGGTTGCCTTGGGTCTGGCCACCACCGG
>JBAVXU010000255.1:0-9788 GCA_049698415.1 Mycobacteriales bacterium
TTCCTCATCATCGGCGCCCAGCGGTGCGGCACCACCTCGATGTACCGCACGCTGGCCCAGCACCCGGCAGCACTCAAGCCGGTACGCCAGAAGGGCGTGCACTTCTTCGACACCGGATACGACAACGGCCTGGCGTGGTACCGCGCGCACTTCCCGCTAGAGCTCACCGCGCGTGCGGTCCACAAGAAGACCGGAGTGCGCCCGCAGGCCTTCGAGTCCAGCCCGTACTACATGTTCCATCCGCTGGCCGGCGAGCGGATCGCCCATGACCTGCCCGGCGTCAAGCTGCTCATCCTGCTGCGCGACCCGGTGGAGCGGGCGTACTCCGCCTACACCCACGAGCTTGCCCGCGGCTACGAGAGCGAGCCGTTCGAGAAGGCGCTGGAGCTCGAGCCCGAGCGGCTGCGAGGCGAGGCCGAGCGGCTCGTGTCGGACCCCGGTTGTTACAGCCACGCCCATCAGCACAACGCGTACCGGACCCGCGGCCAGTACGTCGAGCAGCTCGAGCGGCTCGAGTCGGTCTACGGCCGGCAGCGGATGCACGTCGTCGACAGCCAGGACTTCTTCGAGCGGCCCGAAGAGGTCTATCCCGCGGTCCTGGACTTCCTCGGCCTGCCGAATCTGAAGCAGCCGGTGTTCGAGCGGCACAATGCGCGCCCCCGCAGCAAGATGTCACCTCAGCTGCAGGCCGATCTCGCCGCGCACTTCGAGCCCTATGACGCGCGCCTTGCACAGTGGCTCGGCGCCGCCCCGTCATGGCGCAGGTGATGTCGAAGCCGGGGCCGAAGCACGCCGCCGGCCGCAGGCCGGCCCAGCCGGCGGCACCCAAGGCAGAGGTGAGCCAGCTCGCCCGCGGCGGTGCGCTGAACCTCACCGGCGCGTTCGTGTCCAGCGCGGTCAACATCCTGCTGGTCGTCACGATCGCCCGTGGCGTGAGCCAGAGCCAGGCCGGCCGGTTCTTCGCCGCGACCTCGGTGTTCCTGCTGGTGGCGATGGTCGGCAAGCTGGGCGCCAACACCGGCCTGGTCTACTTCGTCGCCCGCCTGCGGGCCCTCGGACGACCCGACCTGATCGCCGCCCGACTGCGTACGGCGCTGATCACGGTGCTGGCGGCGGCGACGCTGCTGGGCCTGGCCGTATGGGTGCTCGCCGTGCCGCTGGCCCAGGTCGTGGTCCGCGGCGACAGCACGCAGACGGTGACCTACCTGCGGATCATGGCGGTGTTCGTACCGGCCGCCGCGCTGGCGGATGTGACGTTGGCAGCGACCCGCGGCTACCGCAAGATGCGGCCCACCGTGATGGTCGACCTGCTCGCCCGACCGGCGCTGCAGTTGGTGCTGACCTTCGCCGTGCTGGCCCTCGACCTGCCGCTGGGTTGGCTGGCCGTCGCCTGGGCGGCGCCCTACCTCCCCGAGACGATCGTCGCGCTGGCCTGGCTCCGATCGGTCGCCCGCCGGTCCCGCCGACCCGCGACCAGCACCAGCGAGGCCGGCTTCGCCACCAGCGACTTCTGGCGCTTCACCGGCCCGCGGGCCGTCACCGCAGTGGTGCACCTGGCGCTGCAACGGCTCGACATCATCCTGGTCGCGTCGCTGCGCGGACCGGCCCAAGCCGCGATCTACACCGCGGCAACCCGTTTCCTGGTGGTCGGCCAGCTGGGGGCGCAGGCACTGGGCACCGTTGCGCAGCCGCGGCTCTCGGAACTGCTGGCCGTACGCGATCTGGCCGGCGCCAAGTCCGTCTATCAGGTGGCGACCGGCTGGGTCATCCTCATCACCTGGCCGGTCTATCTGCTGGCGATCATCTTCTCCACCCAGTTCCTCGCTCTGTTCGGCTCCGGATATGGCGGGGCTACCGACGTCATCGCCGTCCTCGCCGGCGCCATGCTGTTCGCCACGATGTGCGGGATGGTCGACACCGTTCTGAACATGGCCGGGCGCACCACGTGGACGCTGGCCAACAGCGTGTTCTCGCTGGTCGTGATGGTCGGTCTCGACCTGGTGCTGATCCCGCGGTGGGGCATCCTCGGGGCGGCCGTCGGCTGGGCCGCCTCGATCGTCGCCAACAACCTGCTGCCGCTGATCCAGATCGTCGCTTCGCTGCGATTGCACCCGTTCGGACCGGGGGCGCGCCGGGGGATGTTGCTCGCCGCCGCGAGCTTCGGCGCCATCCCCTTGGCGGTGCGCCTGCTCGGCGGCGACGGGACCCGCTGGCTGGTGGCCGCGACCGTGACCGCCACCATCGTCTACATCGCCGGCAGTTACGTGATGCGCCGCCGGCTCTCCATCGACTCACTTCGCGACCTGGTGCGGCGTCGGAGCGTACCCCCGGTGATCGCCCCAGAGGAGCAGCCCGTATGACCGCCCATGGCAGCCAGCCCGCCGCACCGCACCGCAAGCTGTCGTGGTTGCGAGCGACCCAACTCGGCCTGGTCGGCGTCGCCTCCGACGTACGCGACCGGCGCTCGGGCCGGCACGGCAGCCGGGCGCAGGCATCGGCGCGATCGGGCCGGGCGTTGCAGCGCTTGGCCCCACGGGTACGCCGGCCCATCTTCATCGTCGGTGCACCCCGCTCGGGCACGACGTTCCTCGGTGGCTGCATCGGCCGGTTGCCGACGGTGTCGTACCACTTCGAGCCTCGGCTGACCAAGGCCGCCGCCCGCTGCGTCTACGACGGCTCGTGGTCGCAGGCCAAGGCATCGAGGGTGTTCCGCGCCAACTACGGCGCGCTGCTGCTCGCGGGCGGCGACGGCGGGCTGCGCTTCGCGGAGAAGAACCCCGAGAACTGCTTCATCGTGCCGTTCCTGATGCGTACCTTCCCCGACGCGGTGTTCGTGCACATCGTGCGCGACGGCCGCGACGCGACCGTGTCCCATGCCGAGAAGCCCTGGCTCGCGGCGAAGTCCGCGGCCTCTGGCCAGCGCGGGCGCGGGGGCACCGCGTGGGGCCCCGAGCCGCGGTTCTGGGTGGAGGCCAACCGGCACGAGGAGTTCCGTGCCGTGTCCGACATCGAGCGGTCGGCCTGGTGCTGGCGACGGTTCACCGAGGCGGCATTCGCCGGGCTCGCGGGGCTGCCCGACGACAAGCTGCTCCGACTCGGCTACGAAGACCTGGTCGCCGACCCGTCGCCCTTCGCCGACACCATCGGGGAGTTCCTCGACATCCCGGCCGGCGCCGCCCGCGACCCGCTGCGCAGCGGACTCGCCGAGGCCAGCCCGTCGTCGGTGGGCCGGTGGCGCGAGTCGCTGTCGGCGCACGACGCCGATGCCGTCCAGCGGCAGTGCGGCCCGCTGCTCGCCGAGTTGGGCTACACCCGCTGATGGGCGGTCAGCCACTGCTTGTGACGGGGTTGCCGCGGTCAGGGACCAGCTGGGTGGGCAAGATGCTCGAGGCCAGTGGCGAGGTGGTCTACATCAACGAGCCGCTCAATCCGCAGCATCCCCCCGGCCACTCCCCCGGCGTTCTCGACGCGACGGTCGAGCATCGCTATCACTACATCTGCGCCGACAACGAGGCGCCTTGGCTGCGCGCATTCGCCGACACCTTCCGCCTGCGCTACAAGCCCGTGGCGGAGGTGCGGCGCAACCGGGCGGCGTACGACCTGGCCCGGATGGGGAAGTACGCCACCTCGTTCACCGTCGGCCGGCTCAAGGGCCGTCGGGCGATGCTCGACGACCCGTGGGCGACGGTGTCGATCCCGTGGTTCGCCAACCGGATGGACTGCCAGGCCGTGGTGATGGTGCGCCGCCCGGAGTCCTTTGCCGGCAGTTGGCGCAAGCTGGGATGGCGGGTGGAGTTCGCCGACCTGCTCGCCCAGCCGCTGCTGCTGCGCGACGTGCTCGGCTCGTACGAAGCCGAGATGCGCTCGCTGCTCGACTCAGACGACTGGGTGGCCCAGATCAGCCTGCTCTGGCGGGCGATGTACGCCGCCGTCGCCGACCTGCACGACACGGTGCCCGGCCTGATCCTGGTGCGCTACGAGGATCTCGCCGCCCGACCGGTGGCCGGTTTCCGGGCGCTGTACGACCAGTTGGGGCTGACCTGGAGCGATCGGGTCGAGCGGCTGCTCGTCAAGAACACCACCGCTGCCGACTCGTCCCGGGTCTTCGGGTGGAACCTTCGCGGCGGGCTGTCGCGTACCGGCTTCCGGCCGATGGACAGCCAGCAGTCGCTGACGTCGTATCGCAAGCAACTGAGCGAGGACGAGGTGGATCGGATCTGCGGGCTGACCGCCGACGTGGCAACCCGCATCTACGGCCCCGGAGCCGGCTGACGCCCGGCGCTAGACGCCCCGGCCGAACTTGTGCAGCACCCGCAGGACGGCCGGCCCGCTGACCAGCCGGGTGCTCACGATGAGCGCCACACCGGCCCGCCACTCCCGAGGGTGGCGGCGCAACGCCAACCACGCCCAGCGCCGAGCCGCGGCGCCGTCCCGCAGACAGGCATGGGCGAATGCCAACTGGCCGTAGACGCGGGCCGAGCCCACCCGGTTCGTGCCGATGTCGGGGTGCCGGTCCAGCATCCACTCGAGAGAGTCGATCTTGGTCTGCCACTGCTGGGCGAAGAATGACGTGCGGCCCCAGCGGACCCGCACCAGCGGCTGGTCGACGTGGACGATCGAGTGCCGTTGCGATGCCCGCAACAACAGATCCCAGTCTTCGTTCTGTCCGCCGGGGATCTGCTCGTCGACCAGTCCGATGTCGTCGACGATGGCGCGGCGGCGTAGCAACACGGTGGAGGAGTGCAGCATGGCCATCCGCGAACGCAGCAGTTGCTCGTGGGTGACGGTGTCGGTCCCGGCCAGTCGCGGGTTGGTGGTGCCGTCGAAGTCGACCAGGATGCCGCACGTGCAGAGTTCGGCAACCGGGCGCGCGAGCAGCACCTCGACCTGAGCAGCGAGCTTGCCCGGCAGCCATTCGTCGTCGTCATCGCAGAACGCCACGAGGTCGGTGTCGAGAGCCAGGATGCCGGTGTTGCGGGACCCGGCCAGTCCCGGGGTGCGGGAGTTGGCCATCACCTCGACGGTGCGGCCGCCCTCGGTGCGCGCGGTGGTGGGGTCGGGATCCACCCGGTCGTAGACCACCAGGATCTTGAGCTCACCGGGGTAATGCTGGGCGAGCACGGCTCGGACCGCACCGCGCATGAGTTCCGGCCGGTTGTAGGTCGGGATGACCACCCCGACGGACGGAAGTCCGGTCACCTGCGGCCCTGCGGCCGGACGTATCCGTAGCGCGCCAGAAGCGGCAGTGTCAATGCGGTGACCAGCCGCTGCTGCAGCCGCGGGAACTTCTGCCGCCAGGCGTTGTCGACCCGGATCGGCACCACGCCGGTACGGAATCGCAGCGGGTTGCCCGACGCGGTGTGTGCGACCGCGAGGTCGACCTCGCTGTCGCTGAGGAACGCGAGGTCGGCATCGCTGACCGGCGCACCGGCGAAGGCGGCGACCGTGCGCGCCGTGGTCCGCGGGGCGGCGACGAACTCTTCGTAGCGCAGCAGCAGGGTCGGGACGCCGAGCCGGCGCAACATCGAGAAGGCAGCGTTGTGGCTGTTCCACATCATCGCGGAGGTGGCTGGGGGGTAGCGCTTCATCAGGCTCTCGCCGGCGGCGGCTTCGGGTCGGGGGACCTGCTTCGTCCACGAATACGCCACCGCGCGGCTGTCGCGTACGCAATGCACGACGTGCAGATCGACCTCCGGTGCATGCCGCAGGCAGAACGCGAGTGACGCGTGCTTGCTCGAGTCGAGCACGATGCTCGCGCCCGAGACCTGCGCGGCGGCGTGGTAGAGGCGCTGGTAGTAGCTGAGGTACTCGGTGAGATCGGCACTGGCCGGGCCACGGGCGAGCCGCGGGATGTACCTCGTCCGGTCCACGCTGCTGCGCAGGGCGAGGATCCGTTCGGTGTCCACCTCGGCCCAGCCGCCGAACGCGATCTCACCGACCTCGCGCCAGAACTCACACGTGCTGAACGCCAGCCCGCAGCCGCACGGCTCGTCATGGACCAGGCTGCGCTCCCACAGGTGGACGACCTCACCGAGCGCGACGACGCCGGGTAACTGGGACAGCACCCGCTCCAGCAGGGTGGTGCCGCTTCGACCCAACCCGCCCAGGAACAGCACCCTCACCGCGGATCAGCCAAGCGGGAGCCTGCGCGGGTTGAAGTACGGCATGGCCGCCATCCGCCCGAACTCACGCAGGGCCGGCGGGTCATCCCGGATGAGGTACTGCCGTCGGTCGCTGTTGCCGGCCGGATTCGAGTCGAAGTACGACACCGCCTTGATCTGCGAGTCGCCACGGAAGGTCTCTTCGGCGGCGCGCAGGTATCGCACCCGGTCCTCCGACGTGCGGTTGCGGGCAACGCCGTACTCACCGATCATGATCGGCTTGGGATGATGCTTGGCCCAGGCCAGGAATGGCGCGAGCACCTCTTTGAGGGGCCGCCAGTCGGGGCCGGGATAGGCATCGACGCAGGTCCAGTCGACGTACTGGTCGCCAGGGTAGTAGCGCTGCGCGCGCCCGTCGGCGAACCCGTCAGCGGTGGGGCACCAGACCCACGCGGCGTTGGTGGCGCCCTGGGTGTCGAAGATGTTCTTGATGTGCTTCCAGGCCGCGACGAACTGCTGCGACGTGCCGGTGACGTCGAGGTTGGGCCGGTCCATCTCCCAGCGCCACTCCATGAACATCGGCTTGCCCACGGTGCGCACCGCCTGCGCGCGCTGGGTGATCATGGCGTCGTACTTGCCGGAGAGGACGTCGGCGAGGTTGGTGCCAGCCCACGACAACTGCAGGAGGTAGCCGTTGCGGATGTAGTCCAGGTCGCTCACGGAGGGGAACGGGTCGTCCCACACGTGATAGGTGTGGATGATGTCGAGCTTGCGGCCGATGCCGGCTTCGAACTCCGACGTCGCCATCCGGCGGCCCTCGTCGGTCAACCGCTGAGGTTTGCTCCACGCGCCGACATAGGCACCGGTCGCCGGCACCGCCGGTCCGGGAACCTGCGCGAGCTTGGGTGTCGGGCCGATCGGCACCGGCTGCGATCCGCCGAACACCTTCGGGATCAGCAGACCGGCTACCACCAGGAGCAGCACCACCACCGCGGAGATGCCGGCGATCAGTGGAACCCTCGAGCGCTTCTGTCGCGTCATGGCCCGGGTCGGCCCGTCGAGGAGGTCCGGCCAGTCGGGGACCAGCGGATTGCGTGGGTCACCGGGTGCCATCTCCTCGGACCTGCGACTCACAAAACTCCCAGTCATCGGGTTTCGATGATCATCCCGGCGCCAACGGTACGGTTAGTGCCCTCATCTATCAGGATAAATCCACCTGTCGTCCGATTTCGACGGTAGGGGTCACCGAAGATGGGCTGGGTCACCCGCAGGGAGATCCGGCCGATCTCGTTGAGCTTCAACTGCTCGGCCGTCTCGTCACGGTGCAATGTGTTGACGTCGAGGCGGTACTGCAGGTTGCGCACGACCGCGCGGGCCGTCCGGGTCGTGTGCTTGAGGATCAGGCTGGCGCCGGCCGCGAGCGGCTGCTCGGACATCCAGCACACGGTCGCTTCGAGGTCCTGGCTGATCGTCGGCTGGTTCTGCGGCCGGCAGATCATGTCACCGCGCGAGATGTCGAGGTCGTCGGCGAGGCGCACCGTGATCGACATCGGCGGGAATGCCTCGTCGACCTCGGTTCCGTTGACCTCGATCGAGACGACGCGGGTGGTCAGGCCCGACGGCAGCACCATCACCTCGTCGCCCGGCTTGACGATCCCTCCGGCCAAGGTGCCTGCGTAGCCGCGATAGTCGCGGTGGGTACGAGACTGCGGACGGATGACGTACTGCACCGGGAAGCGCACGTCGACCAGGTTGCGGTCTGATGCCACGTGGACGTTCTCCAGGTGGTGCAGCAAGGAGGTGCCGTCGTACCACGGCATGTTCTCCGACCTGGTCACGATGTTGTCGCCGTGCAGGGCCGAGACCGGGATGACTGCGAGATCGGGCACCTCGAGCTTGGTGGCGAACGCCGTGAACTCCCGGCGTACCTGCTCGTAGACCTCCTGGTCGTAGTCGACGAGGTCCATCTTGTTGACGCACAGGACGAGGTGCGGCACCCGCAGCAACGACACCAGGAACGCGTGCCGCCGGCTCTGCTCCACCAGGCCCTTGCGGGCGTCGACAAGGACCAACGCAAGGTCCGCGGTCGACGCACCGGTCACCATGTTGCGGGTGTACTGGATGTGGCCGGGGGTGTCGGCGATCACGAACTTGCGCCGTGGAGTGGCGAAGTAGCGGTAGGCCACGTCGATGGTGATGCCCTGCTCGCGCTCGGCGCGCAGGCCGTCGGTCAGCAGCGCCAGGTCGGTGTAGTCGTCACCGCGGTCGCGGCTGGTCTGCTCGACGGATTCGAGCTGGTCCTCGAAGATCGACTTGGTGTCGTAGAGCAGGCGCCCGATCAGGGTGCTCTTGCCGTCGTCGACGGACCCTGCCGTGGCGAACCGCAGCATGTCCATCTGTTCGGTGATCACAGACATCTCTAGAAGTACCCCTCGCGCTTGCGATCTTCCATGGCGGCCTCGCTGGCGCGGTCGTCGGCGCGGGTCGCCCCGCGCTCGGTGATCCGTGACCCTGCCACCTCGGCAATAATCTCTTCGAACGTAGTGGCGCTGGACTGAACCGCTCCGGTGCAGGACATATCGCCGACGGTGCGGTAGCGGACCTCCATCTCGCGGACCGGCTCGTCGTCACCGCGGTTGCTGTACGGGCTGTCAGCCAGCAGCATCCCGTCACGCTCGAAGACCGGCCGGCTGTGGGCGAAATAGATCGACGGGATCTCGAGCTTCTCCGCGGCGATGTAGTGCCAGACGTCGAGCTCGGTCCAGTTGGACAGCGGGAACACCCGCATGCTCTCGCCCTGGTGCACCCGGGCGTTGTAGAGGCTCCACAGCTCGGGACGCTGGTTCTTGGGGTCCCACTGCCCGAACTCGTCGCGGAAGGAGAAGACGCGCTCCTTGGCCCGGGCCTTCTCCTCGTCGCGGCGCGCGCCGCCGAAGAGTGCCTCGAACCGGTGCTTGTCGACCGTGTCGAGCAGGGTTCGGGTCTGCAGCCGGTTGCGGCTGGCCCGGCGGCCGCGCTCCTCGACCGAACGCCCGGAGTCGATCGCCTCCTGAACCGAGCCGACGATCAACTGGACGTTGAGCTCGGCGACCCGGCGGTCGCGGAAGTCCAGGGTCTCGGGGAAGTTGTGCCCGGTGTCGATGTGCACGACGGGGAACGGGATCCGGGCCGGGGCGAAGGCCTTCTCGGCCAGCCGCAGCATGACGATCGAGTCCTTGCCGCCGGAGAACAGCAGCGCGGGACGCCGGGACTCCGACGCCACCTCGCGAAAGATGTGCACCGACTCGGACTCGAGTGCGTCGAGTTGGCTCATCTGATAGTCGGCATACCCCGTGCTCACTGCTGCTCCGTCCGGTCGTTCGTGCTGGCCGCGATCAGTTTCAAGATGTCCTCTGCCAGGTGCGGGAGGCAGACGAGCAGGTCCGGGAGGTACGGATCGGGCTGGTTGTACTTCAGCTCCGCGCCATCGAGCCGTGATGCGTGCAGCCCCGCTGCCAGGGCGACCGCCACCGGCGCCGCCGAGTCCCATTCGTACTGTCCCCCCGCGTGAACGTAGGCGTCGACCTCGCCGAGGATCACCGCTGACGTCTTGGCCCCGGCGGAGCCCATCGGCACCAGTTCGGCACCCAGGCCGGCCGCCACGTCCTGCGCCACCGCTGGGGCGCGGGTGCGGCTGACCACGACCCG
>JBAVXU010000256.1:0-2316 GCA_049698415.1 Mycobacteriales bacterium
GCGCCGGTCCGGCCGCTCACCACGACCGACTCGACCGCGCCCAGCGATGTGGCCCCGATCTCGGCGGTCGCCCGCGCCAACGCCGGCCCCGGCTCGGCCAGATCGGACCGGGTGACGACCAGCAGCCCGTGGCGTACGCCGAGCGCGTCCAGTGCGTCGAGATGCTCCTCCGACTGGGCCATCCACCCCTCGTCGGCGGCGACCACGAACATCACCGCTGGCACCGCCCCGACCCCGGCCAGCATGTTCGCCACGAACCGCTCGTGGCCGGGCACGTCGACGAACGCGACCTGCTGGCCGGTGGGCAGCCGGGTCCACGCGAAGCCCAGGTCGATCGTCATGCCACGCCGGTGCTCCTCGGCCCAGCGGTCCGGCTCCATCCCGGTCAGGGCGCGGACCAGCGTGGACTTGCCGTGGTCGACGTGCCCGGCCGTGGCGACGACGTGCATCAGCAGACAGTACGACCGCTCCCGATCACGCGCTCAGGCCCGGCCGCGCGCTGGACTACTGAGCGGTCGCCGACCGGGCTCCGAGCATCCCCTCGTCGGCCGACTGGCGCTGGCGGGGGATCTTGGTGATCACCGGGATCACGATCGAGACCAGCGCGATCACGGCGATGACGGTGTATGCCGTGGTGTAGTTCTTGGCGTCGCCGATCAGCTTGGCCACGATCTGCGGCCCGACGACGCCGGCGATGCTCCACGCGATGATCATCAGTCCGTAGATCGCGCCGGCGTTGCGGACGCCGAAGAAGTCGCCTGCCGTGGCCGGCATGGTGCCGAACCCGCCGCCGTAGCAGAGGTAGATGACCGCAGCGAGGAGGAAGAACAGCGGCGCGGCGGACGCGTGTGGCAACAGCAGGAAACACACGCCCTGCAGGCCGAGCATCAACCCGAACGCGAGCATCCGGCCGGTGAAGTCCGACACCGCGGCCCAGATGATGCGGCCACCACCGTTGAAGATCGCAAGGATGCCGACCAGGCCCGCGGCAGCGGTGGTGGAGTAGCCGGCGATGTCCGTCGCCGACGCCGCGGCCTGCGAAATCAGGGCGATCCCGGCCGAGGTGTTCAGCGCCAGGATGGCGGTCAGGAGGTACCACTGCGGGGTACCCAGCGCCTCGCCCTGCGTGTAGTCGCGGCCACTGTCGACGACCCGCCCGGTCGTCGGCGGCACCCAGCCCGGGACTTGGTAGCCCTCGGGTGGGTTCTTGAAGAAGGACGCGCCCACCAGCGACATCACGAGGTAGCCGATACCCAGCGGCAGGAAGGCCTTGGTCGGCACGTTCGGGCTGTTGTCGATGAGCCGCTGCGCCACCGGCGAGGTGAGGACGGCGCCGAAGCCGAAACCGCCCACCGCCAGACCGGTGATCAGACCACGCTTGTCAGGGAACCACTTCTGCAGCATGGCGATGGGCACGATGTAGGCCAGGCCGAGCCCGAAACCGCTGATGACGCCGTACGTCGCGACGAGCAGCCACAGGTCGCTGCGGCCGGTGGCGAGGGAGGCGCCGAGCGTGCCTATGGCGTACGTGATGCCGCCGGCCAGCGCGACGACGCGTGGTCCGCGGCGGTCCTGGATCCGGCCGCCGATATAGGTGCCGACGAAGATCATCGCGATCGTGACGGTGAACGGCAACGCCGCCTGCACCTTGGTCAGGTGGAAGGCATCGGACTTCTGCAACGCCTTGGAGAAGACGCTCCAGGCATAGACCGCACCGATCGAGAACTGCAGCAGCAGCGCTGCCGCGACGAGCCACCAGCGCCCCCGAGTGGGATTAGCCGTGGTGGCCGTTGCGTGAGTCATCGTGATCTCCCTTTCGGTTCCGCGCCGCGAGCCGTTCGCGCTGGGGGACGACGGTGTATTTCGGGTCCCGGGCAGAGGCTTGCCCAGCCTCGAAGATTCCGAACCTGGTGCAGGCCGACCCGGCCAGCAGCGCCGCCCCGGACGCGATCGCCGCCACCCGGCTGCGCCGGCCGAGCACGGCCGCTCCGAGCGCACCGGCAGCCGTCAACGCCTTGCTGGCCCGCATCAGCCGACCGGCGCGGCCGGTGTGCAGCGGCTCGGCGGTGATGCCCATGGATTGCTCCATCTGGTGCTCCATCGCCAACTCGAACAGGGCTCCCCCGACCGCCATCCGGCGGGCCGGCCCAGCCTGGTCCACCGGTGAGCCGACCATCCCGAGGCCGCCCGCAGCCGCTGCGGCCGAGCCGACGAAGACGAACGGCAGCTCGCGATGCGCCTCCCGCCACGACGGGGTGGACGTATCGGACAGCAGCACGGCGGTGTAGGCAGCGACGGCCGGTGCCACCGCTGCCG
>JBAVXU010000257.1:0-14648 GCA_049698415.1 Mycobacteriales bacterium
CCCGCAGGCCATCCGGCCGGCCGCCGGGCATCGCGGGCGGGTTGGCCGTGCTCAGTGTCACTCCGCGTGCCGGCAGCGCGACTGCTCCCGCAGTCAGCACGCCTCGCTCCCACAGCGCGACGTGCACGGCCCAGTCGGTACGCCCTTCTTCGGAGTATTCGCGGGTGCCGTCGAGCGGGTCGATGATCCACACCCGGCTGGCGGTCTCGCGGACGCCGACGTCGGCCGCCTCCTCCGACAGCACCGCATCGTCGGGACGCGCCGCGGCGAGCCGCCTGGCCAGCAGCGCCTGGGCGCCGCGGTCCCCGGCGCCACGCAGGGCCTTGGGGTCGGCGTACCCGAGCTCTTCGCGCAGCGCCATCAACGTGCTGCCGGCCTCCTCGGCGAGCGCGATGGCGAGCAGTTGGTCGTCGGCCGGGGCCACGTCAGGAGCGCCTAAGGACAACGTCGACATCATCAGCTCCACTTTCTGAGGTCGTCAGCCGGGCACCGAACCGGCCGCCCAACCACACCCCTGGCGCGCGGGCCCTGCTTAGAGGGTACGTGGCGGTCAGGGGCAATCACGCGTTGCCTCCGGTGCGCCGCGCTCGGCCCGAGCGCCACGAGCGGGCCAGCAGCAGCACGGCGAAGGGCAGGTCGTCGACGATGTAGCGCCGGAACAGCCGGCGCGGCTCGCGCGACAGGCGGTGCACCCACTCCAGACCTGAGCGCTGCATCCACCGGGGGGCACGCGGGATCTGCCCGGCGGCGAAGGTGATCGCCGCTCCGCAGCCGATGAACCACGTGCCGGGAACCGCCGGTGCCAGAGCGGCGGCGAGCCGTTCCTGCTTCGGGAAGCCCAGCCCGCAGAACACGATGCCGGGGCCGGCAGCCGTGACGGCTGCGCGCACCGCATCGATCAGCGCCGGATCGGACTCGAACCCCAGCGGCGGGCAGTTGACGCCGGCGACGCGTAGGCCGGGGTACTTCACCTGCAACGCGGCGCCAGCCTTTTCTGCTACGCCCGGCGCACCGCCGAGCAGGAAGATCGACACTCCACGACGAGCCGCGGCCTGGCTCAGGGAGAAGATGAGGCTGGAGCCGGCCACCTGCCCGGCAAGTGCCTCACCGGCCAAGCGAGCGGCCCACAGCAGCGGCACGCCATCGGCGACCACCAGGCTGGAGCCGTCCACGAGTCGCCGCAGGTCGTCGTCGCGGCTGGCCAGCCGGAGGATGTCGATGTTCGGGGTGACGACGGTGCCGCCGACACCTGCCGCGGCGCTGGTGACGACGTGCTCGCTCACCTCGTCCTCGGTCAGGCTGTCGAAGCCGACGCCGCGCAACCGCACCCGCGACTGCCTGCCCAGCCCCTGGGTCGGAGCGGGCCGGGCGGCAGATTCGCCACCCGGCCCAGCCCGACGCTGCGCCTTCTCCCCCATCAGGGAGATGCTAGTAGGGCAGGAAACAGATGCCTGAGTGCCCGAACTTCCCGGCGCACATGGCGGCGTTGCCCTGGTTGTCGCTGGCGACCCACAGACCGGCGGGGGTCAGCGTCATGTCGTCGGCACCCAGCCCGCGAGCGCGGGTCGGGTTGAAGCTGAGCAGGCCTGTAGTGCTGTCCAAGCCCGCCATGCCCGGGGCTGCGATTGCCCCGCTGCCGGCCTTGTCGCATCCGTTCGGGTTGTTGGCCCACCGCTCGTGCCCGCCGATGTAGACCGTGCTGGCATCGGCCGCCGCGGAGAACAGCGAGTCGCATCCGGGGTAGTTGACCCACAGCGGGTCAACGTTGGCCTCGGTGGCGGGGAAAGCCGCCGCCGCGTCGCAGAGTTCGGTACGCGGCTTCGTCGTGTCCTTCTGCCTCCAAGGCCGATAGCCCGTGGTCGCGATGTAGATCTTGCTCGCGTCCGGTGACCATGCCGCGGCCTGCAGCCAGTACGGCTCGACGGTGGCGCAGTCCTCGTTGAAGCCGTTCTTCACGATCGGCGAATTGGGGTTGCCGACGGAGTACCAGTTGGACACGGTCGCCGAGGTGGCGCCGAGGTTGAGCCGGAAGATCTGCCGGCGGGCAAGGCCACCGACGGACGTGAAGTCACCCATGACCAAGACCGCGTTGCCGATCGGTGATGGCTCCATGTTGTAGACGCGGGTCGGGTTGGCCTTGACCCCGGTGAATACGTAGTTGCCCGAGATGGCCGGCAGGCCGTAGCCGTCGGGGAGCCCCGTCGTCGGAGAAACGCTCTTGAAGTAGCCGGGAGCGGCCGGACTTGCGGATGCGGGGAAGTAACCGCCGACCAGCAGGTGGCCCTGCATGACCTCCATGTGCGCGACCCGGCCACCCACGATGTTCTTGAAGGTCGTGTCGACCAGGCCGGTAGTCGTGGACACCTTGGCGATGTTCTTGACCGCGGTGCCGCCGACCGAGGTGAACGTCCCCCCGAGGTAGGCGTAGGAGCACGTGGTGTCAGCAGCATCGAAGGCGATCGTGTCGACCTGGCCGTTGACGTTGGGATCCCACGTGGTCATCACCCCGGTGGTCGCGGAGAAACTCGCCGCGTTGTTGCGGGGATACAGCGTGGTGAACCGCTTGAGGGAGGAGAACTTCCCAACGGCATACATGTTGGCACCGCACGGAACCAGTTGGCGCACCTGCTCGATGCTGCCGTCGGTGCCGCTCGTCCCCAGTTGCGGAATGCCGTCCGGGGGGTTGGCCGTAACCGGGCCGACCGGTGCGACGGCGTGTGCCGGCGCCGCCACGGACAACCCGAGCATGAGGGCCGCTACTGCGGCCAACCAAACTTTCGTTCTGAGCCGCAGCCGGCCTCGTGTCTGTGTCATGAGAAAGACCCAATCCCCCCACTTGTCTGTTATCAATAGTCGGTTCTGACCACATTCGCGTGGTCAATCACACGGCGCGATCAATACGCCCCGGAGCTTCGTACGACCGCAGCCAGCGTGCGGCCGAGAATCACGACATCCATTGCCAGTGACCAGTTCTCGACGTATCTCAGGTCGAGGCGGACGGCCTCTTCCCAGGGCAGGTCGGCGCGACCGCTGACCTGCCACAGGCCGGTCAAGCCGGGCTTGACGACCAGCCGCCGCCGCACGTAGTCGGCGTAGCGCGATACCTCGGACTCCAAGGGCGGCCGCGGCCCGACGAGTGACATCTCACCGCGGAGCACGTTGACCAGCTGCGGCAACTCGTCGATGGAGTAGCGCCGCAGCCAGTGCCCCAGCGGAGTGATCCGCGGGTCCCTGCGCAGCTTGAACAGCACGCCGTCGTGCTCGTTGAGGTCGCGCAACTCGGCCAGCTGATCCTCAGCGCCCTCGCACATGGTGCGGAACTTGTAGAGGGAGAAGGTCTGGCCTTCCTTGCCCACGCGGGTCTGCCGGAACAACGCCGGTCCAGCGCTGGTGAGCCGGACGGCGAGCGCGACCGCCGCCAAGGCAGGAAGCAGGACCAGCAACGCCACAGCGGCCACCGAGCGGTCGAAGACCGTCTTGACGACCCGTCGGGCGCCGGCCAGCTCCGGGTGCTCGACGTGCAGCAGTGGCAGTCCGTCGACCGGACGGATCGTGGTGCGCGGCCCGGCCACGTCGATGAGGGCGGGCGCGACGAACAGGTCGGTACGCGTCTTCTCGAGCTGCCACGCGAGGCCGCGCAGGACCTCGGCGTCGAGTTCGGGGCAAGCCAGCACGGCCACCGCATCAGCGTTGGCGACGTCGACGGCGGAGACGACATCGTCGAACGTGCCGAGGACGGCGACGTCGACGTCCTGGATCCGTTGCGGTCGCGGCCGGTGCGGCGGCAGGCACGCGCCGACGACCTGGACACCGTGGTAGCGCTCGCGGGACAGCTGCCTGGTCAGCGTCGCAACTGCGCGTTCGTACCCGACCAACACGACCCGCTTCATGAAACGGCCGTCGAGTTGCCGGCGGCGATGCGCCCACTTGCGCAACGCGTGTCGAGAGGAACCGTCGATGATCGCCAGCGCCGGCAGCGCGATGCCGACGTAACCCCGGGCGAGGCTCAGGTGCAAGGCATAGGAGAAGAAAGCGATCGCTGCGGTCAGACTCATGGCAGCGACGATGATCCGGCGGTACTCATCAGGCCCGACGAACAGGAACCGCGCTTCGTAGCCGCGCGACAACGCGACCGTGATCACCCAGGCGACAGGCAACGCGACGGTAAGAAGGACGTAGAAGCCGGGGCCCCCGCCCCAGATCAGGAAGCGGGCGATGTAGGCGATGACGCCCGCAACCGCAGCAGCAGCCAGGTCGACGGCAACGACTCGGCGAAGGTACTCGCGCTCCCATCGTTCACCAGCGCGCGGCGCGAAGTGCGACCGGATGCGCGGCCGCGGGCGTGCCTTCTCCCGCGGGATGGTGTCTGTCGCCGTGTAACCCGACTCGAAATGCGCAGCATGAGGACTACGCACAGAGTCCATTTGGTGCCCCCCTTCGCACGGCCTCACCCCCTCAACGGGATAGCGGCCGTCTCACGCGTGCGCCGCCCACCTGCCTCGGCCCCCTGCCGAGCTACGCACTGATCGAGACAGTAGACGGCTGGGGGCGAATCTAACGCCTAGTTGGACAACTCGCGAATACTTCTACTGAGAGTAATCGCACAACTACGACGTCAGCCAGGAATATACCGACATTTAATCGTTGAAGCGATTCTGGGCTTCGGCCAGCCCCTCACCGATGAGCACCTCGACGGCATCAGCCGCCCGTTCGACGTGTCCGGTCAGCTCCTTGCGCTGCGCCGTGGAGAAGCTGCGCAGGACGTAGGCCGCCGGATCCTGCCGGCCCGGAGGCCGGCCGATCCCGACCCGCAGCCGATAGAAATCGCCCGTGCCGAGCGCTGAACGCAGCGAGCGGAGGCCGTTGTGCCCGTTGTCGCCGCCACCTAGCTTCACGCGCAGCGCGCCGTACGGAAGGTCGAGCTCGTCGTGGATCACAAGCATCCGATCTGCCGGCACCCGATAGAAGTCGCGCAGCGCAGCAACGGGACCGCCCGAGAGGTTCATGTACGTCTTGGGCTTGGCGACGAGCACGCGGTTGCCGGACACCCGTCCGTCAGTGAGGTCGGCGCGGCCCTTGTGCGAGCGGAACCGCCCGCCGAAGCGCTCGGCCAACAGATCGGCCACCATGAAACCGACGTTGTGCCGGTTGCCTGCATGATCGGGGCCGGGATTGCCCAGGCCGACGACCAGGAACACCTCGCCGTCCACCCGATTCGCGCTCAAGCGAGCGACCTTCGAGCGAAGTCGCCCGATCAGGAGTCGCTGCGCTCGGTCTCCCCGCCTGCCTCGGCAGGCGCACCGGCGCCCTCGGCCCCTTCCGCTGCCTCCGCGGCTGCGGTCGCCCCGGCGGCCTCCTCCTCGTCGGTGGGCTCGCGCTCGATGCCCGCCTCGGCCTCGGCCTCGGCCAGCTCGGCCTCGAGGTCCTCGGCGGTGGGCGCAGCAAGACCCTGGACGACGATGTGGTCGCCTTCGGTGGCCAGCGTGGTGCCCTCGGGCAGTGTGACGTCGCCCGCGGTGATGTGCTGACCCACGGTCATGCCCTCGATGCTGACCTCGAGCCCGGTCGGGATGTGCGTGGCCTCGGCCTCGACCGACAGGGTGACGAGCTGGTGGTCGACGAGCACCTCAGGTGCTGCCGAACCGGTCAGGGTCACCGGGATCTCGACGGTGACCTTCTCACCGAGGCGCACCAGCACGAGGTCGACGTGCTCGAGGAAGCCTTTGATCGGGTCGCGCTGGATGGCCTTGGGCAGCACGAGTTCCCGCGTGTCGTCGATATCGAGGCTCAGCAGCACGTTGGAGTTCTTCAGCGCCCGCATGAGCTCGTGCCCCGGGAGGGAGATGTGCACCGGGTCGCGTCCGTGGCCGTAGACCACGCCGGGCACTCGGCCGGCGCGCCGGATGCGGCGGGACGGACCCTTGCCGAACTCGGTGCGCGGCTCAGTCTCGATGCGTACCTCGGCCACGGCGGTGCTCCTCAAACGATGCGGAATGTGGGCAGTGCGGTCACCCAGGCGCGTTGAGGCGCAGAACACCACCGTCGATCACGGCGCCGACAACCTGCGTCGGCTCCCTCGCCGGGTGAGGGTCTCAGTCTAGCGTCAGCTGTCTCCGCCGAACATCGAGGTCACCGAGCCGTCGTCGAACACCTCGCGGATGGCACGGGCGATCATCGGGGCGATGGACAGCACGGTCATCTTGTCGAACAGCTTGTCCGGGGAGATCGGCAGCGTATTGGTCACCACGACCTCGCTGATCCGGCTGTTCTTGAGCCGGTCGACGGCCGGCCCGGAGAGCACCGGGTGGGTCGAGGCGGCGATCACTTCCGACGCGCCCTTGTCGAACAGCGCCTCGGCGGCCTTCACGATCGTGCCGCCGGTGTCGATCATGTCGTCGACGATGATGCAGATCCGGCCCTCGACGTCACCGACCACACGGTTGGCCTTGGCCTCGTTGGGCACCCGTGGATCACGGGTCTTGTGGATGAACGCCAGCGGGCAACCGCCGAGCCGGTCGGTCCAGCGCTCTGCAACGCGTACGCGCCCGGAGTCAGGCGCGACCACGGTCACGTTGCTGCAGTCGACCTTGTCCTTGACGTAGTCGGCGAGCAGGGGCAGGGCGAAGAGGTGGTCGACCGGGCCGTCGAAGAAGCCCTGGATCTGTGCCGTGTGCAGGTCGACGGTGAGAATGCGGTCGGCCCCGGCGGTCTTGAACAGGTCGGCGACCAACCGGGCCGAGATCGGCTCCCGGCCCCGGTGCTTCTTGTCCTGCCTGGCGTAGGGGTAGAACGGCATCACCACGGTGATCCGCTTGGCCGACCCGCGCTTGAGTGCGTCGACCATGATGAGTTGTTCCATCACCCACTGGTTGATCGGGTCGGTGTGGCTCTGCAGCACGAAGGCGTCGCTGCCGCGCACGGAGTCCTCGAAGCGGACGTACATCTCGCCGTTGGCGAAGTCATAGGCCGTCGTCGGCGTCAGCGAGACGCCGAGTTCCTTGCCGATCTCGGCGGACAGTTCGGGGTAGCCGCGACCCGTGAACAGCATGAGGGTCTTGCGGTTGGCAACTTCGATGTTGCTCACGGGGTTGATTCTTCCCCTTCGGGGGGCTCGCTGTCGCCCGGACTCTCCGGGTCGGCCGCGCCATCGAGTGCGCGGCGGGCGATGGCCGCCGCCGACGCTGAAGGAGTCCCGGCGCGACGGCGCTCGACCCACCCCTCGATGTTGTGCTGCTGACCACGGCTGACCGCCATGGCGCCGGGAGGGACGTCGTTGGTGATGACCGATCCCGCGGCGGTGTAGGCACCGTCACCGACGCTCACCGGCGCCACGAACATGTTGTCCGCGCCGGTACGGGCGTGCGCCCCGATCTGGCTGCGGTGCTTGGCGACCCCGTCGTAGTTGACGAAGACGCTCGATGCCCCGATGTTGGCGCCCTCGCCGATCGATGCGTCGCCGACGTATGTCAGGTGCGGCACCTTGGCGCCCTCGCCGAGGTCGGCGTTCTTGATCTCGACGAACGTGCCCACCTTGGCGCCCGGACCGATCCGTGAGCCTGGGCGCAGGTAGGCGTAGGGCCCCACGGTGGCCCGGACGGCCACCTCGGCACCCTCGCAGTGCGACCGGACGATGCGCGCCTCGGCACCGACGACGGTGTCGATGAGGGAGGTGTCCGGGCCGACCTCGGCGCCCGTACCGACCCGGGTCGCGCCGAGCAGGTGTGTGGAGGGCTGCACGACCACGTCGCGGTCGAGTCGCACGCCGACATCGATCCACGTCGTTGCCGGGTCGGTGATCGTCACGCCCTCACGCATCCACCCCACTATCAAGCGGTCGCGCAGCCGGCGACGAGCGGCGGCAAGCTGCACCCGATCGTTGACGCCTTCGGTCTCGCCGGCCTCGCCCGCGATCACCGCGCCCACGGCGTAGCCGTCGGCGACGAGCAGTCCGATCACGTCGGGGAGGTACTCCTCGCTCTGCACGTTGTTGGTCGTGATCCGCTGCAGCGCACCGCGCAAGAGTGCGGAGTCGAACGCGTAGACGCTGGTGCCGACCTCGGCCACGTCGAGCTCCGCCGGGGTCGCATCGCGATGCTCCACGATCCGGGTCACCACACCGCTGCTGTCGCGGATCACCCGGCCGTAACCAGTCGGATCGGCCAGCACTGCGGTCAGCAGCGTGGCGGCATCCTCCTCACCGACGTGCTGGTCGACCAGCGTCATCAGTGTCTCGGTCGTCAGCAGTGGAGCGTCCCCGGGAAGCACCAGGACGGTGCCCTCGATGTCAGGAATCGCTTGCAGAGCAAGGCGAACTGCGTGCCCGGTGCCGAGCTGCTCCGGCTGTTCGACGATCAGCGCGTCCGGAGCTTCGCTGCGCAGCATCTCGGCGACGCGCTCGCGACCGAAACCGACGACGACGACGGTGCGGGTCGCTTTGATCGGCTCGACGGCGGCCAGCACGTGACCGAGCAACGAGCGACCGCAGATCTCGTGCAACACCTTGGGGGTGGCGGAGCGCATGCGGGTGCCCTCGCCGGCGGCAAGGATCACGACCGCTGCGGGACGCGCATCCGGCACGTGCTCCTCCCCTCCTGCGGTGTGCTCTCACGCACACCAGCGTCGTGGCTGGCCGGTCGGTCGAGTTGCTCCCGGGGGAGGATTCGAACCCCCATACGCTGGCCCAAAACCAGCAGTCCTGCCCTTAGACGACCCGGGATCATCCCGCTCGACTCAACGTCGGGGCCGAGTCTAGGCGAGCCGGTACCTCCACACTGCGGCCGTTGTCGCAACTGCCCCTGCCGGCGGTCCCGAAACCTGGGCTCGTACGCAGTCACGGCTCGCAGCCGGCGTAGTGAACCTCCGGCCTGCCGGGAGCGAACGATGACGGACGCCGCCGAAATTACCTCCGCTGTTCACCCAGCCGTATCTTGTAGGTTACGGAACCGTAGGTTACGCTTGCGTAAGCGTAGGCAAGTTGATCAACGAGAGACGAGGACGCCTGGATGAGCACCCAGCGAGACACCGCCGTGCTGGACCGCCCGCAAGCCAAGGGGGTCAAGAAGCCGCTCACCGACGAGGTGAAGTCCGGCTGGGAACAGATAGCTCTCTATCTGTTCGTGATCGTGCCCTTCCTCGCGCTCGTCGCCGCGGTCCCCATCGCCTGGGGATGGGGTCTGGGCTGGCACGACATCGTGATCTCCCTGGCCTTCTACATCGTCTCCGGCCTGGGCATCACCGTCGGCTTTCACCGCTACTTCACCCACGGCTCGTTCAAGGCCAACCGGGGGCTGAGGATCGCGCTGGCCATCGCCGGCACCCTGGCCATCGAGGGCCCGGTCATCCGCTGGGTCGCAGACCACCGCCGCCACCATGCCTTCAGCGACAAGGAGGGTGACCCGCACTCGCCGTGGCGCTACGGCACCACCCTGCCGGCGCTGGCCAAGGGCTTCTTCTTCGCCCATGTGGGCTGGCTCTTCGACGTCGAGCAGACCAACCAGGGCCGCTTCGCCCCCGACCTGCTCGCCGACAAGGACCTCAGGCGCATCGACCGGGCGTTCCCTTACATCGTGGCGTTCAGCCTGCTCGGTCCCGCCGTGGTCGGCGGACTGTGGTCGATGTCGTGGACCGGCGCGCTGACCGCGTACTTCTGGGCCAGCCTGGTGCGGATCAGCCTGCTGCACCACGTGACCTGGTCGATCAACTCCGTGTGTCACACCATCGGCGAGCAGCCCTTCGCCGCGCGCGACCAGTCGCGCAACTTCTGGCCGCTGGCGATCATCAGCTTCGGTGAGTCCTGGCACAACCTGCACCACGCCGACCCGACGTCCGCCCGCCACGGCGTGCTGCGCGGCCAACTCGATCCCTCGGCCCGCGTCATTCGCTGGTTCGAGCAGTTGGGTTGGGCATCGGAGGCACGCTGGCCTTCGCGGGAGCGGATCGAGAGCAAGCGCGTCAGCCCCGTAGTCGATAGATGACACCATCGGCCGTGTGACCGAAGCCGAGGCAAGAGAGAACCGCACCCGGATCCGGATGACCGGCAAGGAGCGCCGCGAACAACTCCTCAACGTCGGGCGCACGCTGTTCGCCGAGCGCGGGTACGAAGCGACCTCGACCGAGGAGATCGCCACCCGCGCCGGCGTCTCGAAGCCGGTCGTATACGAACACTTCGGTGGCAAGGAAGGCTTGTATGCCGTCGTCGTCGACCGTGAGATGCAGGCCTTGCTGCAGCGCGTCACCGGCGCACTGACCGGCGGTCACCCGCGCGAGCTGCTCGAACAGGCCGCGCTGGCACTGCTGACCTATGTGGAGGAACAGACCGACGGCTTCCGCATCCTCGTCCGCGACTCCCCCGTCGCGAGCACGGGCGGCAATTTCTCCAGCCTGCTCAACGACATCGCCAGCCAGGTGGAGTACGTCCTTGCCGGCGAGTTCAAATCCCGCGGCTTCGAGACGAAGCTCGCCGGGCTGTACTCCCAGGCCCTGGTGGGCATGGTCGCGCTGACCGGGCAGTGGTGGCTCGAGGCGCGCAAGCCCAAGCGCGACGAGGTCGCCGCCCACCTCGTCAACCTGTCCTGGAACGGGCTGTCGCATCTCGAGCCCAAGCCCAAGCTCAGCTCGCCGCGCAAGGACTAGACGGTTACGGCCTGGTCAGCGCGCGTACGCCTTGGCCACCGCGGTATTCGGCACCCCGACCGTGACGCCCGCACCGTTCGAGGCAGTGTAGATGTAGCCGTCCGGCCCGATCGCCAGGCTGCGGATGCGGGCGTTGTTGTCGGCATAGAACGCGTCGGACACGGTCGTGAACGCGGGCGCAGCAGCCCCGGGCGTCACCGCCCGGAGCAGGCGTGAGATCCCGGCGTCGTGCACGAACAGCCGCCCTGCCGAGTCGAACGCGATCGGCCCGGGATTGCCCAGCGCGAGGATCCGGACCGGCGCCGACGGCAACGTGTCGGCGTTGTCGATGCGCCACACGCCACCGAGGCTGCCGGCCGAGACGAAGACGCTGCTCGGCTGCACGGGGTTGACCCGCAGCGCGTCGAGCGTGCCGTACGTCGCAGCGCCGCCCATGAGCTTGACCCAGGTGCCGGTGTCACCGCCCGCGAGGGAGCGCCACACACCGGCGCCGTCGATCGCGTAGACCGTCGACGAGCCGGGAACCCAGGCGAACGAACCGGTTGAGCCGGTCTGGAACGGTGCCACGCCGGTGATCTGGGTCCAGGTGTCCCCGGACTTGCGCCACAGGCCGTTGGCGGTGACCCCGGCGAGGATGACCCGGCCGGTCACGGGGTGCCCGACACCGAGTGCGGTGACGTCTGAGGAGACCGGCAGTCCTTCGGACTGCCAGGCCGTCGGAGTGCCGAGCGGGTCGGGGTTCGACCAGACGCCGCCGATCCCGGTGTTCGTCCCGCGCTCGCTCGCGCCGAGGTACACCGCCGAGGGCAGACCGGCGCCGGTCGCGCCGGGATCGAGGGTGACGACGTCACCGGTCGAGGGGACACCGACCGGCTTGGAGTTGACGATGTTGACCGCACCGTTGGCCGAGCCGAGCGAGGTGTAGTCCATGCTGCCGATGAACATCCGGCCCGCGACCTTGGGATCGGCCACCGTAGCCATGTTCACCGTGACCGACAGGCCCTTGACCGCCGGCGCCCAGGCGGTCGTCGTGGCCGTGGAGGTGCCACGCCAGATCCCGCCGCGGCCGGCGATCAGCACCGAGTTGATGTCGGACGGATCGACGATGATCTGCGCGGCGACCCAGTTGGGGCCGGCGAACCTCTGGTACGGCAGGTCCTTCGCCCACCACGCCGATGTCGAGCCGTACATCGTCTCGCTGACGGTGATCCCGACGCCGCTGCTGATGCTGGCCCACGTCAGGCCACCGTCTACGGAGCGCATGACGGCCTGGCCGCCCTGGACCTGAGCGCTGCCTGCATAGAGCACGGTGTTGCCCGCCGTACCGCGATAGCCGGCGATCGACTCCCAGGCCGCGTTGGGCAGGAAGCTGCCGCTGAGCAGGTGCCAGGTGCCGTCGTAGGAGAAGACCCCGGCGGTGTGCGCCGAGACGTAGAGCCTGCGGTTGATGAAGCTGATCTCCTCCGGATTGACCGGCGAGCCGGGCACCAGGGTGAACGTCATCGCGCCGCGAGCATTGGTGCTGACATAGAGCCCGGAGTTGGCCGCCGCCACATACATGACGTCGGGATTGTTCGGGTCAACGGCGACCGAGCGCAGGTGCAGTCCGGCCAGTTGCACCACGGACCAGGTGAGGCCGTCGTCGGAGGAGCGCTTGATGCCCTGGGTCGCGGTCGCGGCCCACAGCAACTTGGTCGTTCCGTCCAGACCCTGGGCCAGCAACCGGCCGGTGGCGCGCGGGTGCTCGGTCGTGCCCACGACGAACCACTTGCCGTTGGCGTCGAAGTCGACCGGCGCCGGGCGGCGGACCCAGTTGAGTCCGAAGTCGGTGGACACGTTGATGCCGCTGTCCGTCGCCGCGTAGACCTTGCCGGCGGTCGTCTTGTCCCACATCAGCGACGCGACGTGCTTGTCGCCCAGACCGCGGTTGGACGGCGTCCAGGTCCGCCCGCCGTCGAGGCTGCGGTGGATCCCGGCGACGTCTGCGCCCGCGATGAGCGGCTTGGCGTAACTCGGATCGAGGAAGGGGCTGCTGGCGATGACGTTCTGGAAACCTGCACCGTCGAGCCCGGAGAGCTTGAAGTTCCAACTGTTGTACGCGCTGATGGCGGGCGCTGCGGTCGCCGACTGTGCCGCGGCCGGCGCGATCAGTGCTACTGCTGAGGCTATGGCGAAACCGGCCAGCAACGGGCCGGTGAAACGAAGACGTCGACGTACGGGGGAAAGCCAGGGGGTCATGCCGGAATATCGGCTCGCGGAGGCGGGTTCTGAAGCGCCTCAGCGGTCGGTCACCTCAGGTGGTGTTGCTGCCCCTGGACACCGGCGAGGAGTCCGCACGACCCGGCTCACCGGTGGATACGCGGCCGTACAGGCCGAAAGCGAGCAGGATGACGCCGACCACGAAACTGAAGATGACGTTGCTCATCGTGAAGGCCAGGAAGTTGGCATCGGTCCGCAGCACGGTGAGATTGACCAGGCCCGACACGAGCAGGAGAGCCCCGACGCCGGTGTTGGTGGCAGCGGCGACGTTGCCGCCGACGACCGCGCCGCCGATCAGCACCGCGGCGAACACCAGGGACACCAGGCTGAGCAGGCCGTTGGTGTGCAGGCCGAGCACGTACGTGCCGGTCGTGGTGATGAACTGCGGGCCGGTCAGGAAGCCCCAGATCCCGAACACCAGCAGGATGAACCCGATCACGGCACCACCCACGCGATAGACGCCGCCGAGTGGGCTATCAAGTGGCAGGTGCTCATCCATGCGGCGAAACTACCCGATGAGGGCGGTCCTGGTCACTGGGCAGCTTCCAACCAGGCGTGCTCGGCGGCCAGGCGTTCGGCCGTGACCTTGCGGAGTTCGGCGTCCAGGCTGGATACGAGGGCGAAGTCGGTCGCGTCGGCCGCCATCTGCTCGTGCAGTGCGGCCTCGCGGGCCTCGAGCCGCCTGACCAGTCGCTCCAACCGGATGAGTTCCTTGCCCCCGGCCCGGGAGTCGCCGGCCTTGCGAGCACGGCCGGCCTCGGCGTCCGGTGCCGGAGCCGCCCGCTGCTCCGATCTGCGCTGGAGGTACTCCTCCACCCCACCGGGCAGCGCGGACACCCGCCCGTCGCCGAGAAGCGCGACGACGGTGTCGCAGACACGCTCGACGAGGTAGCGATCGTGGCTGACGACGATCACCGTGCCCGGCCACGAGTCGAGCAGGTCCTCCAGCGACGTGAGCGTGTCGATGTCGAGGTCGTTGGTCGGCTCGTCGAGCAGAAGCACGTTCGGCTCAGTCATGAGCAGCCGCAGCAACTGCAGGCGCCGCCGCTCCCCGCCGGAGAGTTCGCCGACGGGCACCCATTGCCGGGCCGCGGCGAAGCCGAACATCTCCAGCAGTTGTGAGGCCGACTGTTCCTTGCCGGCCACGGTGATGTACCTCGCCACCTCCTGGACCGCCTCGAGCACCCGCAGCCCGGTCGGCAGTTCGGCAACCTGCTGGGAGAGGTATGCCGGGCGGACGGTCGTACCGACCTTGACCCGGCCGGAATCGGGTGCGAGGTCACCGACGAGGAGCCTGAGCAGCGTGGTCTTCCCCGATCCGTTGACCCCGACGACGGCGATCCGCTCCCCCGGGCCGACCCGCCAGGTGGCCGATCGCAGCAGTTCCCGGCCGCCGAGTGCGACTGTGGTGCCCTCGACGTCGTAGACGCTCTTGCCCAGTCGGGCCGTCGCCATCGCCTTGAGCGAGACGCCGTCGCGGACCGGCGGCTCGGCCTCGATCAGCGCGGTCGCGGAGTCGATGCGGAAGCGCGGCTTCGACGTGCGTGCGGGCGGACCGCGGCGCAGCCAGGCCAGCTCCTTGCGCAGCAGGTTGGCCCGGCGCGCCTGGATCGACTCGCTCACCCTGGCTCGCTCGGCCCGGGCGAGTACGTAGGCGGAGTACCCGCCGTCGTAGGCGAACACCTGGCCGTCGGCGACCTCCCAAGTCGCCGTACAGACGGCGTCGAGGAACCACCGGTCGTGGGTGACGACGACGA
>JBAVXU010000258.1:0-14490 GCA_049698415.1 Mycobacteriales bacterium
GTGCGGCCCCGGACGGCCCGGTCGCCCATGCCCAGGTCGTACTCCACGTCGGTCGGGCCGGCAGCCGCGACCAGCGCGTCGACTGCCGGGGCGGACAGCGGTGCCCGGCCGAGGTTGGTGTGCAGCAGCACCCCGGTGGCGTTGATCACCGGGTGCAGCCCGGAGAGCCGGGCCGGCAGGTCAGCGAGCACGCTCTCGACGAGCAGATCCGGCACCAGGCCGTCGGCCCGGACCCGTCCCTGCGCCCTGCGCACCGCAGCCTTGACCACCTCGCGGCCCAACCTGTGCTGCGCCTCGGCTAGTCGGGGGTCGGCCAGCACGGCGTCGGTCCGCGGCACGTTCCGGCGCTGGTCGTCCACAACTGAAGAGGCTACGGCGGATCGGCAGGCGTACGGTTTTCGGCTATGACAGCGACCCAGCAGGGGCTCCGGCTGACGCAGTACGCCCACGGCGGCGGATGCGCCTGCAAGATCCCGCCGGGCGAGCTCGAGGCGATGATCGCCGGCCTGACCGACCTTGCGCCGCTGACCGGTGCCGCCGGGGAGTTGATCGTCGGGCTCGACGACGGCGACGACGCGGCAGTGATCCGCCTCGACAACGGCATGGCGATCCTCGCCACGACCGATTTCTTCACTCCCGTCGTCGACGACGCCTACGACTGGGGCCGGATCGCGGCCGCCAATGCCCTTTCGGACATCTATGCGATGGGTGGTCGGCCGCTGGTCGGGGTGAACCTGCTGGGCTGGCCGCGCGACGTGCTGCCGCTGGAGTTGGCGGCCGAGGTGCTGCGCGGCGGGCTCGATGTCGCCCGGTCGGCGGGCTGCCACGTCGCAGGTGGGCACAGCGTCGACGACCCCGAGCCGAAGTACGGCATGGCGATCACCGGTACCGCTGACCCGGACCGGCTGCTGCGCAACGATGCCGGACGGCCGGGCATGCCGATCAGCCTGACCAAGCCGCTCGGCATCGGCGTGCTCAACAGCCGGCACAAGGCCACCGGCGAGGTGTTCGCCGAGGCGGTCGAGGTGATGACGACGCTCAACCGGGACGCGGCCGAGGCAGCACTCGGCGCCGGCATCACCTGTGCCACCGACGTGACCGGCTTCGGCCTGCTCGGCCACCTGTTCAAGGTGGCGCGCGCCTCCGGTGTGACGGCGGTGATCGACGCCGGCGCGGTGCCCTATCTGTATGGCGCGCGCGCGGCGCTGCGCGACGGCTTCATCAGCGGAGGGACCCGGCGCAACCTCGACTGGGTCCGACCGCAGCTCGACAGCGCGCTCGGGGAGGAGGAGTTGCTGCTGCTGGCTGACGCTCAGACCTCCGGCGGCTTGCTCGTCGCCGGCGAGGTGCCCGGTGCTCCGGTCATCGGCGAGTTGCGTCAGCGGAGCGAGTCCATCCTGGTCGTGCGCTGATGGGGCGGGTGACCGGCCGCCGTCGGGTCATCCGGATCGACGGCGAGCAACGCACGTCGCAGCCGGACACGCTTGCGGCCGAGGAGCCGCTCGAGATCAGGACCGGCGGCACCCCGCTGTCGGTGACGATGCGTACTCCCGGCGACGACTTCGACCTGGTCGCCGGGTTCCTCGTCACCGAGGGCGTGACCGGTGCGACGGGCGACATCGTGGCGATGCGCTACTGCGCCGGTGCGACCGACGAGGGCACGAACACCTACAACGTCATCGACGCGGCCCTCGCGCCCGGGGTCGCTCCCCCGGCGGCGTCGCTGCAGCGCAACTTCTACACGACCTCGTCGTGCGGGGTGTGCGGAAAGGCGTCGATCGATGCCGTACGAACGGTCAGCAGGTGGCCGGTCGGTGCGGACGACGTACGGGTGAGCGCGGCGACGCTGACCGGGCTGCCGGATTCCCTGCGGGCCGCGCAGTCGGTCTTCGACAAGACCGGGGGGCTGCACGCCGCCGGGCTGTTCACCGCCGACGGCGCGCTGCTGTGCATCCGCGAGGACGTCGGCCGGCACAACGCCGTCGACAAGGTGGTCGGGTGGGCGGTGCGCGAGGGCCGGCTACCGCTGCGCGGCTGCGTGCTCATGGTCAGCGGCCGCGCGTCGTTCGAGCTGGCGCAAAAGGCGCTGATGGCCGGTATCCCCGTGTTGGCCGCCGTGTCAGCGCCCTCGACATTGGCCGTCGACCTGGCCGGCGATGTCGGGATGACGCTGGTCGGGTTCTTGCGCGGCTCGACGATGAACATCTACGCCGGAGCCGAGCGGGTCACCAGTTGAGCGATCAGCTGGTCCAGCGGAGCACCAGAGCATGCGGGCTGTCCGCCACCAACGTGAAGACGACGGCGGCGACCAGTGGCCGCAGACGTTCAAGACGCGTGCCGATCCGATGCAGTCGCCTGCGATTCATGTATCCCCCGTGCGTTTGATAACTCCCCGTTACACCACGTCAACAAACCGTAGCTTGATGTCATATCGAGGCGGGCCGAAATGCGGGACTGACCTCACGATGGGCTGGCCGGTGCGCGAAATTCGCCCATCTTTGGGTGACAATTCGCCTCCGTCAATTGCCGAATTCCAGTGATGGAGTCGCGACTCTTGGTGCTTGACTCGCATTCACACGCGTTGTCGCACCCACGGCTGGAGGCGAGATGGCAGACGTGCCGACGATCAAGGTGAGCGTTCCGTGTGGCTTCAAGAAGGACATCGACGCCTTCGACGAGCACGGGGATCCGGTCCGCTACGAAATCGAGGCCCACGACCCGGCCGCACCATCTTCCGGCGGCGGTGATACCGGTGGAGGAGGGCATCCCGGCGCCGGCGGAGGCGGCGGAGGAGGGAGCAGTGGCGGCGGGAACAGCGGTGGCGGGGACAGCGGTGGCGGGGACGGCGGCGACCAGATCGTGCACCTTCCCACTGTGGGAGACGGACTCGTGGCCACCATCGTTGCCACCGATGATGACACCCATCTGCACCTGAATCGGCGCCTGTTCGAGGGCGCTGGGAGTGCGACCCACCACCGTGCGCTGGTGTACAAGGTGGATGGGCTCAAGAAGGGCCAGCGAACCCTCACCCTGCCCGAGGGAGTGAGCGAGGCGGCCGGCGGCGACATGATGCTGGTCGTCGGGATGGAGAAGCCACAGCAGCGATGAGCGAACCATCGTCCGCGGCTGCGACAGCGTCGCGACCGGCCGGATCGAACCTCGCCACTGCTGCGGACAGGTTGCGCGAGGCGGCCCGCTGGCTGGTCATCACCTTCGGGGCCGTGGTGGCGGTCGTGTTCGCCGGCATCGGCATTTCGCGATTCGGCGACATCGACCCGGCCACGGCCCCCCTGCGGTTCTGGCTGGCGGTGGCAGGTGCCGCACTGGCCCTGGTCGGCGCGCTCTGGGCGTTGCTGACCTCGATGTCGCTGGCCGCCGCCAGCACCGTGTCGGTGGCCGAACTCCTGGGGAAGGGCACCTCGAGGTGGCGAAGGCTCGTCCCCGACCGTTCGCTCACCACCGCACGAAGGACGCTGGAGAACGATCCACTACTCACACCATGGGCCGGCGACCTGGTGGCCTTCTTCACGGCGGTCGGCTCGGTCCGATCGGACTTCGAGGCACAACTGCGGGAGTGGCGGGGGCGGCGAGATATCAAGGCGACCACCGTGTGGGTCAACCGCGCATCGACACGACAGGAGTACTTCGTCGGGATCCAGGGGTCGGTGCTCACTCAAGCCAGCTACCTGCGACTGCAATACCGGTTCTCCCGCGCCCGCTGGACGCTCGCGATCGCGCTGCTGATCGCGACGGCCGGGGCTGCCGCGTTCGTCTGGGCGACCGGGTCGGCCGCCGCCCAGTCGGTCCCGCGGCGGGTCACCACCGGCGATTGGTCAGTCCCCGCAGGCGACCGCGCCCGGGTCGGTGAACAAGTGGGAGGGGCAGCGTGCGGCTACGAACTCAGCGCGGTGCCGGTGACGATCCTCGGCGAGCAGGGCAACGGCCAGGAGCAGGAGATCGTCACCGCACCGAGTGCGGGCTGCCGTCCGGTCCGGCTCGTGGTGAAAACCGACCAACTCATCCGTACGGGTAGCTGAGAAGTCCCGCGTCACTCGCCGCGCGTACGAGCCGACTTGGCCGCTGCCCGGGCGGCCGCCCGCTGCTCGCGCAGGATCACCTGCTCTGAACGGACCGGCCACACGTAGGGCAGATCGGAGCTGAGGCCGGGGAACTGCGGCTCGTACCACCCGGGGTCCTTGCGCAGCAGTGATGACTGGTGGCCGAGATGGAATGCCTCGTCGCCGAGCCAGCCGGGCAGCGCGCCCGCCTCAGCCAACTCCGGCTGCGTCCGGAACTTCTCGATTCCGATCGCGCGCAGGTCGGTGGCGATCGTCCCCGCGCACGTGTCGTCGTGCCCTCGTCCGACCCACACCCGGCAACAGGTCAGGCCGTACGTCCCGAGCGCCTCCTCGTAGCCCTTCCACATGAGGACTGCGGGGTGGTGCGCCCAGCCGTACTTCGGCCAGGTCAGCGCGCGCACGATCTGGATGACCTCGACCCGTTGCTTTCCGAGCCGCTTGAGATCGAGAGCGTTCGCCGAGGCCTCGAAGTCGGCGTACGGCAGGAACGTCTGCATCAGTGGTTTCCCGACATCATCCGGCGGGCTGCCGCTTCCACGTCGTGCTGGGAGAGCAGTACGAGCTCGGCAGCCGCACCCAACGGGACGAAGCTGTCCATGCTCGACACCCGGTTGATGCGGCCGTCGAACCCGCCTTCGACCAGCAGCGTCACGACCCCCTCGCCGACGCCACCGGTGTGCCGGGTCTCGTCCACGACGAGCACTCGCCCGGTGGCCCGCGCCTCCCGCCAGATGTCGTCGGCCGGCAGTGGCGCCAGCCAGCGCAGGTCGACGATGCGCGCCGCGATGCCGACGGCGGTGAGCGAACGCGCGGCACGAAGCGACATGTGCAGCCCGTTGCCGAAGGTGATGATGGTCAGGTCGGTGCCCTCGCCGTACGTCCGCGCGCTGCCCAGAGCGACGTCGGACCCGGGCGACCACGGCGCGAGCCAGCCGCTGTCGCCGGGTTCGTGCAGGTCGCGCGAGTGATACAGCGCGATCGGCTCGAGGAAGACGGACACGGTCCCGTCGATCGTGGCGGCGGCGACGCAGGCACGCAGCATGGCGGCCGCGTCGTCGGGCCGGGCGGGCGAGGCGATGACCAGGCCGGGGATGTCACGGAGCACGGCGATCGCGTTGTCATTGTGGAAGTGGCCGCCGAATCCGCGCTGATAGCCGTACGCCGCCACCCGGACGACCATGCCGTTGCGGTACTGCCCGGAGGAGAAGAACTGCAGCGTCGCCGCTTCGCCGCGCAACTGGTCCTCTGCGTTGTGCAGATAGGCGAGGTATTGGATCTCGGGCACCGGCAGCAGGCCGCTGACCGCGCAGCCCAGCGCCAACCCGAGGATCGATTGCTCGTCGAGCAGGGTGTCGAACACGCGCAGGGCGCCGTAGCGCTTCTGCAGTCCCCGCGTCACGCCGTAGACCCCACCCTTGGCCCCGACGTCCTCGCCGAAAACCATGAGTTCCGGATACGCCGACAGCAGGCCGGCCAGGGTCCGGTTGATGGCCTGCGCGACGGTCACCTGATCGGGTGGGTCACCTTCGCCCGGAGCGGCGGGCCGGGTACGCGCAGCCTCGACGGCCACCTCGGCCGGATTCCGCGGGCTCAGCGTGGCGAGGACTGATGCGGCCGTCTCCAGCGGCCGGGCGGTCAGCACTTCGGCGGCGACGGCGAGCACTTCGTCGCGGGTGCGCTCGTAGAGACCGATCACCTCCTCGGGGCTGAGGAATCCACATTGGACCAGAAGGCGTGCGGTGCCGGTGAGGGGATCGCTGTCGAGGTCGCGGGCCAGATCGGTGGGAGTGCGGTAGGCACTCTCGACGTCGGAGCCGGCATGGCCGAGGAAACGGACGACGGACAGGTGGAGCAGCGCCGGGGTGCGCTTCGTCCGCACCCACTCGGCCGCCTCGCGGGTCGTGTCGTACGTTTCCGCCGCATCCGATCCGTCGGCGGCGAAGTACCGCAGCCCGGGCCGGTCGCCGTAGGCCGCCTTGATCCAGCGCCGGGGGGTGGGAACGCTCAGGCCGATGGCGTTGTCCTCGCAGACGAGCAACAACGGCACCGGCAGGCCTTGATAGCTGATGAACGTGGCGGTGTTGATCGCGCCGGTGACCGTCGAGTGGTTCATCGACGCGTCCCCGACGCTGGCAACGGCGATGGCGTCGGTCGGCCAGGTGGCCGGGAACAACAGTTTGCGCGCCCGGCCCATGGCGAAGGCCATGCCGACGGCGCGTGGCAGGTGTGAGCCGATGGTCGAGGTTGTCGGGATGATGGACAACTCGCGCCGGCCGAAGACCTTGTGCCGCCCGCCCGCGATCGGCTCGTCCGCCGCCGCCGCCACACCCAGCAGGACGTCGCGGGCCGCGTCCATGCCGGGCACCTGCATGGCCCGGCGTACGTAGAAGCCGGCCGAGCGATAGTGCAGCAAGGCGGGGTCGGTGGAACGCAGCGCGGCAGCGACAGCCGCGTTGCCCTCGTGGCCGGCCGACCCGATCGTGTAGTAGCCGCGGCCCTGCTCCTGCATCCATCGGGCAGCCAGGTCGAGGTGACGGGCCAGGAGTTGCGCGGTGAACACCTCTCGGCAGGCGGCGACGGTCATCCCGCTGCCGGGGCGTACCGGCTCGTCCGCCCCGGCAGGGGGACGGTCGTCCGGGTCGAGCCGGCGCACGGCCGCGTAGAGGTGCGCCTCGAGCTCGTCGACAGTCGTCACAGCCGGAAATCGAGCTCCGGGGTCAGTTCGACCACGTCCATCTGAGCCTTTTGCAGCTTGCCGGAGTAGTCCCAGTTGACCGACTGCCAGCGGGTCATCTGGTCGAGCACCCAGATGCCCGACTGCCGGCTGCCGTTGCCCGACTTCCCGTTGCCGCCGAAGGGCAGGTGCGCCTCGGCCCCCGACGTGGAGTTGTTGACGCTGACCATCCCGGCCGACACCCCGCTGCGGAAGGCGAACACCGACTGGGGGTCGGTCGTGTAGATCGCCGAGGACAGGCCGTAGCCCGGCGCGTTGGCGAGCTCGATCGCCTCGTCCAGGGTGCGGAACGTCGTCACCCCGACGATCGGCCCGAACGTCTCGGTGGTGAAGACCTCGTCGTCGCGCTGCACGCCGTCGACGATCACCGGGTGGTAGAAGAGGCCGGTTGCCGGGTCTCCGACAAACCCGTCGCGGGGGTTGTCGGCGCTGATCCGGCCGACGCCGGTGGACCCGAGCGTCTTGTGGTGCGGCGCCAGCCAGTCGAGGTATTCCTCGTAGCGGTCGGCGAACTTCGCGTCGAGCATCGGGCCGTAAAGAACATTCTGGCTCGGGTCGCCGATCGCGGCCGCAGCCGTCGCGTCGGCGAAGGCAGCGACGAAGTCGTCGTGCACCCGCTCGTCGACGATGACCGTGCCCAATGAGGTGCAGCGCTGACCGGCCGTGCCGAACCCCGCGAACAGCGCGCCCTCGACCGCGAGATGCAACTCGGCATCTGCCGTCACCACCATGGGATTCTTGCCGCCGAGCTCCAGGCAGGCCGACTGCAGGTGGCGCCCGGTCAGCTCGCCGATCCGCGCGCCGACCGGTGACGAGCCGGTGAAGCCGACCTTGTCGACCAGTCCTGCATCGAGTGCCTGCTCCAGACCCGCGTACGTCGCCTCGCCGCCGGCGTGCACGAGATTGAGTACGCCGGCGGGCAGCCCTCCGCCGCGGGTGAACAGCTCGAACAGAGCGGTCGCACTCGCGGCGGCGTACTCCGCGGGCTTCCACACGACCGAGTTGCCGCAGAGCAGGGCCGGGATGATGTACCACGACGGCACCGCGACCGGGAAGTTTCCTGCGGTGATCACCGCCACGGTGCCGACCGGGTTGCGATAGGTGAACAACTGCTTGGCGGGCATCTCACTCGGCACGGTCTGCCCGTACAGCCGGCGGCCCTCACCGAGGAAGAAGTCGCAGGTGTCGACGATCTCGCGTACCTCACCCAGTGCTTCGGCGTGGGGCTTGCCGACCTCGCGCGTCACGAGAGCTGCCAGTGCCTCTGCGTTGTCCTCGACCAGCCGGCCGATGTGGGCGATCGCCCGGCCGCGGATCGGGGCCGGCACGTCGGCCCAGGCCCGCTGCGCATCGCGGGCGGCCTCTGCGGCGGCGACGAACGTCTCCGGCCCCGCAAGCGAGACCTCGGCGACCACATCGTCGGTGCGCGCCGGGTTGGTCGAGGAGTAGCGGGAGGTGCCTTGCGTGCCGGCCGCCGCGCCCGCCACAACCGAATCGATCCGTCTGCTCGTCATGCCGCCCCACGCTACCCGCGCAGCCCGGGCCGGCAGACCAACCCGGCAGGCGTCACCCGGCGCGGTGCCGGTCAGCCCTCCAGCATCTCGGCCAGCCGACCGAGGAACTCGCGTTGCCCGGGCAGCACCTTCTCCGCCGCCTCCTCCGGTCCGAACCACGCCACTCGATCGATCTCCGGAACCTGCTGCCGACGACCGGACCCGCGCGGCCACTCCAACTCGAACGTCCCGGGCACGATCAAGCTGGGATCCAGGTCCCCTTCGACAGCCCACGCGGTCACCACCTTGCCGGACGGCTGCCGGACCGACCCGAGCTCGAGATAGTCACCGACCGGCGCCGGCAGACCCAACTCCTCCTCGAACTCCCGGCGGGCAGCGTCGATCGCCTGCTCCTGCGCGCCGTACTCGCCCTTGGGAATCGACCAGGAGCCCGCGTCCCGGCGGGCCCAGAGCGGGCCCCCAGGGTGGCCGAGCAGCACCTCGACGCCCCGGAGTTCGGAACGCCGGCGAAACATCAGGATCCCGGCAGACTGCTTGGCCATGCGGCACGCTAACCCGAGCCCCTGCCAGGTTGAGCGCCCGGCCCGGGCGGCACAGTCCTCGGGCCGGGCCGACTGTCAGGCCACGTGGGCCTGAGGATGGCGAACGCCGTACGAGTAGCCCAGGTAGTCCTCGCGCGCGGCGTAGCCGATGTCGGACTGGTCGGTGAAGAATCCGTCGATGCCTGCGCGGAAGAGGTCATGCAACTCGGCGAACAGGTCCCCGAACGCGTTCGGGTCGGCGCTGGACCGGTACTGCAGCGGCAGGAACTGGTTCTCGGCCCGGAACGTGTAGGGCACCACTTCGAGACCGGCCGCGTGAGCGTCGCTAACCAGTGACGTCGGTGCACCGGTGTTGCCGGCCGCGTCGCGCGGGAAGATCTGCGTCTTGTCCGGCCCGAGCCAGTCGGCGTAGGTGCTGATCTCCTTCAGCCCGACCGGCGTCGTCATCTGCGCGTACGTCTGGGGATCACCGGTCGCCACATGGTCGTAGGGCCGAGCCGTCGGACCGGCACTGGTCAACTGGACGAGATGCACCTTGAGCCGGAAGTGCCGGTGCAACTCGCGCAGGTTCGCCTCCTCGAACGACTGCAGGTAGACCCCGCTCTCGGCGTTGTCGAGGCCGTTCTCGCGCAGTGCGTGCACCAGTGGCTCTTCCAGTGAGAGCCCGATGGAGTCGAAGTACGTCGGGTGCTTGGTCTCTGGTGCGATCCCGATGTGCCGGTGATAGGTCGCACTCTCGCGCCTGGCCAGCGCGATGACCTCGTCCAACGTCGGCACCTCGTAGCGACCGTTGAAGATGGTGTTCTCCTGCCGGACCGAAGGCAGTCGCTCCACCGCCCGCAAGGTCTTGAGCTCGGCGAGGGTGAAGTCCTCGGTGAACCATCCGGTCATCGAGACCCCGTCGACCGTTTTGGTCCGCTTGCGCGAACTGAACTCCGGGTGGCTCGCGACGTCGGTGGTGGTGCTGATCTCGTTCTCGTGCCGGGCAACCAGAACGTGGTCCCTGGTGGACACCAGATCGGGTTCGATCACGTCGGCGCCCATCCGTACCGCGAGGTCGTAGCTTGCCAGCGTGTGCTCGGGGCGGTAGCCCGCCGCGCCACGGTGGCCGAAGATCAGCGGCCGCGCCGCATCCGATCCGCCTGATTCTGCGGTTGCCGCCGCCGTACCAACGAGGTGCGCTGCCGGGTTGCCGACCGTCGCCACCGCGACGGCCGCCAGGGCGAGCAGCAGCGCGAAGCCCGCGACTGCGATCCGCCGGATGAGTGCTCGAGACATGCATCTGCCCTTCGATCGGTTGCCGAGGCCCACCGCAGCAGGCCCGGAGGTCGAAAAGGCCAGGACGAGGCAACCAGGAGGTGAAGGCCGGGCGAAGTCTCGACCGGGGCGGGATGCTGGGAGGCTGCACGAGGTACCCGACCGACCTGAGGAGCGCGCCGTGCTCGTGGCCACCTGGAACGTCAACTCCGTCGTCGCGCGCTTGCCCAGGCTGCTGGACTGGCTGCGCGATCCGGCGCCGGACGTGCTGTGCCTCCAGGAGACCAAGGTGGCTCGGGACGGCTTCCCCGAGGAGCAGGTGCGCGAACTCGGCTACGAAGTTGCCACCCACGGCGACGGTCGGTGGAACGGCGTCGCAATCCTGTCGAAGGTCGGGCTCACCGACGTCGCGCCAGGTCTGCCGGGTGACCCCGGCTATCCCACCGCCGACGTTCGCGAGGCGCGGGCGATCGCCGCCACCTGCGGCCCTCTGCGCATCTGGTCCGTGTACGTGCCCAACGGCCGCGAGCCAGGCCACGACCACTACGCCTACAAGCTGACCTGGCTGGCAGCGCTACGTGAGGCGATCGCTCCCGAGGTCGCTGCCGCCACCGCCGCCGCAACCCCGTTCGCCGTCGTCGGCGACTTCAACATCGCACCGACCGACGCCGACGTCTGGGACCCGGCCGCGTTCGCGACGGCCACTCACGTCACTCCGCCGGAGCGCGCCGCCCTGAGCGCTCTGCGCGAGACCGGCCTGCACGACGTCCTGCCGCGGGCCCTCAAGCACGACACACCGTTCTCGTACTGGGACTACCGGGCCGGGATGTTCCACAAGAACATGGGCATGCGCATCGACCTCGTCTACGCCAACCAGGTCTTCGCCGACGCCGTGCAGGACGCCTACGTCGACCGAAACGCGCGCAAGGGCACCGGTCCGTCCGACCATGCGCCGGTGGTGGTCAGCCTGCAGATCTAGGCGGCTGGCGGGGGGAAAAGGCGGCCCGCAGGCACCGGAGTCTGCGCGGGCTCCCTCAACGTCCAGACCGGCTGGCCGAAGGCCACGATCTGCCCGGTGCTGTCGCTGACATTGACCCGGAAGGCGCACGACTCCTGTACGGGCACAGTCAGGACCGCCGGCACAGCCAACTCGGCGGCGGACAGCGTCTGGAGCACCGACGCGCCTGAGGTGGGATTGGCCGGCCCCGCGTAGTCGACCGGAATCTTGACGACCTGGACGGCACCGCCGGCCGGAACCCCGGTGATGTCGAGCAGCAACTCCCGAGTCCCCGTCGAGCCGTACGAAACCGAGCCCATCGGAGCACCGTCGAGCGCCATGTCGATGGTGCCGCCGAAGCTACCGAGGAATCCGACGAAGGCGCGGCCGGCGGACAGCGCGGCGAGTTGGTCCGACAGGCCGGCCGTCGGAGCCCAGGTCGAGGTGTAGGCACGGTTGCCCTGCCCGCTCCAGTTGACCCCGCTGTGATCGTCGGACGCGCCGTTGCCGGTGAGCCAGATGCCGTTGCGCGACATCGCGTCGAAGATCTCCAGGTGGTCCTCGAGCAGATAGCCGTTGCGCTGCCGGTAACCGACCTCGAGGATGTCGGCCCCCGAGACCGAGTCGCCCAAGAAGCCACTCACCAGGGATTGTGTCTTGGTCGCCCGCTGTGCCGCGGTGTACGTCGCGTGGCTGGCGGTGCCGAACGGGTGGTTGAGCGAGGCCAGGCCGCCGTTGGTCTGGATGAACTGCACCATCGTGGCGGTGAAGCCCGGGCCGTAGTTCGGGTTGAGCGGCCGCCCCGGCGTCAGGTTCTGGTAGTTGTCGTACGGGAATGCCGTGAGCGCACCGCCGAACTGGTTGACGTGGCTGGACTCCGCGAACGACAACTCGCTGCCCGGATAGGCCGCAGGCGCTCCCGGCAGTCCGGCGTACGCCGCGAGCAATCCCGCCTGCAGTCCGACCGGGTCGAACCCCGGCTTGGGCACCCGTCGCAGGTTGCTGAACACCATCTCGGAGCGCGCGCCGTTCCTGCTGGTCGCCCAGAACGACGTGGAGTACAGCGAGTTGTCACGGTTGTCCACCGCCGGCCACACCATGGCCAGGTCGGCCACCATGTCCAGCGACACCGTCGTCCACACACCGGCGACCACCGGGATATCGACGAGCGCCACCAGACCCTGCGCGGCGTACTGCTTGGTCGTGATGTCGGTACGGAAGCGGTAGTGCAGGGCGGCCACCCCGGCCGGCCGGCCCGCCGACGCGGGGTGCTGCGACAGGGTGAAGTACATGTCGCCCCAAGCGTCGGGTCCGCTCTTCACCGCGAGGACATCGATGAGGCGGTCGTCGCCGGCGATCGTGCCGTTCCAGTTGGCGCGGCTGGTCGTCGCAGCCTTGGTGGAGGGGGTGAGGGCATAGCACTTGCTGGCGGTCTTGCCGGCGCCACTGCTCAGGTTGATCCGCAGGGCGCCACGCTTGTCGCCGGGCAGGTAGTTGGGGCTGACCGGGCTCGTGACCAGTCCGCCGCTGGGTGACAAGGGTGCACCGATGCTGGCGATGGAGGACACGTTCCAAGCGCCGCCGTACTGCAGCTCGTTGGCCGTGAAGCCGTAGAACGTGCGGTACTTCAACTCGTACGCGCGCCAGTCGTGGTCGGTCAGGTGGATGACGTCGAAGGCGTTCTTGATCGCCTCTGTGAAGTGCCCGTGCACGCTGCCGCTGCCCTCCGACATCGACCCGTGCAGGTGCATCGCCCCGCGCCAGGACCGCTGGCCGAAGCTGTTCAGCGGGAGCTGCGTCGCCCAGGCCGGCGCACCGATGCCGACGAATCGGCCGCCCGCCGCCAGCCCCGCTGCGATCGAGGCACCTAGCAGGAAGCGGCGCCGGGTCAGGCCGGCCGCAGATGTGTCGTACTCGTTGCGCGGCGCCTCCAGGGACGGAGGCAGGTGGTCGTCGCACATGGTTCAGCCCGCCTTCGGTGCCGCAACCGGCAGTTGGATTCCAAATTGTCCGACGAGACTCGCCGTTTGAGCGTCGGCCGCGTGCGCGAGGTACGGCAGACCGAACAGGTCCTCGACCGTCTTGGTCACGGAGTAATGATCGAAGAAGACGCCGGAGGTCGTCCCGGTCGGTGTGTAGGGATAGATGACGAAGAACGGGACGTGGCAGGAATCTTGGTGGGCGCTGACCCCGTTGGTGACCGGCATGTCCAGCGTCTGATTCGTGCAATCCTCGCCCGGGTGTGCGTCCGGGCCCTTGCCTTCGTCGTAGGTGATGAGCAGCAAGGTGTTTCCGGCTTGATAGCTGTTGGATTGCTGCACCAGCCCGACGAACTTCTTCACCCACGCGTCGGCAGCGGGCAGCCCCCCGTTCTTGCCTTCGCCGTCATTCTTCAGATTGGGCGTGACCCAACTGAAGGTCGCGAGTGCCTGATCCTGCAGATCTGTCCAGAACGCTCCCAACTGTGCCGTCAGGTCGTTGACCGGCAAGTCACGTGCCTTGCACTCAGCGGCAGGTATGTCGCGGTAGAAGATCACCGGGTTGTGCCCGATCTTGTATCCACCGCCGGAGGCGCCGGAGCACGGCGCCCGCATCGATTCCTGATAGCTGCGCCAGCTCAGGCCGGCCGAATCGAGTTGGGAGTAGAGGTTGGCCCCTGAGTCGGCACAATGGCCGGCGACGCTGCCACATCCGTGCGTTGCCGTGGGCGAATACCTCCCGGCCGAGACCGCGAAGTAGTTCACAGCGGAGGTGTGGCTCGCACCGAACATCGCCGTTGCCTGGCCGCACTGCGATCCCAGGCTCGTTTGGTACGGCGCGCTGGTGTTGCCCACCACCTGCCGGTAGCTGTGGTTCTCCATCATGACGAGCACGACGTGAGTGATGGGAGCGATAGGAACCGGAGCCAGATTGCCGCACAGAGCCAACGGCGGAGCGACGGTGCTGGTGAGCAACGCCGCCGGAGTGAATTCGTGAGCTTCTGCTGGGGTCAAGCTGATTGCCGCCGCGAGGACCGCGGACGTTGTGACGGCAAGGCCCAGCCGGTGACGCAGAGATCTGGACATTCTCAAGCCGCGGCCCCCCCGGCCAGGTACACCCAGAGGCTCGCCGGCGAGCCCCACCGGAGCAAAGGTACCTCCGGCGGGCCGCGTGACCTGCGGAAATGAGCCATTCGGCCGCCTGGGGCGCGAAGATCGACCGTTGACGGTACGCATGCCCGAAATCGGGTACTGCTTCGGGCGCACGTCGAGCTTCGGAGGGAGTGGTGGCATGCCACAGGAAGCGTGGAGCAAGAAGCGCGAGCGGCAGTACGACCACATCAAGGAAGGACTCGAGGAGCGAGGCACCAAGGAGGACACGGCCGAGG